>CAZMOE010000018.1:0-45175 GCA_964567855.1 uncultured Prevotellaceae bacterium
CATTCGGGAAAATATGATTGTACAATAAAAGAAAGTTGCAGAAGACTATTTTCCAGCGCTCCCTTTTTCACTTCCCCGTGAAATCACTTGAATCAAATCGGGAGAGATGTAATAGGCAGCGACGGCGGCAACGCCGGCAATGCTGACCACTACCCGCTTGCTGCGCTTGCCTTTCACTTTTAAGAGAGTGCCTTCGAGACCGTCCAGATTTCCGCCAATGATGCGAACGCGATCACCTTTTTCCAATTGAATTTCTTCGGGCGGAAAGTAAAGGACATCTTCTTCCAATTGACTGGCAATGCGGATAAATTCACGCATCTGCTGATCCGGGACGGTGATAATAACACGCCGGTCCCCGATTTTCCTTGTAACGAAATAGGTCGGATAACCGTATTGCGACTGTAAATCGGATTTGAAACTCTCTAAAATTTCTTTGGTAGTGTGTATAAAAACGAAATTGCTGATGGCGGAAACCAAAACACGCTCTTTATGGCCACGCTTCATTTTAATGAGATAGCGCATCGGCACAAAAGCCTCGATACCTTGTATTTCCAATAATTCCTTTACCCGCAATTCCCGTCCGAAAACGGCATTCAAAACGAACCAAGAAAGATCGGTTTCAGGTTGATTCGGGAGGTTCTTTTCTTGCTGTATGGACATACCCTTAGCTCCATCAGAGTTTTATATTCTCTTGACTTAAAGCAAATTAAATATTCATTGAAAGAAATACCAACCGTTGACTTCATACTTAAATACACTTTCTGCGGTAATTCTTCGGCAGCAAAGATATTGAAAATAAATAAAACATACAATTTTTTTCGTTTTTTATTTACTATTAATCTTAATTCGGCAATTTTCCCAAAAGGATCCAAGACGAAGACTATATTAAAAAAAGTTTCAAAAGCCCCATCATTAGAATCAGGGAAAAGCAGCAAAGTGCTACTGACCGGCCATAACATCAGCAATTAAACAAAGACAAAATTGCCGGGGAAGAAGTCACTCTTCCCCGACGCCGTCCATCCGGTCACAATATCGAAGCAATGACGGCCTGGTTGGCATCATCCACCACGGCGTGATGAAGCGATGAGAGATAGATCCGCGTCGTTTTCTCGGATGTGTGTCCCATCCCTTCGCTGATAACGGAGATCGGCACCTGCAACCGATGGGCCTGTGTGGCCCAGGAATGACGCGCCACATACGACGAAAGCGAAGGGGACAAGGCCAAGCATGCCGAAAGGCGGTGCAAACATTTATTGTAGTTGTTCAATGCAGCAAGATACTGCCGGTAAGCCTGTACGGGGTCGTTGGCGCGAAGAAAGGGGAATAAATAAGGGGATGAGGGGTCGTTATAGCGTTCCAGGATCTCCTGCATACAGGGTTCGAGCCGGATCCAGAGTTGCTGCCCCGTCTTCCTACGCACATAGGAGAGCATCCGACAGGAAATATTCTCCTTCCTCAGGTATGCGATATCGACAAAGGCCATGCCGCGGGCGTAAAAACTGAACAGGAAGACGTCGCGCGTACGCCGGAGCGCCGGCTGTCGTTGCAGGTCAGCCTCGCGCAGACGCATCAGCCATTGCCCATCGACTGCGCGCTTGCGGGTTTTGTCAATGCCCGTATAGACACGGCGGAAAGGGTCGGCGGCCAGCGGAATCCCGACCTCCGCAGCCTTATTGTAAAGCGCCCGCAGACATCGCATATAGAACGAAAGCGTGTTGCGGCAAACGCCTCGGGCGGAAAGCCAGGCGGCATATCGTCCGACCAAGTCGCCGTCCCACTCGACGAACTTCAGTTCCCCTCCCTCCAGAAAAGCAGAGAAACTACGCCAGGTTTCCATATATTTGCGGGCACATCCCCAGCGCCCCTGTTCTTCCAATTTCGCGATTTCGCGCCGAACAAACACACCGACCGATTTCCGTGCCGGTGAAAAAGACTTCTGTCCATCCTGTTTTCTCATATTATATAATATAAATAAAGGTAAATGTCACACGCGCAAAGATCTCCGGGATAAGAAACCGACCCCAATATTTCCAGAAACTTTTATCGCTTGACCAGCACTCTAAAAAATGGCAAATGAACCGTAAAAACATTGTCAATGGGCTACAAAAAGAAACACTATTCCACAAAATAGCCATTTTTTTGTAATTCTGGTAACAAAACAGCCCTAATTTGCAACATTTTTTCATTCGTCGTTGGTTTATCTTCAAAATCCGGCTATATTTGCCACCACATCTTTTTTCATGAAGTTATCATGCTAAGTATAAGGTTCGATTATGGTTGAAAGGAACAAAGTTACCATTTACGATTTGGCGCAACAGCTTAACACTACGGCATCGACCGTATCGAGGGCGCTGCAAAATAATCCGCGCATCAGTCTCAAGATGCGCTCGGCTGTGCAAGCGCTGGCCAAGGAACTCAATTACCAGCCTGATCCCGTGGCCCATCATCTGCGCACCGGCAAAGGACAGGTGTTGGGCATCATCGTGCCGCGCATCGACCGAAACTTTTTCGCCACCATCATCAGCTGTTTCCAGGAAACGGCTAAAAAGATGGGATACAGCGTCATCATCGCGGCCAGCAACGAGTCACAGGAAGAAGAACAGAAAGCCGTCCACGCCATGTTGTCCAAAAAGGTTGACGGACTGGCCATCTCCCTCTCCATAGAATCTTCCAAGCAGCAATATGCCGAAGAATGCATGTTGCACAACACACCCATCGTCTTCTTCGACCGCGTCCCGCAGGCCAACGACATCGATGTGGTGACCAACGATAATTTCCAAATCGGATATGATGCCGTCGTGCAACTCTATAAAGCCGGATGTATGAAAATCGGACATTTTGCCGGCCCGCTTACACTGAAATCCTACATCGATCGCTTCAACGGTTATAAACAGGCGCTTCAGGATCTGGGGCTTATTTACAAAGAGGAATGGGTTTTCTCCAACAGCATCACGCTGGAGACCGGCACCGAAGCGGCACAAAAAATCCTTTCCATCGAAAACCGGCCGGACGGTATTTTTTCGGCTGGCGATTTCTCGGCCATCACCGCCATCGACATTTTCAGACACAAGGGGTTACAGATTCCCCACGACATCGCCTTCATCGGTGTTGCCAATGAGCCGCTCGACAATTATCTGGGCACCCCGCTCTCTTCTTTCGACCTCCATCAGCAGCGCATCGGCGAGGTCACGGCACAGCTGTTGCTTTCCCGCATCAAGAACGACAACGAAGAACAGTTCAAAAAACCATCGAACATCATTGTCAAACACGATCTCATCCTGCGCGATTCGGCCATCAGGTCATAAGACCGTAACAAGAGGCATTTACGGATCATTTTCAATAATTATAAACAAAAATTTCGTAATTCTCAAAGAAGTAGTTATATTTGCGTCGCTGTTAAGGCGGCGCAATTTCTTTTAGAGACTATTACACAATAATATAATTAACCGAAAAATTTTAGAAATGAAAACAAACTACGAACTGCGGTATGCTTCCCATCCGGCCGATGCCAAACATTATGACACGGCCCGCAACCGCAAAGAATTCCTGATTCCCACCCTCTTCACAGCCGACGAAGTGAATATGGTCTATTCCATGTACGACCGTATGGTTGTGGGCGGTGCCATGCCGGTCAACGAAGTGCTTCCGCTGGAGGCCATCGATCCGTTGAAGGCCGACTACTTCCTGACCCGTCGCGAAATCGGTATTTTCAATGTCGGCGGCAACGGCACAGTGGAGGTCGACGGCGTGAAATTCGAACTCGGCTACAAAGAAGCTCTCTATTTAGGCCGCGGCGACCGCAATGTGACTTTTGCAAGCAACGACGCAGCCAATCCGGCTAAATTCTACTTCAATTCCTGCACGGCCCACACGACCTATCCGGACAAAAAAGTGACCAAGGCTGAGGCCAACATTCTGAAACTCGGCTCCATGGAGGGTTCCAACGACCGCGTCATCAACCGTATGCTCGTCAGCCAGGTACTGCCCACCTGCCAGCTTCAGATGGGTATGACCGAACTCGCACCCGGTTCTGTCTGGAACACCATGCCGGCACATACCCACAGCCGCCGCATGGAGGCCTACTTCTATTTTGAAGTTCCGAAGGGACAGGCTGTCTGCCACTTCATGGGCGAGCCACAGGAAACGCGCGTCATCTGGATGGAAGGCGAACAGGCCGTCCTCTCTCCCGAATGGTCTATCCATTCTGCCGCAGCAACCTCCAACTATACCTTCATCTGGGGTATGGGCGGCGAAAACCTCGACTACGGCGATCAGGATTTCTACAAGGAAAACGAACTGCGATAAACATATCCGGAACCCATATCCCCGGGCCATCGGTTCCGGGGATACCTCTTTCAACATTACTATCAGACAACCAACAATTTAATACACATAAATACTTATGTCAAATCCATTTTCACTGGAAGGTAAGATCGCACTCGTCACAGGTGCCTCTTACGGTATCGGATTCAACATCGCCAAGGCCTTTGCCGCCGCCGGCGCAACCATCGTATTCAACGATATCAAACAAGAACTCGTCGACAAAGGTCTGGCCTCTTATAAAGAAGAAGGCATCGATGCCCACGGTTATGTCTGCGACGTAACCAACGAAGATCAGGTCACCGCCCTCGTAGCTCAGATCGAGAAAGAGGTAGGTGAAATCGACATTCTGGTCAACAACGCCGGTATCATCAAGCGCATCCCGATGCACGAAATGAAGCGTGCCGAGTTCCAGCAGGTGATCGACATCGACCTCGTCGGTCCGTTCATCGTGGCCAAGGCCGTTCTTCCGTCCATGATGCGCCGCCGTCATGGCAAGATCATCAACATCTGCTCCATGATGTCCGAACTGGGCCGCGAGACGGTTTCTGCCTATGCCGCAGCCAAGGGCGGTCTCAAGATGCTGACCCGCAACATCTGCTCCGAATACGGCGAATACAACATCCAGTGCAACGGTATCGGCCCCGGCTACATCGCCACTCCTCAGACCGCACCTTTGCGTGAAATCCAGCCCGATGGCAGCCGTCATCCGTTCGACACCTTCATCTGCGCCAAAACTCCGGCCGGCCGCTGGCTCGACCCGGCCGAATTGGGCGGCCCGGCCGTCTTCCTGGCATCCGAGGCTTCCAATGCTGTGAACGGTCATATTTTGTATGTGGACGGAGGTATTCTCGCTTATATCGGAAAACAACCCAAATAAGTTTTTATCATACATTTGTGAGGCCATCACCCTTTGCAGGATAGTGGCCTCACAAGTTCGTTAAATCAAAACCGCTCACAACATGAAAAAACAGATTCTCTATTCCGTTTTGGCCACCGGAATGCTGGCAGCCTGCACTTCGCAGAAAAATGAACCGGCCATCACCTTTGCGGTTACCAATCCCATCGATCTGAATCGTGCGGAAGAACTGGTTACCGTAGATTATATCGCCATCAAAGACAGTCTTAAGCTCGCAACCGACGCCAGCCTCATCATTCTCGATGCCGCAGGCAAACAGGTACCCTACCAGATAGCCGGCGACCAGCAGACCCTTCTGTTCCCCGCCACCGTAGCCGCCTCCGGCACCGCGCTCTATACTTTCAAAGCCGGCACACCGGAAACATTCGAGGCCACCGTCTTCGGCAAACACTATCCGGAGCGTGTGGACGATATCGCCTGGGAAAACGAATACAGCGCCTATCGTCTCTACGGTCCCGCCCTGCAGGCTTCCGGCGAACGCGCATTCGGCTATGATGTCTGGACCAAGAGTGTCACCACTCCGGTCGTAGACGAACGTTACAGCAAGGAGCTGGGCAGCCAGAGCACGGTAGACTCGCTCAAAGCCGCCGGCAAACAGGATGAAGCCGCAGAATTTTATCACTCCGTCAGCTACCATGTGGACCACGGCACCGGTCTCGATTGCTATAAGGTAGGTCCGACCCTTGGCGGCGGAACGGCAGCGATTTACGACAACGGCAAGATCATCTATCCGTATTGCTACAAGACTTATGAGATTCTTGAAAACGGTCCGCTCCGTTTCACCGTGCTCCTCTCCTACAACCCGACTCAGATCGGCAATGACATCGTAACCGAACACCGCATCGTTTCGGCCATGAAAGGTTCCCGCCTCAATTATTGTTCTGTAGTATATGACGGGCTGACCAAAGAAACAGAGGTTGTTACCGGTCTGGTTATCCATCCGGAAAATACCGACACTCTGGCCGTCAACACAGAAGAAAAATACATCGCTTACGCCGACCTCACCGACAATGTGAACAATGGTAACGGTGTCATTTATGTCGGCGCCGTATGCCCGACCATGAAAGCGGCCCGTCCGGAATGGTTCACCACCGTTGAATCTACGAAAGAACGCGGCGGCGCCTCCGGTCACGTGATCTCCATTGCCGACTACCAGCCGACTACTTCCTACGAATATTATTTCGGTTCCAGCTGGAGCAAGGGCGATATGCCTGACATGCAGACTTGGGAGACCTATCTGTCAGAATATTCCCAGAAACTTGCCAATCCGTTGCAGGTGGAAATGCAATAATGCGGCACCGGCGCCAGAAAAACCGGGGACCGTTTCAAGGTAAAACCTATCCCCCAAAGGTCAGGCGACCGATATAATGCCGATATCTTTAAAGAGTCCGATTCCTCGTCGGGCTCTTTTCTTTTACCCCGCAAGCATTGCTCCTGTGAAACAAGAACAGAAACCGGATAGCTGCATATATGAGATAAGAGGCAAGAACGATATCGACGTTATGCCCTATCACGACTTTCCCGACAAATAAACCATCGGTGCAAAGACAAATAACAACCAGTATCCGGACAACTTCAAGAAAAAAACTACAGATATTCGTCGTGTAAAACCGAACCGTAAAAACCTTTTACCAATATAGCAAACATATCGACATACAAGGCACGACGCAGTAAAAAGATAGTAAAATACCTCCTCCAACCGTCCACCCCGCACAATCAAGTCAAAAACATTTGCAACCTCTACTTTTCAATGCACTTTTTGCATTCCCCTTGCCGGTTGTTTATTTCAATTATCGGCGGGGTATCTCTCCATGAATCTGATATTTTTTTCTAAATTTGCAACCGTTTATTGTGTTAATTATATTTTCATTCAACTAATTCATATTTAATGGCAAGTGTGATCAAGCTCAGAAAAGGTTTGGACATCAACTTGACGGGACAACCGGAAATGAAATACACGAGCATCAAGGATGACGGTAAGTTCACCCTCGTGCCCGATGATTTTACCGGTATTACCCCGAAAGTCGTTGTCAAAGCCGGTGACATCGTCCAGGTGGGCACACCCCTCATGGTCGACAAACTTCACCCGGAAATCAAGTTCGTCAGTCCCGTTTGCGGTACCGTTGAGGCCGTAAACCGCGGTGAGCGACGCAAAGTGCTCGGCATTGTGGTAAAAAAAGACAGCCAGAACACGAGTGTTAACATCCAAGCTATCGGAACAGCAGCTTCGGCCGAAGAAATCAAAAACGCCATGCTGGAAGCCGGCGTTTGGCCTTACATCAAGCAACGCCCCTACAACACGGTGGCTAATCCGGCCGACAGCCCTCGCGACATTTTCGTGAGCGCATTCGACTCGGCACCGTTAGCCCCTGACTTCGCTTTTGCAGTAAAAGGCGATGAAGATGCTCTCCAGACAGCCATCTCCGCACTGGCAAAACTGACCACAGGAAAGGTTTACGTAGGCGTAAAGGCCGGCTACAACCTCCAGTTGAAAGATGCCGTGATTACCGCTTTCGACGGTCCTCACCCGGCAGGTAATGTAGGTATACAGATTAACCATACCAAGCCCATTAATAAAGGCGAAATCGTATGGACAGCCAGCGCTTATGACCTCATCATCGTCGGCCGCGCCCTGCAAGGCAAACTCGATTTTACCCGCACCGTCAGCGTGGCCGGCTCTGAAATCGTCAGTCCCGCATGCGTGAAAGTAACGGCCGGAACCAGCATCGCCGCTATCGTGGCAGGAAAGGTCAAAGGCGCAGACTACACCCAACGTTATATCTCCGGTAACGTCCTCACCGGCGCCAACGTCGGCAAAGAGGGAACACTCGGTTTTTACGACAACACGGTTACCGTTATCCCCGACGGTGGTGAGAACGCAGAACTCTTCGGCTGGGCCACTCCCGGTCTGAACCGTTACAGTACCAGTTTCTCAAGCCTTTCGGCTCTGAAAAACCTTTTCTGCAAGAAATCCTGGACATTAGACGCCCGGCTGAAAGGCGGCCGCCGCGCCCTGATCGTTTCCGGCGAATGGGAAAAGGTCTTCCCGATGGATATTTATCCCGAACACCTTTATAAAGCAGTGCTGGCCTATGATATCGACAAGATGGAGGCACTCGGCATCTATGAGGTGGCTCCGGAAGACTTCGCCCTGTGTGAATTTGTTGACGCATCTAAAACAGAAATTCAAAAGACCATTGCCGATGGCTTGGCCCGTTTGAAGAAAGAAATGGAATAAGAGAGGAGACAGACAAATGAACAAGCTGAATAAATATATCAACGAAAAGATTGCCCCTCAATTTGAAAAAGGCGGCAAATATGAGAAGTATTGGTCTTTCTTCGACGCATTCCATACTTTCCTGTTCGTTCCTACTACCACGGCCCCGCGTCGCGGTGTGCAGGTACACGATAGTGTAGACTCGAAACGCGTCATCACGATGGTGATCATCGCCCTGATGCCAGCCCTGCTGTTCGGCATGTGGAACGTTGGTTACCAGCATTACCTTGCCGTGGGCGAACAGCCGGGCTTCTGGATGGAATTCCTATACGGATTCCTCGCCGTGCTGCCTAAGCTCATCGTCAGCTACGTCGTCGGTCTCGGTATCGAATTCTGTATCGCGGCCTATAAGCATGAAGAAGTGGCAGAAGGATTCCTGGCTACGGGTATCCTCATCCCGATGGTCGTTCCGGTGGAAACCCCGTTGTGGATGATCGCCATCGCCACGGCTTTCTCGGTCGTTTTTGCCAAAGAAATCTTCGGCGGTACCGGTATGAATATCTTCAACCCGGCCCTTGTAACCCGTGCATTCCTTTTCTTCGCCTACCCGACGGCCATGAGCGGTACCTCGGTATTCGTCCGCACAGGTAACGCATTGACAGGCAGCGAAGCCATCGACGGCTATTCCTGCGCTACTCCGCTGGCCGATGTCGCTGAAGGAACATTCACCCCCGATACTTTCGATACGATGAGCGCATTCCTGGGTACGATTCCCGGTTCCATCGGTGAAACATCGACCCTGGCAATTCTGATCGGTGCAGTCATCCTGCTGGCCACCCGCGTTGCAAGCTGGCGCATCATGCTCAGTGTTTTTGCCGGAGGCGCCCTGATGAGTGCCATCATTTCAGCCTGCAATGCTTCCGCCCCCACCGTAGCGCAGCAGCTCTGCCTGGGCGGTTTCGCTTTCGCAGCCGTCTTCATGGCCACGGACCCTGTCACAGGTTGCCGCACCAATACCGGTAAATTCATTTACGGCGCATTCATCGGCATCATGGCCATTTTGATCCGTATGTTCAACACTGGCTATCCGGAAGGCGCCATGTTGGCCGTACTCCTCGGTAATGCAGTGGCTCCGCTTATCGACCACTACGTCGTTGAGAACAATATCAGCAAACGAGCAAAACGTTTGAAAGCAAATTCTTAATACTGACAGTCATGAATCGTAACAGTAATACATATACAGTGATTTATGCTACGGTGCTCACCGTACTTGTAGCAGTTGTTCTGTCGGTTGCAGCCCTCGGCCTCAAGCCGCAGCAGCAGGAGAACAGCGAGAAAGAAAAGAAACAACAGGTGCTCAGTGCCATCTCCGATGTTCTTGCCCAGAAAGGTCAGACCGTGACTTTTGAAAATGCAGCAGAACTTTGGGACGAATACAAGATGGACGAAAACATGTTTGTAGTCACTCCTGACGGAAACCGTGTCGAGGGTGCGAATGCATTTACCATCGAACCCAAAAAGCAATTTGCCAAAGGCGAGGTAAAAGCCGATGCCCAGCTGCCGGTTTTTGTCGCCAATGTCGACGGCAAAGATTACTACATCATGTGTCTGTATGGCGCAGGTCTCTGGGGTGAAATCTGGGGCTATCTTTCGGTCGAAAACGATGGTAATACCGTTGCCGGCGCAACGTTCGATCACGCCAGTGAGACCGCAGGCCTCGGTGCAAAAATCAAGGATGACCCCGCTTTCGCCAAGGCCTTCGCAGGCAAACATCTTTTCATCGACGGAGATTTCCGTTCCGTCAGCGTCCTGAAAAAAGGAAAGACTGCCAATGGCGATCAGATCGATGCCATTTCCGGTGCCACACTTACCAGCAACGGCGTTTCAGACATGATTCGCAACAGCATCAAAGGTTATGTGCCTTTCCTTCAAAAAATCCAATCAGAAAATAAGTAAATCATGGCAGAAGATAAGAAACCCGGCATTTTTGCCGGTCCCCTCTGGAAAAACAACCCCGTCGTTGTTCAGGTTCTGGGTATCTGTTCAGCTCTTGCTGTAACCACCCAGATGAAACCGGCGTTGGTGATGGGCATATCGTTAACCGTCGTCCTCGCTTTCGCCAATGTGATTATTTCATTGCTTCGCAACACAATCCCGAACCGTATCCGTATTATCGTACAGCTCGTCGTTGTGGCCGCGCTCGTTATCGTCGTCAATGAAATCCTCAAAGCCTTTGCTTTTGAAGTCAGCAAGCAGTTGTCCGTTTACGTCGGCCTCATCATCACGAACTGTATCCTGATGGGCCGTCTTGAAGCGTTCGCCCTCGGCAACAAACCGTGGCCTTCCTTCCTCGACGGTTTGGGCAATGGCCTTGGCTATGCCATCATTCTCTTTGTCGTGGCCACCTTCCGCGAACTCTTCGGTTCCGGTACGCTCTTCGGTTACAACGTGCTGGGCTGGGCAGAACAGTATGGTTATGTCAACAACGGATTTTTCGTAATGCCGGCATCTGCCCTGATCCTGCTGGGCTGCATCATCTGGTATCTGCGTGCTAAGAATCCGGAACTTCAGGACGATTAACAATAACAACAACACATTATGGAATACGTAAATCTATTCGTCAAGTCAATCTTCATTGACAACATGATATTCGCACTCTTTTTAGGAATGTGCTCATATCTTGCAGTCTCCAAGACGGTGAAGACGGCCGTAGGTTTGGGAGCCGCAGTGACTTTCGTGCTCGTGGTGACACTTCCTGTCAACTATCTGCTCGATACATATATTCTTAAAGAAGGTGCATTGGCATGGCTTGATCCCTCATTTGCCACAGTTGACCTCTCTTATCTGAGTTTCATTCTTTTCATTGCTGTGATTGCGGCTATCGTCCAGATCGTCGAAATGGTCGTGGAAAAATTCTTCCCTGCCCTTTACGGTTCGCTCGGTATCTTCCTGCCGCTCATCGCTGTTAACTGCGCCATCCTCGGCGGCTCGCTTTTTATGCAACAGCGTGAGTTCTCGAATGTAGGTGAAGCCACGGTATATGCTCTCGGCTCCGGTCTCGGCTGGCTTTTCGCCATTGCCTGCGTCGCTGCCATCCGCGAAAAACTTTCCTACAGCAATATTCCGGCCCCGCTCAAGGGTCTTGGCATCACGTTCATCGTTACCGGGCTCATGGCCATGGCCTTCCTGAGCTTCAGCGGTATTAAGCTTTAATCGTTAATCAGACAGAAAACAAATGAATTCAGCAACTATCATTTCAGCAATTGTCATCTTCCTGGTGGTCATATTGCTTCTCGTGGCTTTGCTTCTCATTATCAAGGCTAAATTGATGCCGTCTGGCAACGTGCATATTACCGTCAACGGCAAAAAGGAAATCGATACCCCGATCGGCACCACGGCGCTTGCCGCACTGCAGGGCGGAGGCATCTTCCTGTCATCGGCATGCGGTGGCGGCGGTAAATGCGGCCAGTGCAAATGTATCATAGAAGAGGGAGCCGGAGAAATTCTTCCGACAGAGAAAGGATTCTTCTCCCGCAAACAAATCAAACAGCACTATCGCTTGGCATGTCAGTCCAAAATCAAGGAAAATGCGATCATCAACGTGCCTGAAGAGGTATTCGGCGTAAAAGAATGGGAATGTACGGTCATCAGCAACAAGAACGTCTCCTCATTCATCAAAGAATTCAAAGTGGCCCTTCCTCCCGGCGAGCACATGGACTTCGTCCCCGGTTCTTATGCACAGATCAAGATTCCCGCATACGAGATGGACTACGATAAAGACATCGACAAGAGCATGATCGGCGATCTCTACATCCCGGTATGGGAGAAATTCGGCATTTTCGGTCTTAAGTGCAAGAATACGGAACCTACCATCCGCGCCTATTCCATGGCCAACTATCCGGATGAAGGCGACATCATTACGCTGACCGTACGTATCGCCACGCCACCATTCAAGCCGAAAGAGCAAGGACCGGGCTTCATGCCGGTATCCCCCGGTATCGCATCGTCATATATTTTCAGCCTCAAACCGGGCGACAAATGTATCATGAGCGGACCGTTCGGTGACTTCCACCCCGTATTCGACTCCAAGCGTGAAATGATCTGGGTAGGTGGCGGCGCCGGTATGGCACCTCTCCGGGCACAAATCATGCACATGCTCAAAACCCTCCACACGAGCGACCGTGAAATGCACTACTTCTATGGCGCACGTGGCATCGACGAGGTATTCTTTATGGAAGACTTCCTCGAGTTGGAAAAAGAATATCCGAACTTCCACTTCCATCTGGCACTCGACCGTCCGGATCCGAAAGCAGATGCTCAGGGCGTGAAGTACACCGCCGGCTTTATCGCCAACGTGTTGGGTGACACCTATCTCAAGCAGCATGAAGCTCCCGAAGATATCGAATATTACCTCTGCGGTCCTCCGATGATGGCCAAGACAGTGCTTGATCTGTTGCACAGCCTCGGCGTAGAAGACGATATGATCAGATTCGACAATTTCGGTGCATAAATATTGCGCTACACAAAGGAACGAGACCCTTGAAAGTTTTCATTGGACTTTCAAGGGTCTCGTTTTTAGGACTGCCTCCCTTCATTTTTTACATTCCCTCCCCATCCCACCGCCATAAAAATGACAGCAATCCACAATGATTCAAATTTATATATAATATGTAACATCTAAGCAAGCTCAGCAACATCATGCTTTATAATTTTGCACCGGGATAAGAACCCCATCTCCCTTGAAACTAAATACAAATTTAAATAATGTTACCCCAAACAGTCATGAAAAAGTATCTACGAATGATGGGCCTCGTGGTACTCGCAATTTTGAGTTCCATGCCGGTATTTGCACAGTTACGCCGTCCTATTGACAATGAGCACCCTCTATGGATGATACACATTGACGTATGGAACGCTGCCGATCCTCAGAAAATTATCGACATGATTCCTGAAGACATCCGACCTTATACGGTTTTCAATCTCTCACTCTCCTGCCAGTTCGATGTGGAGCAAGACGTGTACAAATTACCACAAAATGCTATCCTCACTTATAAATCCTGGGCATCTGTATGCTGTAAGAACAACGTATTTTTCACCTGTCAGCCCGCCTCGGGAGGTCATACCCATATCATGGATGACGATATGGAAACCTTCGAGTATTTTTTCAAGAATTATCCGAATTTCCTCGGCTGGAATTATGCTGAACAGTTCTGGGGATACGATGCGGAAGACGACAGAAGCAGTACGTCACAGACCTCTCGTATCGCATGCTTTGCCAAACTTGTCGAAATGTCGCATAAATACGGAGGCTTCCTTACCATATCTTATTGCGGCAACCGCTGGAGCCACGGGCTCAATCCTGTAGGTATGATGAAGCGCAACGCCAACCTACTGGCAGCATGTCGGAAATATCCGGAAGCGATACTATGGCTCTATAAATATACTACCGCCTTCTGCTGGCTCAACGACGAAAGTGTCACTATCTCGCCCTTTATCTCCGGACTTGCCAAAAACTACGGTGTGCGTTATGACAA
The DNA here is from genome assembly GCA_964567855.1 of uncultured Prevotellaceae bacterium. Lineage (GTDB taxonomy): Bacteria > Bacteroidota > Bacteroidia > Bacteroidales > UBA3663 > Liminaster. The sequence goes on from CAZMOE010000018.1 coordinate 13,991, forward strand.
TTGCGGCTATAAGGCCGCCATGCAAAATGCCTTAGGCGAAAAGCATAAATATCCCCACGCTGTGGGAGCGGCAACGGTAATGGAACAAATGTGCATCAACGGTGGAGCCGTATGGGATGCTCCGGAAACCATTCCTACCGAATGCTTTGAAGAAACGACAACAACCAAAGAAAACGGATACTTCGTACGCAACTGGAGATATTTCGACCATTTCGATAATATATGGATCGACATGTTCCGGAAAGTCATTGACGGAACATTGCAAATTCCTACACGACAAGAGGTAGTGGAGCGTACCAAAATAGTACTTATCAGCGATGTGCCGGAAAGCCAAGATAACCATTGGCTCAAGCAAAAAGCCTTCGCTACACCGTCAGATCTTTTCCATGGTCTTTATCTGCAAGACAGAGATCCTATCAATCAGGGACAACGTTACGATACTGGCGATCCGGCAGGTTCCATGATGAATAACCAGATGTTCTTCAAGAAAACAGGACGCTACCAAACCATTCCTACGGTGGTGGAACTCTATGACGATCTTGCCAAAAGCATACCGGTCAAGATAAAGCGCTCGCAATATGAAACCATATGGTCATCACAAGCAAAGAAAGTCAATGCTTTCAATGCCCAATATCCGGAACTTTATACCGGTGACCTCTTTGTAGCACGCGAGAAAAACCGTCTTGTAACCTACTTCCCCTATACCTGCCTCGCCGGCCATAAAGTAGCAACCGCAAGCATTCCGTTACAATACAATAGTTGCGAAAAATTAGAATTGGAATACGGAGCTTATATGTCCGCCCATATACGTGAAGAGTCTGACGGCATATCGTTCTATATGAACAACTATCGGAATGATACCCTCACTCTTTCCACAAACAAATTCACTATCGTCGGAGCTACAGAACGCCCAACCTATACGTTTAAAGATAGATCGAACCATAAGGCATCGCAAATATCGGAAAAATGGGATGCAACGACCGGCCGTTTCGAACTGACGGTAAAGATTCTCGGAGCTGCCGATCTCGACATCCGATGCAAGGGAACCGCCTCCGAACGTATTGTTGCCCCTGCCAAAATCGCCCTCGGTATACCGCAACAGCCCGGACTTGAAGACTGGAACGGAGAATTGTATATAGAGGCCGAAAACATGGATTACAAAAACATATCCAGATGCGTCCTCGATCCTTACCGGGAGTATCCGGCAGAACGAGGACATTCGGCAATGGGTTTTATGGAGATGGGCCGAAACCTTTCCGGGGCACTACGCACCACTTTACGTAATATGAAAGCCGGAGTGTATAAGATAACAATACGTTATATGACCCGAGAACTCGATGCTGCAGTGAATGTAAAGGTAGGAAAAAGCGACAAAAATTTTATACTGCCACAGACAGAAGAGAACATTTGGGACGAAGTGACAAAAACCGTGACACTCAACGAGGGAGACAACCGGCTTGACATTGTCAATATGTTGCCCTCCAATTTCTATTTCGACTATGTCACTGTCACGCCGACCTCGGATATGGATACCGACCCAAGCGATGATATTTCCGAAGCAAAGACACCCGACAGTGATTTGCCCCAAGGTTGGTCCAGGCTCACTCAAGATATGTATCACGTATATAGTGCATGGAACCGTCCGGTAAGCGACGACGATATCACCGTCCTCTCTCCGCACTGCGAATACAATATAGGTTTTCCCGCACAGAATATTTACGGCGACGCCAGTGTTTTCAATGATCGTTTCGCAGATCTTTCCGAGTACGACGAACTATATATCGAGGTGGAAACAAGCAGCAACCTCCGATTGCTTTTCAATCGCACCACCAACCAGGGATCTTGGGTGGAAGTAAGCCGCAGTCAGAACTCCAATACTGTGAAATACGACAAGCAAGATGGTGTAAGCTGGCATATCGATCTCAACAAGATCAAGGCTATTACCAAATATAAGGACGGCACAGTTTATACCGGAGGATATGCACACCTCAATGCCTTGAAAGGAGAGTGGGTGAATGTGACCGTAAAAGGGCTTTACCTTATAAAAAATACCACCGGTATAAATGAAGTGCATGAAGTTCGTCCTGACGAAATCATTGTGACAAACATGGCGGGCATACGTCTGCCGAGCGTTCAGAAAGGATTCAACATCATAAGAAGTGCCGATGGAATAAAGAAAATTTGGATAAAGGAATAAGAGATGAAAATCCTATTATCAATAGCCGCACTTGTCCCGCAACATAACGCAAGCGCACAATCTGGTTTCATATCCAAGCAACCGGTTAATAAAATGACATAAAATAAAACTTAATACTAATTACAATGAACAGACTGATCTTTGCAATTCTCTGTACCTTTTGCTTATTACCGTTGCCGAACCGAACCAGCGCACAGGTTTGGCAATCGGATCATGGCGACGGTACATTCTCCAACCCGATTATCTTCGCCGATGTACCCGACCTCGACATCATCCGCGTAGATGACACCTACTACATGGTGAGCACTACAATGCACTACGCACCCGGATGCGGCATCATGAAAAGTACGGATATGGTGAACTGGGAGATCATCAACTATGCCTATGACGAAATAGACGAGGGCGACCGGTTCCGGCTGCTTAACGGACAGAACGATTACTCGCAAGGCTCATGGGCCGCCAACCTCCGTTATGACCCTTACGAAAAAATGTTCTACATGATCATGACCTGCAACACCACCGGCAAGACCTATTTTTATGTCACTGACGATATCGAGCACGGCAAATGGCATTGCAGCACCACCGACAAATGCTACGACCCCGGTCTGCTCTTCGAAGATACCGGTTCGGAAATGAAAAAATATGTTCTCCATCCTGCCGATAATTTTGAAGATCACTCCATGTATCTGCGCGAGATGAAGGTAGATAAAGACTGGAACGTCAGTGTAAGCGAGCGCAAGCAGATCATTCCTTATGCAAACCTTGAAAATCCTGCACAAGGACTGCGGGCCGAAGGTTATCATGCTTACAAGATCAACGGCTGGTATTATATCTTCATGATTCAAGGCAAAGGGGGCCAGCGGCAGGAAATCGTGTGGCGCAGTCGACGGCTGATCGACGGAGATTGGGAAGGACGCTTGGTCTTCGGCGGTGAAATGTACGATAACGAGAGACGCACGGTCCTCCAAACCAATGGTTGCGCCCAAGGCGGCATAGTACAGGCACAGGATGGCCAGTGGTGGTGTTTCCTTTTCAAAGACTACGGCTCCGTAGGGCGTATGCCGGTATTGATGTCCATGCGATGGAGTGAAGACGGTTGGCCCATCGTTGGCGATGACGGCCGAAAGGCACCCCTATCGTATAATATGCCCGTCACCGGGAAAAAGCGACGCCACATAGTGGAGAATGACGAGTTCAAGGTTTGGCGACCCGTGAAATCAAAATCTCGTTTCGGCAGCTGGCGACCCGGGCTGAAACTCTGTTGGCAATGGAATCATATTCCGGACTCTACGGGATGGTCGCTGACGACACGTAAAGGTTGGCTGAGCCTCACGCCTTCATCATTGGCACCCAACATACGCAGTGCCCGTAATACTTTAACCCAGCGGACATTCGGACCGACATGTACAGGAGAGACCCTGCTCGATGCCTCACGCCTATCCGATGGCGACTATGCCGGCCTGGCATCTTTCCAGAACCGCTATGGATTCGTAGCCGTAAAACGAAAGGGTGAAGAATTCTTCATAGTGATGCATCGCGCTACACAGAAAGGAGATGCCGATGGCAAGGAGATGGCAGCCGTAAAGATTTGCGACACAAATAACCTAAAAAAGGCCAAGAAAGTATGGCTCCGGGTACATCACGACTTCCGTAACCGCGCCGACAAAGCGACATTCCAATACAGCCTCGACGGTAAACAATGGCAGCCGATCGGCGACACTCTGCAAATGGCCTATGACTGGCCCGATTTCTGCGGCCAACGCTTCGCCCTCTTCTGTTTCGCCACCAAACAAACCGGCGGAAGAGCAGACTTCGATTGGTTCCATGTAGATCAATAAAAAAAATCGCAAGCCTCTTGGAATGTGGCTTGCGATTTTTTTCATCGATTCTCTGTAACAATCTCGAACTCGAACATGCGCTCTTCGTTAACGGGGACCGTATAAGCATCAAGTGTTCGGGCTCCCCAAGAATCATTGCCACCTACCCCGTGAATTACCTCATCGATATTGAGAGTCACATAATCGTGTCCGGGTAATTGAAACGGATGTCCGGCCTTTTCGAAATCCACTTCATCACACCGCCACGCCCGCACATTAAAAGGCTTGGAATGAGCGACAAATCGCAATCCGCCTACCGATACCCAACGGACATCAGTACGGCAGGAGCAACCCTGAGGCACCACATAGCACGTCGCATATTCGTCCACGGTCATTGAATATTGGCCGATAAAGGCCGCTGTCTTGCGATCCGGATAACATTCCATAGGACCACGTCCATACCACGAGATAGTGTCGGCCGCGGCAAGTTGACAACGGAAACCGAACTTCGGCAATAGCGGCAGACCAGCGGCTTGGGGACGGTAATGAGCCCGAACGCGAAGAGTGTTACGCTCGGTTGTTTCATATTCGATATCACAGAATGCCTTACCTTCCAAAAGCGAAAGCGTGAATCTTGCCACATCCCCCTCACGCCCGGCGCTCACCACTTTCGCCTCTTTCATGGCCTCACGCCACGCACCGAGCCGCTCATTGTAACCATTCCGACGTTGATTATCGTTGGCAGGCTTCCAAAAATATAATTGCAAAGGCGCATTCAAAAGATTCCGCCCATCCACGATCCACCCACTAATACCAGCTGTCCGGGAATCGATCAAAATCTCCGACCGCGGAGCACAAAGGGCCACCGGATCGGTCGAAGCCGGCACAACAAACTGTTCCCGTGACACAACAAAGCCCTTTTCCGCCCACAGACAATCATCTTTCAAACGGGCAAAGACATTCAACAGATATTCTTTCGCACCGGAAACCTTAGGCAGGGTGGACAAAGTAAAATAACGATTGGCCTCAGCAAAGCGTTCGTTTCCGGAAAACTCGATGAAAATACTGCCACGTTCTACCGTACGCCCGTCGGCAAGCCATCCTCTTCTTATTGGAAGCATAGTCCCATGCCCCGACCTCTTCGCGCCGGCGCGTGTATTCCTTGTGGGCGCGCATCATCGGTTCATGGTGGCTGGTACCCATCACAATGCCATATTCATCGGCAAGGCGAGGGCTCTCCGGATCATCCTCGTTGAAAGACGATGCCCACATGGCAGGCCAAAGATAATTGGCCTTGAGCCGCAGCAGTAGTTCAAACATAGTGGCATACATCTTGGAGTTCACACCTCCGAAGCGTTGGTTGCACCACCCGCCGAAAGAGGGCCACTCGTCGTTGGTGAAGATGCCGCGATATTTTACTTTGGGCGAAGGCTGTACGGCGCGGCCGGCGGTATAATAAAGCCTCTCCCGATGCTTCGTAGGCACATCGGCCCAGAAATGCCATGGCGACACCCCTATTTGGCGCGAGATTTCATAAATACCGTAAATCGTGCCACGCTTATCGCTACCGGCAATCACAAGACAGCCATCGACTACATCAATGAGGTAAGACTCCCACTGCCCATTGATCTCGCTCACATCGATCTTTTTCTTCGAAACCAGGCGGTCTATAAGCCGACTCTTACCTATGGTACCCACAATAATATTCCCCATGACACTTTTGTTACCGATGAGAACCGGCGACGCGATTCCGGTAACCTTGCGCACATCGTCTCCCAAATCACGGGCGGCACGGATAACCCCGGGCCAGTCTTTATCATCGACCCGAATGACAGCGGTCCTACCACCCTCTGCAATCATAAACTCTCCGGCAAAACCGCAGGTAGCAATCAGCCAAACGGTCAAGAGAAATAAAATCTTCTTTATAAGTAAACTTTTCTTTTCATTACCTTGCAAAGATATTTACTTTACGAAGATGAACATTATCGAAAAAACTCAAAAATATCGGATGTTACACAGACAAAAGTTTTTGTTATAATCGTCCCCGTTACCGCCATATAAGCACTTCGGGATCTTCCTTTCCTGTAAACAAAGCCAATACTACCTGATTACTGTCTCCCAACGTACCGGCACACCGCTGAAAGAAACTCCTTCAACGATCACCTTACGAGGGGCAGTATGATCGCTATTATAAAAAACGAGTTGCGCATTGCCGGACTTATCGGTCTGAAAAGAGGGCTCCCAATATACAGTCTTTCGAAGATCCGGCTCAAAGGCAAGACGGCGTTGCTCTTCCGTTTCATAGACAGGATGATAAAAATACTCCGGCAACGTATAGCCGAAAGGACGATGCGTCACGCGACGACCGTCTTCCCAACCCTCAATCATCTTGGAACCGGGTTTCAAGACGATCACCAAAGCCGCCGTCTCGGCAAACGGGGCCAATAAGTTCATCGATTTGTCGATGATTTCGATTCGTTCCACATCTTCGGAACGTGTACGCTGAAGAACACCCACAGCCGCATCCACATTATTATAAGCGATATCACCGATCACAAAAGTTCCCAGCTTTCCCCATCCGTCAGTAACCGTATTGGAGACATTCGCTGTACCATTGGTCTCATGAAAACCGCCGAAATCATCGATAGATTCCAAATACAGGGACCATTCATTCTCTATCATCTGATTAACAAGGTCAAGGGCGACATTATATTGATAGAGATCGTAATTGTTTTCAATATAATCGGCATTATGCCAGCGTTCGGTAGCAATCCCTTCAAACTGCTTGGCCCGACTTTTACGCTGGTCAACGATTTCGACTCCGTTAAGCACCTTCGTTCGCATTCCATCACGACTGATCATCAGTTCATCTTTTGCTTTCTCCGAAATATAGGTAGAAAAGGAAAGATTGAAAGGCTCCTTTCCCCCGACCTCGGGCGAAACATAACGGTCGAAGAAAAACTGGGGATTGGCCCCTTTGGCCAGCACCCGAATATTAAGAACCGCATCATTCGGATAATGCAAATCGCCGATAAAGAAATTCCCTTCTCCGTCGATCCGACCTGAACCGAAAGAATTACCCACCGTATCCACTACAGAAATAGCGACACCGGAATCCCTGCGCTTCAAATTGGTGACTTTCCCGCTCAGCCACTCCTTTTCCTCCAACGGCTGAGGAAATTCAAGACGGGGTTCACCGGCAAGCATATCTGTAGCAAAACGGCACCAGCCATGCGTCATCATAAGCAGATCCAATCCTTCCTGCCGGCGATCGGCAGCGGTATCGGCAATGAAATACCATGCCGGATTATGGATATATCCACGCAGATCGCTTGTCAGCAAAAGATTGGAAAACAGATTGTCACGCAAACCGTCCATCCCGGTATTCACATAGCCCATATCCAGCACACTGATACTATAATCTCCCCGCAGCGGACGTCCTCCGGCATCCTGAATATGAAGATCCAAGGTCACTTTTTCTCTGGCATGATTAGGATTCCAGGAAGCTGTCAGACGACCATCGATTTCATGCGACGGCTGGCGGTGAAACAGCAAACGTCGGCTCAGTCCCACACCTTCCCGTGTAGCAAGCACCAGATGGCTGATACCATCCCGACAGCGACCGAGATCCACCTCAAAAGTTTCTCCGGCAACAACATTCCGGCGCATAACAAGGCGGGAACCGCTATGCAACAACAGCAGCAATGAATCGCCGTACAATCTGTCGGAAGAAGCGAGCACCTTACCCTCAAGCCGGTTTTCATCCTGCCGGACAGCCTGCAGGGCCACACCAGACTGAGGCACAGGCAAAGCATAACGCTTGACAAGCAACACATCATTTTCCGGAATCACCTCACACCAGAGACTATCGTCGGCAAAGGTCTGAGGCAAACAAAATGTCCCCATACCATCATGTCCGTACCCGGCATCAAAAACGGCAATTGCCTCCGACATACCTTTCTTAAAAACCTTTCCGCTGACAGAGACTGGCAGACCGTCATTGCCGACTGCCTTATAAGCGACCCGCTATTCTACACCCGCCAAAAGCGACCCGCCTTCCGGGAAAAAAGAAACCTCATAATCGGCGGCCACTACCGGGTTCTCTTCCGGAGCGGCATACCGGTTATAGACGGTCAATTTACGATTGAAGAAAAAAGCCGGATCGAAATTACGCATCCAGGAGGTATAGGCACGCAGCACATATTCCCCGGAAAGCAATTCCTGGGCCAGCGGCAGGCAATGCTGGAAACAAAGCCCCTCGCGTGCAACCTTGCGGCGCATCACCAACTGGTTGCTATGATTCAATAACTCCACATAAATATAGTTACTTTTCAGCAAATAGGAATTATTGTCGGCCGCAACCAGCGATCCCCGGAACCAAATCGTATCACCGGCCTCATAATACGGCCTGTCTAACGTCAGATAAAGTTTCTCCGGCACGGTAGCCTGATGATACTTGAAAAAATAATCCACACTATCGGTTACAGCAGGAAGATTTTGAGCGCCTGCCCCACCAACCAATAGTAAGAATGACAGAAACAGAAATTGTGATTTCATCAGCAATAAATTTAAAGATTAAAAACAAAACAGCCTCCCAACACCTCAAAAAGAAAATGTCAGGAGGCTGATATTTAATTTTTAAAACCGGTCACCAATCAATACCTTTGCCGGCTTTAAGCGTATTTTTCATCAGAGAACAAATAGTCATGGGACCGACGCCACCCGGGACTGGTGTAATATGGGAACACAGCGGAGCAACCTCATCGAAAGCAACATCGCCTTTCAGACGGAAACCGCTCTTACGAGTCGCATCGGGCACGCGGGTCGTACCCACATCGATGACCGTAGCCCCCGGCTTGATCATATCGGCAGTGACAAATTCCGGCTGCCCGATAGCGGCGATGATGATATCGGCCGTACGGCAGATCTCTTTCAGATTCTCAGATGCACTATGACAAACCGTCACTGTGGCATTGCCCGGTGTCGCTTTCTGCATCAACAGCGTAGCGACAGGTTTTCCCACAATATTGCTACGCCCGAGAACAACGCAATGCTTGCCTTTGGTTTCAATGTGGTAGCGATCCAGCAAATCCATAATGCCCATCGGCGTCGCACTAACGAAACATGGCAGTCCGATATTCATACGGCCGACATTGACAGGATGGAATCCATCCACATCCTTACGATAATCAATCGCCTCGATTATCTTCTGGGCATCGATATGTTTCGGCAACGGCAGCTGCACGATAAAACCATCGACTGAAGGATCTTCATTCAGCTGACGGACCACCTCCAGCAATTCGGACTCGGTCACATCAGCCTCGCGACGAATCAATGTCGACCTGAAACCGCATTCTTCGCAAGCCTTGACCTTGTTGGCAACATACGTCTCGCTGCCACCATCGTGCCCCACAAGCACTGCCGCCAGATGCGGAGCGCGCTTTCCGCCGGCGATCATCTGCCTGACCTCTTCGGCAATCTCCTGCTTAATAGCGGCTGCCGTCGCTTTTCCATCGATAAGAATCATTGTAATAAAATTAAATGTGATACACTGAACAATACCGGTATTTTATCGCCGGTGGGGCATATTACGCAGGAAGGCACGCGGGTCTTTCTTGGCATTGGTCATCATCTTCATGACCTTTCGCATTTCGCCAAACTGCTTGATAAGACGATTGACCTCAACGATGCTTGTACCGGAACCCTTGGCAATGCGCTGACGGCGACTGGGATTCAAAATCTCCGGGTGATGACGTTCCTGCGGAGTCATAGAGTTAATGATCGCCTCTACACCCTTGAAAGCATTGTCATCGATATCCAGATTCTTGACTGCCTTGCCCAAACCTGGGATCATGCCGGCCAGCTCCTTGATGTTGCCCATCTTTTTGATCTGCTGGATCTGGGAATAGAAATCTACAAAATCGAACTGATTCTTGGCGATCTTTTTCTGGAGCTTGCGTGCCTCTTCTTCATCATATTGCTGCTGTGCGCGTTCCACAAGGCTGACCACGTCACCCATGCCGAGAATACGGCCGGCCATACGATCGGGATAGAATACATCGAGAGCATCCATCTTCTCGCCCATACCGACAAACTTGATCGGTTTGTTCACCACCGTGCGGATGGAAAGAGCGGCACCACCGCGGGTATCGCCATCCAGCTTCGTGAGAATTACACCGCTAAAGTCCAAACGGTCATTAAACTCACGGGCAGTATTAACGGCATCCTGACCGGTCATAGAATCGACCACGAAAAGGATTTCCGTTGGGTTGACAGCGTCTTTGATATTCTTGATCTCGGTCATCATGGCCTCATCGACGGCCAGACGACCGGCGGTATCGATAATCACGACATCATTGCCGCTGCGGCGCGCTACGGCAAGGGCATCCATGGCAATCTTGACCGGATCCTTACACCTGCGATCGGTATATACGGGACAATCGACCTGCCCGCCGACCACTTCCAACTGATCGATAGCCGCAGGACGGTAAACGTCGGCAGCCACGAGCAACGGCTTCTTGCCTTTTGACGATTTCAGCATCAAGGCAAGCTTTCCAGAGTGTGTGGTTTTACCTGAACCCTGCAAACCCGCCATCAAAATGATCGTCGGATTGGGTTTCAGATTCAGTTCTACAGCCTCTCCACCCATCAAGGCGGCCAATTCATCGTGAACGATCTTAACCATCAACTGACTGGGCTTTACCGCAGTCAGTACATTCATGCCCATCGCCTTTTGTTTTACCGCATCGGTAAAATTTTTGGCAACCTTATAATTGACGTCGGCATCCAGCAAGGCGCGACGAACTTCCTTTAAAGTTTCAGCGACATTGATTTCGGTGATTTTACCTTCACCCTTGAGAATTTTAAACGAGCGCTCTAAGCGTTCACTAAGATTATCAAACATAGTTGAAATGCTATTTTTAATAGAGTTGTTTCCGGAATAGACAATCGATTAAATTTCTTGACCGCAGCATTTGAGGGCAAAGATACAAAGAAAAAATGAATTTCCGGTCTATTTCAGAAAAATCAGTAATCCAAATTGTAAACCTGACCAAAGAAAAACGTTACATAAAGGCCTCTTACCAGATTTTTTAGCGACTGACAACAAACTTCAAACTGCTGCCGGCTTTGCCGCAAAAATCACCCATAGTATATGCAATTCCTAAAATAATCGGCCGGCAAGCGACCATCATGCAGGAGCTGCTTCCCATATACCCCATTCCGCCCTTTTTGCCGGCATTGCCGGCAACAGCGCAGCCGAAAAGACGCCACATGGCATGACCGCTCTTCCCAGCAATAATAAAAGATGTATCTACAACAGAGCCAGCCGGTACAGATTTCCAGCAAGGACCATAAAAAGCACAGAAACAGGAATCCGTTACAATACAATTTGCGCCGGCAATCCGATTGCCGGCGCAAATTCCATAGCACGTAAAAAATTTCCTATAAAATGTCATTCTTCCCAACGCCGCTCCTTCAATTTGTCACGATGACGCAAAAGGAAAAACAGGGCGACAATGATAGCCAATTCGACGCCTATAATGGTGAAATATTCTCCCAGCATATCGTCTCTCTTATAGCGTTCCCAGCCATAGACCGCCATAATAACCGTATAAACAGCCAGAACGGCTGGAAGCAGGATATGCTTTTTCAGGCCTCTTCGCTTACGCTTCATTTCTTTCATGAGTCAAACTATTTCAACAGGTATCAAATATTTTCAAAAAGCCGGCGCCCCATCCGTGAAAGCTCGTCATAGATTTCGACACAGGCAACAGCATCCAATGCGGCATAGGCGATTTGCTTATCGGTCAGCGGATCGCTTTCCCAATTGGTCAGCCGCTGGCGTTTGGAAATCTTCTTTCTGAATAGAATGCCGTAAATTTTGGCAAGACTGATGTCCTCTATGCCATAACGCGTCACCAGGTGCTGCAGTTCGATGAATCCCTTCGGTTCCAGATTGCCCCATTTACGCAGATTCGCAAAATCATCATGCGTGGAAAGACCGACTTTTACCACATCGGGATCCTCAAGCAATCCGCGTACCGGATCCAAAGTCTTTATCTTGCAAAGACGGAACAGATAACACGTACTGCCGGCCGAAAGCTGCAACAACGCGACTTTATAATAAACCCCGCGCTGAAAAGCCGGCCGCGTCTCCGTATCAAAGCCTATAATACAGCCGGAAGCCCGCAACGCGAGAACAGCTGCCTCTGCCTCCGCCACCGTGTTGATCACAACTACGTTGCCGGCAAAAGCAACGACGGGCAATGCCTCAAGTTCCTCCTTTGAAATCCTCCGAGCGTACACGTTCCTGGAATTTAAACATTAAACAAATCGAAAACCGACGACCACGCATCGTTAATGATGATGGTGATGACATTCACAATCATGATGATGTTCATGACAATGACATCCTTCATCTTCGGTATCATCTTCCGCAAAGTCACTTTCATCAGGATGCCCATACAACAGATCATGCAACGGCCTCATGACATTCACTACCCGCTGTCCCCAATAGGCGACAAAGTTCTCCTGTATTTTGCAAAGGGCATTGTTCATGTTGACCTCATTACGGTCGGCGTATGTGCCGACAAAATTTTTCAGGTCCTGATATATATCAGTCAAATCTTCCGAAATACTGGCGGTAATAGGAGTTTCGCTGAATTGCATTTCGGGAGAAAAAACTTCCAGATAATTATCGTCACCCTTCAACACCCGCCAGACGGCATGGCGTACGGAATCATAATCATCTTCGGTCACAAATTCCGGCAAATCTTCGTCTCCGAATTCCTCGACATACGGCAGCAAAGTAGCCTTGACGTAAATAAGGGGCAGTAACTTGGTCATGCGATCCAGGAAACCTTTCCGGTCGGCCTCATGTGCCTTTTCCAGAAAAATGCAATATTCTGCAGCGACAGTGATAAATTCTATCACTGTCTGCGCATATATGGGGTTTTGCTCTTTTGCCATAAACAATTAATTTAACGATATAAATGATTCTGTTCTATATATTCCCTCACCTCGGGAGCCAGCCAGGACGAAAGCATCGGGTCTTCGTGCACGATGGCCTCGCGGATCTGCGTAGAGGAAACCGGAAATAAGGGTGCATCAATCAAGGTGACATTTGGAAACTGCCCTTTGTCCGGAACGGAGATCTCACAACCGGAACGAGGATAGACCAGCAAGTGAAACCGTTCTATGATTTCTTCCCATCGATGCCACCGGGAAAAAAGCTGCCAGTTGTCTGCACCGACAATCAGATAAAATTCCTCGGAAGGATAGCATCGGGCAAGGGCTTCCAACGTATGGATCGTATAAGAGGGCCTTGGCAACTCGTCTTCGATATGGCATATTTTCATCTTCGGCTCGTTACCCACCGCCAACCGCAGCATCTCCGAACGATGATGGTCGTCCAAAAGGAACTGATTGACCTTAAACGGATTCTGCGGCGAACGGATAAACCAGATTTCATCTACATATTGTTGCTGCAAAATCCACCGTGCCAATGCCAAATGCCCGCAATGCACCGGATTGAAAGACCCGGAAAAAATGCCGACCTTCATCAAGCGTTCAGAAAAGCGTTGACCTTATCGACAACCTCGGCCTTAGCCGTTTCCAGATCATCGTTGACAATCACCGTGTCAAAATAAACAGCCTGGGAGAGTTCATAGGCCGCACGCTCGATGCGTTTTTCAATGACATCGGCAGAATCGGTGGCACGCCCTGTCAGCCGGGAACGCAGAGCCTCGATACTGGGCGGCTGGATGAAAACGCTCAGGGCCCGGTCGCCGTAATACTTCTTTATATTGATACCGCCCTTCACATCGACATCGAAAATGATGTTCTTGCCGGCAGCCGCCAGCCGTTCGACCTCACTCTTCAACGTGCCGTAGAACATGTCGGTATATACCTCTTCATATTCCAAAAACTCGTCGTTCGCGATGCGGCGGCGAAACTCATCGGCAGAAAGGAAATAATATTCCCGTCCATGAATCTCTTGGCCACGGGGCGATCTGCTGGTACAGGAGATGCTGAATGAAAGATTATCGACCTGAGAGCACAGGTAATTGATAAGTGTGGACTTTCCGCTGCCCGAGGGAGCACTGAAAATAATTAGTTTTCCAGCTTTCATGCTATAAAAAGTTTGAATTAAAGAACATTCAACACCTGCTCTTTGATCTGTTCAAGTTCATCTTTCATGCGGACCACGATCCGCTGCAACTCGGCATGGTTGGCCTTGGAGCCCAGCGTGTTGATTTCACGGCCCATCTCCTGAGCGATAAAGCCGAGCTTCTTGCCCTGCCCGGGTTCCTCGTTCTTTATAGTCTCCATGAAGTACTTCAGATGATTGTCCAGCCGGTGCTTCTCTTCATTGATGTCCAGCTTCTCTATATAGTAGATAAGTTCCTGCTCGAAACGGTTTTTATCATAACCGACCGGCAAATTCTGCAACTGGTCCAACAAGCGCTGGCGGATGTTAGCCACACGCTCTTCCTCATACGGCCTGACACTGTCGAGCAAGGCAGCAATGTTGCCGATTTTTTCCGAGAAAACCCGATATAACATCTCCCCTTCCTGCTTGCGAAACGCCAGCAGATTATCAATGGCAGTCTTTACGATTTCAGTTACCTGCTCCAATTCCTCTTCTTTCACAACCGGGTTCTCGATATGTATCGCATCCGGCAGACGAAGCAACATCGGAATGGTGGCAGAGTCCGGCATCGGCTCATTCAACTGCTGGGCCAAAGCCTTGATCTGCTCGTAATAAGATGTAATCACCGGATAGTTCAGCTTCGGAGACTCCAGCTGCTCCGGATTCTCCACACTCAGAATAAAATCGACCTTTCCACGCAACAAAGAGGCGGAAAGCAGAGAACGGATTTGCATTTCACGCTCGCGATACTGCGGAGCGATCTTCATGGAAAGATCAAGTTGTTTGGAGTTCAACGATTTGATCTCAACCGTAACCTTTTTACAGGATATTTCAGCGACAGCTTTGCCGAAACCTGTCATAGACTGTATCATAGAATCCTATTTTTTTTGCAAAAGTAGCATTTTTTTCGCTTTAATGAAGCATCGGCCGTATAATTTTTTCAAATAACGGAAACAGAATATAAATTCCCGTTTCGGAAAATGGTGAATAAATTTGGTATTTAACACATCTTGCACTACCTTTGCGGTATCGATTTTGAGACCATTTGCCGACCGGGCTCAAAAAAGGATTACTGTTTTTATTATGGCAAACATATTATCTATTGAAACATCGACAACAGTCTGCTCAGTCGCTTTGAGCAAAGACTTTGCCGTAGAATATTATGAAGAATCGACCGACGGGCCGAATCATGCCTCTTTATTGGGAATGTACGTGCAGAGGGCCATGGAATTTGCCCGCGCACATGACATGATGCCCGACGCCGTAGCCGTCAGTTGCGGACCGGGCTCCTATACAGGGTTGCGCATCGGCGTTTCAGAAGCCAAAGGATTATGCCTTGGCCTAAAAAAACCGCTCATCAGCGTCAGCACACTGCAAACCATGTGCTGCCATGTATTGTTTACTCAACACGAACTGAGTGACGAAACACTCTTCTGTCCCATGATCGACGCCCGGCGTATGGAGGTCTATACAGCCCTTTACGACCGTGCCCTGCAAGAGATGCAACCCGTGTCGGCTAAAATCATCGACGAACACTCTTTCCAGGAAGAACTGGAGCAACATCCCATCGTTTTCTTCGGAGACGGTGCGGAAAAGTGCCAGGCAATCATCCGCCATCCCAATGCCCGTTTTATCCCTAATGTGAAACCGTCGGCCCACGACATGCTGTCACTTGCAATCCGGGCATACAACGCAGGACGTTTTGAAGATGTCGCCTACTTCGTCCCGTTCTATCTGAAAAATTTCATAGCGACACAACCCAAAAATCTTTTAAACACGAACTCATAATTCTGATATGCAAGAATACAATACCGCTCTCGCGTCCGTCAAACTGCCGGAATATGGCCTCAACGTTCAGAAACTAATAGAATATTGCATGACAATCGAAGACCGGCAAAAACGGAATCAGTACGCCCGGCTTATCATCGACATCATGGCGGACCTCTGTCCTGAAGCCCGTCAGGTAGAAAACTACACGCATATTCTTTGGGATCATCTGGCCATGATATCCGATTTCAAATTAGACATAGATTATCCTTGCGAAATCATTAGAAAAGACAACCTGAATATCGCTCCCGAAACCATCGGCTACGAAACCAATCCCATCAAATACCGGATGTACGGAAAAAGAATTGAGGAAATGATCCGCAAGGCCTGTCAATTGGAAGACAAAGAACAGCGCATCAGACTGTTCGAGCTTTGCGCCAACCACATGAAACTCAATTACCACCAAACCAACAAGGATGCCCAGGAAGACGACAACAAAATCATCCAGGATATGTTGGAATATACCCAAGGAGAATTTCGGGATGAAATTTACCAGGTATTCCTCTTCTCTGCCAAAGAATTGATGGTCAATACCCAATACAATGCCGCCGCATTGGTGGCTCCCGCCAAAAAGAAAAAGAAGAAGAAAAAATGACAATCCCATTGATTGTCATTTTTCAATAAAAACAGATACCCCATGTGCTTTGTAACGGTCCGGTAAGACTTTTTAAAGGCATGCGGGGTACTTATAAAATATTCTATTTCGGAAGAAAAGGTCTGTAATACTCGGGGCAAGACAAAACGAGAAAGCACACCGGCAAAACGGTCACATTCCTCCTCCCGACTGCGAAGGATCACAAAGATTTGAGGATGGAAGTTCACGTACCGGTCCCGTGGTATACGGAACTCCAGTTTCCTGCCTTGTCCATAAGTGTGACCCGGACGATACCCGTTACCCTTGTTGTATGTGTTATATCACAGAAAATCATCATGTTCTGCAACAATCATACTTTCAATCATGATTTCTATCAGGTCGTGTAGACCATTTTCTTGCTCCGCATGCTTGCGCATAAGCTCAGAAATTTGTACTTTCGTGAAGTGCATAATTTGTAAATTTAGATGCTTCGTCACTCCTAAATTACAAACTTACGGGCTAATACGCAAGTGTTGGCCTTTTTTACGTCTTATTCAGACACACTTTTTGAAACAGTATCCTATAAAAATAGCATAATAAATGGCAAAGTATATGCACATAATTTGAGAAAAACAATCGGCCTGAAGTAGAATTATACTCCAGGCCGAGCCGATACAATAAAAATACCAATATTTATTCAAGCACAATATCCTATCCGAGGACGGAATGTGCGAACCGATTTGACAGGTTGAGGTATATCGCTGGCCTGAATCTCAGATAAAGACAAAAGATCCTGGGACTCTGTCGAAATCACTCTAACAGCCATTGCCGGAAGGATATCGGTCTGTATCATGTTTACGACATGGCGGGCATTGCCGAAGCTCTTATCCCGTTGCAAATAATCAGATTTAAGCCTTTCCAGCAAAGCCTCACGAGCATCAGGAGAAAGAGAATACTTGTGACGTTCAAGATAACGCTCGGCAATCTCCATAAGCTCAGACTCCGTAAAATCATCGAATACATAGATATTAGAATCTGGTATACGGGATTTAAAACCCGGATTCATATCAAACATCCGTTTCATCTCCTCCGGATAACCGGCAAGAATCAGCATCCAGTCCCTTCGCGATTCATCGGCAAGTGCTGTCATCAATGTCTCGATAACAAATCTGCCGGGATCGCGCGGATCTTCCGGCTGATTCAACTGATAAGCTTCATCTATCAACAGAATTCCACCTTGAGCTTCTTCTATGGCTTTCAAAGTATTGGTCTCTTCCATACTATAGTTGGGTCCAAGCAGATTCGCCCGCTCCTTAACGATCACATGCCCTTTGGAAAGTACCCCGGCTTTGGCCAGCATCAGCCCCATCATTTTAGCGACAGTCGTCTTACCTGTCCCGGGAGAACCGAGAAACATAGCATGAAGCGGAGTGGACATTGTAGGCAAACCATGCTCCGAGCGCAATTTGTTAAAGCGTATCAGCTTTTCATAAATAGTCAGCTTTTCTTTCACAGCCGTTAGCCCGGTAAGATGATCCAAAGAGGACAATAACGACTGTTTTGTCTCTGACCGTACATCTTCCGAAACAAAACCTTCGTCACATTCAGAACATTCCGCTACCGTCTCATTTGCCGACGGATCTTCCTCTTCCATATCAGTATTATCATCTTCTGAATTTGACGAAATGAATTCCTGAAGCGCCCGTTCAAATTCATCTTCCTCTTTTTCATCTTCCATCATCCATTCCTCCTCCTGTCGCTGCTTCTCATCAAAAAGAGAAGTCCGTAAACGCTCTGTAGCGGCATCCAAAGAATACTCTTCGAGACACTCCAGGCCAGTTCCACACCAACAGCCTTCGTCTGTCATCCCTGCGGTGCTGAAAACAAATCCGGCAATAGCACGATTCATACACAATAATTCCGCATAACAAACTCCCTTTTCATTATCAAAAGCAATAAAGAAAGGCATCTCAACATAATATTCCCTCATAGAAACACCAGCACAGATAAGGGAACAGAAACGGGTTTCGATCTTACCATTGTGGAAATAAGCGCGTATTTCCAACTCCGGCATAATAAGCGGATCCTCCCTGAACTGGGCCCATACATTAAACCGCACTTTGTGGTATGTCATTTCCGTAGCTTCAAGAGATCGGTAAAGATAATTGGTATATTCGGGAGAAATACCACCGGATTCTACAGCAAACCACTTATCGACCTTACCACAACGCTTCTCGTCAAACATATGGAATATGCTTTCGCCAAGGATTATTTTACTTGATTCATCCCGAACCAATACTTTATAAGTATGATCGGAATTTATATCGGCATAAGCAAAAGGCAAATCGGCGCGATAAATACCAATAATGTCATCTTTAGATATATTTACCTTGATGACCGTAGATTTCATAACGCAACATTCCGTCACGTCAAGCAAAGTTATTGAAACCGGACGGCGGATACCCCGCGGTCTATCCGATGTCAGACATCGTTCGTTAATAAAAGTCATCAGTACAGCAATTGCCGACTGATCTGGTCCCATTAAAAAGTCATGACGATCGTCAAACAATTTAATATCGGGACAAGACTTTGTCACATTACTCTCGGCATCATTAGTGCGAAGTTGAAGTTTAGACAAAGTCAGAGGATTATTTACATGTTTCATATTTTTACAGTTTTTAGTTATACAATTCATTTTCTTGCCGAAGGCCTACCTCCAGCATCAGTACCAACATGTCAAAGAACATCCCACCCGCTATCCATCGGACACGTCAAAACGCACCAATGGCTGTCGGCCGCCCACTACGATTGAAATTTGTTGGTGAAAACGCTACACACACTACATCACCATACCGCCCGGAGGGGCCGCATCGCAGAAAGAAATCTTTGTAAGATGTAGATGCTTCATAGCTAAAAATAAAATGTCTTAACTGTAAAAATATAAACTATGCCACAAATAGACATTATAATTTGCGGGGCAAAGATATAAATATTTTTTGATTTTTGCAACCATAAATATAAAAATCTGCGATTTATGAGAAATAATCGTACAGGGTCAATGTTTACCGAACCATAAATTCCTCCACTCGAATTATAGCCATCGATTTAGAAAAACTCCACCCATAAGCGCCCAATAATAAATAACGAGCCTCCAATTTATCCTACAAACATAAAATGCTCACTGCATAACTCTACATGTTCTTCCACTCTTTTTATTTATAATATAATACTTCATTTTATAATAAAAAGCATTTCATACTAAATATCTATAGCAAAGAGAGATTGAATTCAAATTTTATTTATAAATTTGCACACGGCATCAAATCATAAAATATCAATATGATAAAAATTGTATTAGCTGCGAAATAGTGTCTGTGTATCAATGCGACGGCCAGTTTGCCTAAAGTCCACAAACACATTTCAGCATCGAACACATTAAAAGAATGTCTGGTGACATATTAGTCATCTTAACAAATCCGACTTTGAATTGCAAAATATTCTTGTATATAATTTACACTTTACCGAATCATGAAAGACAAACAAATTTCAGTTGGCGTATTTATCGACGGAGGCTATTATGCCCAAATAGACCAAGCATTGGAAGAACAATCCGGTCTTAATATAAGTATCAATAAACTATTCAATTACATCCGTTCTCAGATTTCAGAAGCATATCAGACAGACTTTAGAGATTGCCAAATCACAGAATCCCACTATTTCCGTGGCAGATACCGGGCTTTCTATGCCAGTAGCAAACGCCTACTGTACAGCGAACGGAATTTTGAAGATGACTTAATAGAAAACGACATCGTCTTCCACTATAAACATCTGAGAGAAATAAAAAAA
The DNA here is from genome assembly GCA_964567855.1 of uncultured Prevotellaceae bacterium. GTDB lineage: Bacteria > Bacteroidota > Bacteroidia > Bacteroidales > UBA3663 > Liminaster. Next base: position 34,405 of record CAZMOE010000018.1, read on the forward strand.
GATGGTACTACCATTGTCATCGAAAAGGGTATTGACGTATGGTTCGCACTCGAGACTTACGAGTTATCGCAAATCCGCCAGTTCGATTTTGTAGTACTCATCACAGGAGACGCCGACCATGAAATGCTAATCCGCAAACTGAAAACCATGAAGGTTAGAGTATTGTTGCTCACTTGGAATATTACAGAGCATTCGTCCACCTCTCCATTCTTGAAAGAAGAAGCCATCTGGCACATCGACCTTGGCGAAGAATGCGCAAAAGAGAAAAATCTAATAAATACACTTTGCAAAAAATCATAAATGATATGCGAACTAAAAATCTCATATTTCTGCTTGGTGGACAAGATCTTGAAATGCAGGAAATAGCCAATCTTCTTGAGGGTCAAGGCATCATTTTTTTTGACAAACACTTAACATGGGACACCGCCAAACTCAGTTGCTATCAGGAAGAGCTGAAAACATACTCAAAAGAATCTTTCCGCATCTACGGTGTGGAACTCAGCGAAGATATCACCACTCCTGAAAATTATACAGCAATAGACCATCACAACGGAGACAGTTCCCCAAAGTCATCTTTAGAACAGGTGGCTGATCTATTACATCTCAATCTATCCCGCATCCAGACACTTATAGCCGCCAACGATTCCGCCTATATTCCTGGTCTCAAAGCATGTCAGGCCACTCAGGAAGAAATCGAAGACATTCGTCGACGTGACCGTAAAGCACAGGGTGTGACAGAAGAAGAAGAGACTGCTGCGGAACAGGCTATCAAGAACTCTCTTCGATTCGACGACCCGCAGCTTTGGGTTATCCGATCTGAAAGCCCACATTTCTCCCCTATCTGCGATCGGATTCCCGAAGTACAAAATATCTTGATTCATACCGATTCAGAATGGACTTTCTATGGTTTTGGGCGTAATATAGTAAAAGAATTCATGCAACGGAAATGTGAAATGGAAAAGCAAATATATTGGGGAGGCTCTGGAAACGGATATATAGGTCGAAAAGCCGGCACATTACCGACCAAAATGATGAAGCAGGAAATAGAAGAAATCATCAACCTTGTTTCTACCATTATATATAGCAGCCACGTATTTTATTTCCCGTTCATCTGGAAAAATAAAAAAAAAGAAAACTGGGACGAATTCGCACAATTCATACAGAATAAATATTGGGAACGGAATCAGACTGTTTTGAACAACGATTCTACAGAAAGCAGAAACTTATATGATGAAGCCAACTTCTTCTATAAATTTATTCACCCCGTTCTATACGACTTTTCTAATAATAACTCTTTTGGAAACCCGCATATCCTCCATCTGGAACGAAAGGAACCTAAAGAACAACGTTGCCAATACCGCATCATTGTAAATGGGCAGATCTATACACTCGATCTTCGACACATCAACCTCAATTTCTACCGAACCGGTGTCGGTATGCTCTCATTTTTCTTAGAGAACCGCAAGTATCCTGAATTCAGCGATATTTTGAAAATAAACCAATATGGCCGACGCATATTTCCCCCATTTTTCGGAGATATACATGCCTCAACACGTGAACAACTAGCAGAAAAAATTGAAATCATAGGGCTCAATAATAACATGTCTGAAGATTTTAAAAACTATCGGTGTCACGAAACTTGGAAACCGGCAGCATTTATCGAACAACTTATAACCGATTATACTCCTGACATCAATATAGATCCTGTTATCGACGACCGGATGTTTGTAACATGCTGGTATCAGAACACATCCTTGACGGAAAAAATAACGAATACCTCCGATTATACCCAATCTCAGGAATGGTTTCGCTACATATTTCTCGATACAGAATGGGCATCTTGTCAGGATGACAAGATGATGACCGTTCTGTTGGAACAAGCCACAAACCCTCGATGGAGAAAATACGGCACAATGTATGGCATCACTCCCTATTCATTCATGGCACTGACCTCTTATAGCGAATTTGCCACAAACCACATACGCGTACATGTCAACACGATATATTCTCGTATGGTAGAGTTGGTACTGATGCAACGTGCCTCCATCCTGAAATTCAATAAAGAAGTGGGCGACATTAACCTATGGGAAAACCATCAGCAAAAGGAGAAGCAAAAAGAACTGCAGAACCGCATAAAAAATATCTATCGAGATTACATATTCTTCATCAATCAGATGTACTATCTTGATGTGACAGCCCAAGAACAAGGCACAGCACTATACCGTACCCTGCAAAAACAATTGGATTTGGAAAGACAGGCCAAAGATCTTGACGATGAAATCGGAGAGCTCCACAATTATATCTCCGTCGTCAACGACCAAATGAATACCCAAAGAGACTTGAAACTAAACTGGATGGCCACAATCTTCCTTCCGGCAACCATCATTACCGGCCTATTCGGCATGAACAAGTTCGAAGATCTTTCCAATTTCTGGTGCCAACTTTTGATTGCCCTCTTTGCCACGATAATCTTCTATGTTGTGTGGAATAAACTTCACCTGCTGGCCCATTACTGGCAATACCTCCTAACATACATTAAGAAAAAATTATAATATGTACTTGCCATTTCAAACTACACATATATATTATCATAATCTGACCATCCGGTTTTATCCTGAAAAAGACATCCGGGAGAATGCCTGGATAGGATCCGTTTTCCGAAACGGATTCCTCTATGCAGCCAAAGAAGTGGAAAATTTGCAAGGGCTATCATTGTATGACATTCTGTCGCAGTTTCCCCTTCCCGAAACCCATCCTTATTACAAACAATTGTGCGGAGGTTTCCCGAAAGGCTTCGTATGGGATTTGAGCGAAATCCCTCATAGTTATAAAGATTTCACCCTGGAACGCGGCCGTATCTATACTGCTACGTTAAGACTTATAGGGCACCTATCTAAATATACCATGCCATGTTGCATGGCCATTGAAAGATTTTGCAAACGAGGATTCGGCCATCCTTTTGTACCGCTCCACCTGATGGATATCCACGAAACAAACGATGTCAAAAACCTTCTGCTCTATAATGACTCTTTAGGTTATCTAACCGATATGCCAGAATTACCTTGCCATATGGAAACCTTGGCAAATAAAAACACTTTGACCACCGTAAAGCTACATACTCTCTCTCCAGTTTGTCTAATAAAATTTCGCAACACCGAAACCGACAATGGTTATCAAGAGAAACTAAACGGCTTCCCGTCTCTTTACCAGTGGATACGCACTTCAGCCTATCGTCTTTATTATCTGAATATGCTCTATGTCAAAGACTTTCCACCCATAGAGTTATCGATACTGAATGCCAGCATCGAAAAGTATCTCCATATGACCTACAACGCCAATCTGCTCCGTGCAGACCTGTGCTATTGTAAACTCTACAGCACTCCCAAAAAGGAAAAGAAAGGACAAGTCTACAGCATGGATGGCTACGAAGGTTCTATGATTTTCAACAATGTATCTACCGATTATCTTCCTTTGCTACGTTTCATGTCACGACTCGGCGTAGGCAATGATATCAACTACGGATTGGGATTCTATAAAGTAATCGAAAAAAATCATTTATAACATAAATAATTTTATTTACATGGCAACCTTAGAAATCAAACTGAAACAACACACACCGATGTGGCACTTTCAATGGAATCAACCTGGCTGTGCCCTACGTGTCACGGAGCTGAAACCCAAGTTGGACAAATTCCTCATCCAAAAGTTAGGAGGGCGCAACAAAGTTCCCGACAACTATTGGGTAGATCCCCAAAAGAAATACGACGAAGATTTTTACGCCTTGGATTATAAAGTAAATATCATTCCATTAGGCGAACCTTCAGATTTCAGCAAAACAAAATTCAATTTATTTTTTGCCAACATGGGAGAGGATAATAATAAAAAATACCCGATCTATTACAACGAAGGACTGTACTGTCGCTTCTTTTCCTTAAACGAAAAACTTATCAATGAAATCGGGAAACATCTCGACGCATTTTTCGCCACCACCAATTTCGGCAATCGGCAGAGTAAAGGGTTCGGTAGTTTCCTCCTCGAAAACAAAAATGACCTAAATCAATCGGGAGCGTCATATAAGTTTACCATCAATGTTCCACGAGAAATACGAAAGAAGGACAAATATGTACATATAAAGCCTTTATCCGCTGATTATTTCCAGGAACTCTTTAAAAAACTGGAAACTTTCTACAAAGCCCTCAGAAGCGGCGATACACGCACAAACAACAAGGGAGGCATCAAGCAAGAATCTATGCTGGAAAAATATGTGACAGAAGAATTCGATGAAAGATGGGATAAAAAGACGTTTCAAGAATTACTATCTGGCCAGGTTCCGGAGGAACGTTTTTTATACCGGGATCTACTAGGGTTCTCCCCGACCATCGAATATAAACAAGGCCCTTATCCCAAAGGCAGTAAAATAGAAAAGACATCCCATGAGGTAGAGCGTTTCAAATCTCCGCTTATGTTCAAGATTATACAGAAAGGACAGAACAGATACAATGAATATCAATTCGATGTATATTTATATTTGTCAGAAATACCGGAAGAGATGCGGGAAACCATATTCACTGCTAAGTCTTCACCAACTGGCCACATCAAAGAATTGTCTCTTGACCCGGATTTATCCCTGCAAAAGTATATGAAATTTGTATATGAACATAAAGATCATGTAGGCGGATCTGCCGGATATATATTCAAAACCTTACAAAAATTATAATATGAATCAAACGAATCGTTATATAGCGATCACGCTCGGACCAATAGGCCGCGTGGCCTCTTATGCAGAAGACACGAAAGGAATATGGGCCTCCAGCTACCTTTTTGTGTACATCGCCAAACAAGTGATAAAGCCCATGTATGAAAAAAGGGATTTCCTGCTGCCCCAATGGTCACCAACGGGGACTCCCCCCGGACAAAAGGAAGTACGGATGTTCGAACCCCAACAAGGAGCCGGCCTATGCCCGGATCGCTACATCTTCAAAGCCGAAGAAGGCGATTTCGACGAATTGGCAGAAACCTGTAACCTTGTATATCAACAAACTGCCACAAAGATAGCCGAATCATGCACAAATACTGACAAGAAAGAAGTAGAAAGATATCTGAAACACAGCATAAAAATTTATTTCTGTGAACAAGAGTTTAGAAATGATATTCAGGAACAAGAGATCATAAACAAATGTACAGCCATGCTTGATGCCATGGAATGCGAAGATCTGTTTCCACAGCAAGAAACACGAAACTATTTCAAGGAATTTTTCAATAACGTCAACGGCTCATTCCTGACAAAAGACGCTTACAAAACGAAAAACAATAATGAGCAAGATTCGCGTCTCATCAAAACCATTTTCGAATATTCAGCCAGCGACCTGGAAAAGAAAATGAATAAAAAAGAAATATTAGAGATTGCATCAGGAAAAAACGATACAGACATTCCCACACGTTACAAATATATCGCCATCGTAAAAGCCGACGGTGACAATATGGGCGACACATTAAAAAACATCTACAATAGTCCTGACCATACCATTCACAATCTCGACAAACAACTGCTGGAATACAATCTGCAAGTCGGAAACCTGATCCGAGAATTCAGTGGCGTCCCGATTTTTACCGGAGGCGACGACTTACTATTTTTTGCCCCTATTGTCTACAATGGTAATACCATCTTCAAATTATTACAGGACATTGATAACGCTTTTAACTCATGTATGAAAGCTGTAGGTACAGACACCGTCCCGACATTGTCTTTCGGTCTGTCGATGAGCTATTACAAATTCCCTATGTTCGAGGCAGTGCAATTAGCCGACACACTCCTACAGAAAGCCAAAAGCGACTTTCCCCAAAAGAACCGTATAATATGGAGTCTGCGTAAACACAGCGGGCAAACTATTGACGGCATGATAGACAAGAACAATCCAGACCTCTACAAAGATGAGATCAATCTGATACAGAAAAGTCTTGATATCTCCAAAGAAAAAGATTGGCTGTCTTCGGTGGCCTATTGGCTAATTAAGGAACAAGATATGCTTACCGACATTATTGACAATGAAAAACAGTTGGAAGCCTACATAGAAAACAATTTCAACGAAGATATACACAGCAAAGAAAAAGGCCAATTACTGAAACAAATAACGGATTTTCTGAAAAAACATTTCCTTTCCCAATCCATCGAAACAGAACGGAAAGTCATGCTCAGCACCCTATGTTCAACCCTACGTTTCATATCATTTATAAATAAAGTATAAAATGAAGACAAAAAAATATATTATCACACTGCAACCATTAGGCAACTATTTCTTTGGAGGAGAAAATACCTTCGGAGAAGATTCAGGAGACTCCTATAAGTATTTTGCCCGATCAGAGACCATGCCGCAAGCTGGTACACTGATCGGCATGTTACGTTACGAAATCTTACGGCGCTCAGGGGCATTAGACGGGAAAGTACCCCGCAACCAATGGAAAGGGTTAATAGGGGCTCAGAGTTTTTCGCTGACGACTTTCCTCAATTCCGACACGCAGTTCAACTTCGGACTCATTAGCGCCATTTCTCCCGTTTTTCTGTCAGACGGATTAGGGAAATACTACACCCCGATGCCGGCTGATCACAATATATCATACAATAAAAAGAATGGTAGAAGCTATTATGCAGGAGAAATAAGACAACATACGGTCCATCTCGATAATTTCACCCCCAAAACCTATCTCAACAAAAAAGGTTGGATAGATACCGGCGGACAAGAACTGAAAGAAACACCTTTTATTTTCAGCGAACGTCCGGGTATTATCAAGAATGAAAATTATAAAACCAAAGATGACGAAGAATGCTACTACAAACAACAGGTCGTATCGCTGAAAAATGGCTTTCGTTTCATCTTCCAACTCGAAACGCCGACCGACAATGCGCTATTCGAAAAAGAAAAAGACTGCTTTGTCAATATGGGTGCCGACCGTTCCATGTTCGCCATGCATATCACACCTTGCGAAACTAACTTTTCACTCACCGAACAATTCTCCAATCTAAGCAAAACGAATCGATGCCTGCTATTAGGAGACACATACCTTCCGGCACATACCTGTGTCGACTTTATCTGGGGCGACTCAAAAAACTTCCGGTCCATTGAAAGTCTCACTTCAGAAGAACATTCCTGGAAACGACCCAAGAAAAGCATCTTATATCATCTGCTTAAACCAGGTGGAACGATATACGGTGACAAACAAGCCATCGAAAAACTACTGAATATGGAAGCCCTCCGGAAAGCAGGATTCAATTATTATGTATAACCCTTTTTATAAACATAACAACACAATGAAAGCAAATTTATATTCCATACAGGCCCTTACAAATCTTCATGTGGGCAGTGGTGAAGCCAATATCGGTGTAGTAGACAATCTCATCCAGCGCGACCCGGCTACAGGGTTACCCTCCATTAACGCTTCCAGTCTGAAAGGAGCACTTAGGGAACACTGCACAAAAAACGGCATGGCAGAAACAGTTATCAAAAGCATATTCGGCGGAGCTCCCCGAGAAAATGAGCGTATGCAAGGAGCATTCCGGTTCTTTGACAGTCGTCTGTTAGCCATCCCTGTACGATCCGACAAAGCCCAGTTTCTGATGGCCACCTGCCCAGCAGTACTAAAAGAGTTTAAAGAAAACCTTCAGATGTTCAATCTGAAATCTCCCGTAGATTTACCGGAGCTACCCGAAATTACAGAACCTACGGTATGTAATTCTAATTATGAGACAGCCTACATTGAAGATTTGGACAAAAAAACCTCACAGAAAAACCTCCCCCTCTATAAATTGGAAAAGCTCATCGGTTCCGACAGAATCGTATTGCTTCCCGATAACGATTTCTCTACAATATGTGACAACAGACATCTACCGGTCATCGCACGCAACTATCTGGAGAACGGCATCAGTAAAAACCTATGGTACGAGCAAGTACTTCCGCGCTATACTATCCTCTATTTCCCATTACTTGCACCCGAAGGAGAATTGAAAAAAACATTCGACCTGCAACTCGAAACAATAGTACAAATAGGAGCTAATGCCTCTATAGGTTACGGCTTTTGTAACGTAAAATATCTTTAAACTACCGTATATGAATAACATTTGGATTCAATGGGCAATCGAAGCATTAACCATTACCGGCATTGTAGACAAGGAAAACGGAACATGTCCGCGTACCTATCGCAGCAACATCTCAACCTTAGGTGCCGCAATCATACAGATTGGACTTGTCCCCGCCCTGTTCTCTTGTGCCCGCATAGACAATAAAGCTGGCAATGAGCCGCATCTGATAGTAAAGTCCCTACATTATATTATCTTAAAAAGCGGCAGAATTCCAGCCTTAAAAGAAAATGATGAGCTCCCGAAGTATGCCTTCACCCACCACAACGACCCAGATCTGTTACGAACCATCGAGCAGGCATTGATAGCTCTCAAACTGGCCATCCGTCTATTCAAACAGACAGATCAGGGAGTTCCGTACAAGACAGAGTCGCTCAACGGGACCATAGGAAAGAATACCCTCTCAGATAAAAATAAGAACTCAAACAACAGCACTGAAAAAGTTAACAATATAGGCTGGTACTTCACCCGACGCTACTACCGAGAGTTCGGCAAGCCCGACATCGATACAGAAAGGATGTACGAACAATATAATCGTAGCCTATTTGACACCGCATTGAAAAAAGAATGGAAAGAAGATAACAACAAAATGGTTGAATCTCTTGGAAATATGAAATTCAAGTTAACCACCACCTACCCCGGACTATTGATAGGCACAGGACTAAGTCACGGTACAGGGGGTATAAAAAACGACTTGAAAATGGGCTTTCAGTTCGACTATACCACTGGTCTGCCATATATTCCTGGATCTTCACTGAAAGGTATACTCCGCAATATGTTCCCTGAAACAGCTAATGACAACAAACGTAACAATTTTATCCGTTCATTACTGAATGAAAGCTTAAAAGACCTTACTGACGAAGGTATCGTCGCTCTAAAGAAAGATATTTTCGAGAATGGGAAAGACATTTTCTTGGATGCCCTGATCACGGACTCCCTAAGCCTTCATGAACACATTATGGGAGAGGATTACATCACTCCACATAGTAAAGCGTTGAAAAATCCCATCCCCCTACAAATCATAAAAGTACTACCCAACGTGGAATTTTCATTCCCTTTCCGATTACAAGACAGTCGCATTGAAGGCAAATCCATAAAGGCAACTGATAAACTGAACTTGTTCAAAAGCATACTAATGAATGTAGGCGCAGGGGCAAAAACCAACACAGGCTACGGTCATTTTATGGAAAAAAAGATCCATACCATAGCCGGATGGATTATAAATGCTGAAAATAACCGAAACAATCCGGACCATAAATCACAGAAGGACAACAGCCACCCCTAAAACGATCACAGAAACACCAAATAATAAAAATAAACACCACGTTCTTTGACATATTGCACACATATTTCAATAACCTTGATAAAGATACATTCACAACACATTTGTACAAAAAGCCCGATGTGCCAATGTGTTGTGAATATCTTTAAAAATTATTAGATATAGACAGATTTTTCAAAAACATTTGCGAAAATTCCACAAAAGCATAAACGACAGTTTTTCAATCATATATGAAAAACAAGGCGTATACTCTGGTTTTACAATTCCACGCAAAATACCGTTTCGGACTGAATTGGCTGAACATTTGCGAAGATTCTTCCAACAGCATAAAAACAAATATCTGAAAATAAGTGGAATACAGAATTTTAATAAGAACAATACTTCGCAAAAAACAAACACTGAGCAAGGACGGCTACCTTTTGCGAAGATTTTTCTACAAGATTACTATCTGAAAATAAGAATGTTATTTTCCACAATTTCAAAAAAACATTTGGAAGTCACCATTATTATCCGTACTTTTGCGAAAGTTTAGATATTTAAGTATATCTATAAAAATATTAGAATCTTAAAATAAACAGAAATCCAACCCACTTGATAAACTTTCTGATTTTGAAGTTCTAAACTTAGTCTACTGCGAAAGCGGTATTGAGACGAATTGTTACCATATCTCAATATATTTTTTTGTCTAAACTTAGTCTACTGCGAAAGCGGTATTGAGACTTTCATTGATATTTTTTTCATTTTTATTTTTTTCTAAACTTAGTCTACTGCGAAAGCGGTATTGAGACATCTTTTTAATCATGATCGGTTTGTTTTATTCGAGCTAAACTTAGTCTACTGCGAAAGCGGTATTGAGACTTTTCTTGTAGGCCATAGCTTTACTGTTTGACTTCTAAACTTAGTCTACTGCGAAAGCGGTATTGAGACGCCTTTACACTTTGTTGGCAAATAGTTATCTTACACTAAACTTAGTCTACTGCGAAAGCGGTATTGAGACAGTTTAACGGTATTTAACCCACTTTCCCCCATTTCTAAACTTAGTCTACTGCGAAAGCGGTATTGAGACGATAATTGTAGTACTCATGATAAAATATAATTAGATCTAAACTTAGTCTACTGCGAAAGCGGTATTGAGACATTTCTTTTTCACTCATAAATTACAGAATAATCTAAACTTAGTCTACTGCGAAAGCGGTATTGAGACTTACAATACTTTTTCACACGACTATCATTTCTCCTAAACTTAGTCTACTGCGAAAGCGGTATTGAGACTCTTGCCAATCTCTCTTTTTCTTGCAATTCACTAAACTTAGTCTACTGCGAAAGCGGTATTGAGACAATTGTAGTACTCATAGTTG
>CAZMOE010000019.1:0-44397 GCA_964567855.1 uncultured Prevotellaceae bacterium
ATAATGAGAAAGATCACGATTGCAATAGACGGCCACTCTTCTTGTGGCAAGAGCACAATGGCCCGGCGGCTGGCTTCCGACCTGGGGTATATTTATATTGACAGCGGTGCGATGTATCGCGCCGTGACACTTTTCGCTTTGCGCGAGGGCTTGATGGATGCCGAGAGCAAGGTTATCGATACGAAGGGATTGGAGAAAAAGATTTCTTCGGTCTGTATCGCTTTTGAAAAAAATCCGGAGGGTATGATCCGCACCTATTTGAACGGTGAATGCATTGAAGACCAGATCCGCACGATGCAGGTGTCTTCTTGTGTCAGTCCGATCGCAGCGCTGGGCTTTGTCAGGGAGCGTCTTGTGAAACTCCAGCAGGAAATGGGAGAAAACGGCGGCATTGTCATGGATGGTCGCGATATCGGGACTGTCGTGTTTCCGAAGGCAGAGCTCAAGATCTTTGTGACCGCATCCGATGAAGTGCGTGCCGAACGCCGTCTGGCCGAATTGCGTGCCAAAGGAGACCTGACAGCAACTTTTGAGGCTGTGCTTGAAAACGTCCGCCAGCGGGATTATATCGATTCGCATCGCGAAGTCAGTCCCTTGCGTCAGGCCGACGATGCCCGGCTGTTGGATAATTCCGCCCTTACCATTGACGAACAGAACCGTATCATCTTCGATTGGGCGAAACAGGCCATCGGTGACCTATGATTGTCAACGTCGACAAGGAATCCGGTTTTTGTCCGGGGGTGGTGAGTGCCATCAAGAAGGCCGAGGATCAATTGCATCTTTCTTCCCGGCTCTATTGTCTGGGTGATATCGTCCATAACAGTCAGGAAGTTCAGCGGCTTTGTGAGCAGGGACTCGTGACGATCGATCATGAGCGGCTGTGCACGCTATCCCATACCCGTGTGCTGCTGCGCGCGCATGGCGAGCCGCCGGAAACCTACGCCATTGCGGCCCGCAACGGGATTCAGATCATCGATGCGACCTGTCCGGTGGTGCTGCAGTTGCAGAAGAAGATTCGCAGGAGATATGAGGAAATCGGCGGTACGGGCGGGCAGATTGTCATCTATGGTAAGATAGGCCATGCCGAAGTGAACGGCCTTGTCGGGCAGACGAGCGGGCATGCCGTGGTGGTCGAAAGCGAGAAAGACCTTGCGAAGATCGATTTTTCCCGACCGGTGTATCTGTTTTCCCAGACTACCATGTCGGTCGATAATTTCCGGTGTCTGACCGAAGCCATCCGGTCTCGGATGCGGCAAGGGGCGGAATTTTCATCTTATGATACCATTTGCCGGCAGGTCTCCAACCGGATTCCCCACATCCGGGAGTTTGCCGCCCGGCATGATGTGGTGTTGCTGGTCAGCGGGATGAAGAGTTCCAATGGCAAGGCGTTGTTTGAAGAATGCCGGAAGGTGAATAACCGCAGCTATTTTATCTCTCATCCGGAGGATGTGACGCCCGCCATGTTGCAGGGTGCGGCGACTGTCGGCATCTGTGGCGCGACGTCGACCCCCCGATGGCAGATGGAACAGGTCGGAACTCATGTGGTCCGCATGGCGGCAATGCCAGGCTGATAGCCGATGCTTGTTTAGAATCGCCGGCTATCTGAAATTCTGTTAATCCTTTGGGGCGGAATCGTCAATAGTTCGGAATTTTACCAATATATTTGGCGTTTTTGCCGCACTGTATTAACTTTGCCGCGTTACGATTAATAAAAATCTATTCGATTATGTCTGAAATTAGAAGTGTCGGTATATTGACTTCGGGAGGCGACGCCCCCGGTATGAATGCTGCTATCCGCGCCGTGACACGCAGCGCCATTTATGCAGGAATGCGTGTCTATGGAATTTACAGGGGTTATCACGGTCTGATTACCGATGAAATCCGGGAGTTTCAGACCCAGGATGTCAGTAATATCATCCATCAGGGCGGCACGATCCTGAAAACAGCCCGTTGTATGGAGTTCAAGACTCCCGAGGGACGCCAGATAGCTTATGAGAACATGCAGAAGCATGGCATCGACTCTCTTTGCGTGATTGGTGGCGACGGCTCCATTACGGGAGCCGCCATGTTCGCTCGTGAATATAACATCCCCATCGTGGGGCTGCCCGGTACTATCGACAATGACCTTGCCGGCACCGATTCTACCATCGGTTACGATACGGCCATGAACACCATCATGCAGTGTGTCGACAAAATCAGGGATACGGCCTCTTCCCACGAGCGTCTTTTCTTTGTCGAGGTGATGGGCCGGGATGCCGGCTTCCTGGCCCTGAACGGAGCGATCGCCACCGGTTGTGAGGATGTTATCATTCCGGAGTTCGCCACCCAATATGACCAGCTCAAGGCTCTGATCGAAAACGGCTTCCGGAAGTCCAAGAACTCCAGCATGGTGCTGGTCTCCGAAAGTCCCACTTGCGGTGCCATGGCGTTGGCTGAACGGATGAAAAACGAATTTCCTGAATATGACGTGCGTGTCTCCATCCTCGGACATCTGCAGCGTGGCGGTTCCCCGACAGCTTTTGACCGCATCTTGGCCAGCCGGACCGGATATGCCGCAGTCGAGGCCCTGCGCGAGGGACAGCGTAACGTGCTGATCGGTATTCATAATGACAATATTGTCAATATTCCCTTTACCCGCGCCATCAAGAAAGACAAACCGATCGATCCGGAGTTGCTGACGGTGCTCCGCGTGCTTTCCATCTGATCGTCGATTGCCGGAAATGTAGGTTTGAATGTTTTCTGTCGCCGAAAGGGCAGGAAACGGAAAATAATGTAAAAACGCCCTGCCGATGAGAAATATCATTTCTCATCGGCAGGGTATTTCTTATATGACAGAGGTTTCAAAACCAGGCGATGGGCTGCTGCCCTCTGGATTGCAGGAATTGATTGGCTTTGACGAAATGTCCGCAACCAAAGAAACCCCGGCTTGCGGAAAGCGGCGAGGGGTGGGGAGCTTCCAGAACCAAGTGGCGCAAACGGTCGATGACCTTGCCTTTCTGTTGCGCATAACTGCCCCACAGCATGAAGACCAGTCCGTCCCGTTGTTGGGAGAGGGCGGCGATAGCAGCATCGGTGAAACGTTCCCACCCTTTGCCCTGGTGTGAGCCGGCCATGCCCGCTTGTACTGTCAGGGTGGCGTTGAGCAACAGCACGCCCTGGTCGGTCCAGCGAGTCAGATTCCCGCCGGCGGGAGGTGGACAACCGTATTCTTGCTGAAGCTCTTTGTAGATGTTGACGAGCGAAGGCGGCGGCTGGATACCATCCTGCACCGAAAAGCAAAGCCCGTGTGCCTGCCGGGGGCCGTGGTATGGATCCTGCCCTAAGATGACGACCTTGACTTTGTCGAACGGCGTGCGGTTGAAAGCCTCGAAAATGAACCGCCCCGGCGGGTAAACGACCGAGGTCCGGTAGGCCTGACGGACAAAGGTGGTCAGAATTTCAAAGTAAGCGGCGTCGAATTCCGGTTGCAGAACCCGTTTCCAGGATTCTTCTATGGTAACGTTCATGGTGATGGATTGAAATTTGCTGTGATATATTTTTCTGCAAAAGTAATCATTTTTGTTAAAACCGGTTTTATTTTTCATCTGCTTTTTGCTTGCCGGCCTCAATCATGTGGTGTTTATGGACAGAGATTTGTATTTCGCGGCGTTTTCCATTGTTCTTACAAAACGGTAAAAGATGGAATAAATTTGTTTTTCTCCGTGCTTTTGTCTATCTTCGCGCCATAATTTCAAAACGTTATGATTACAGTATCCAATCTATGCGTTCAGTTTGGGAAACGCATCCTCTTCCAAGACGTTAATTTAAAGTTCACACCGGGCAATTGCTACGGTATTATCGGTGCCAACGGCGCCGGTAAGTCTACTTTCCTGCGTGTGCTCAGCGGGCAGCTGGATCCTACGCGCGGCGATGTGTCGATGGCACCGGGCGAGCGTCTTTCTGTGTTGGACCAGAACCACTTCGCTTATGATGAATATACGGTTCTCGATACGGTGTTGCGTGGCAATACGGTGTTATATGGTATCATGGAGCAGAAAAACAAGCTCTACGAGAAGACCGATTTTACCGACGAAGACGGTATCAAGTTGGCCGAACTGGAAGAGAAGTTCGCCGAGTTGGATGGCTGGAATGCTGAAAGCGATGCCGCCAACCTGCTTTCCGGATTGGGTATCAAGGAAGAACTTCATTACATGATGATGAAAGACATTCCTGCCAAGCAGAAAGTGCGCGTCATGCTGGCCAAGGCATTGTTTGGTAACCCCGATAACCTGCTTCTCGACGAGCCTACCAACGACTTGGACCTCGATACCGTGATGTGGCTGGAGAATTATCTTTCCAACTTCGAGCATACTGTGCTTGTCGTCAGCCACGACCGCCACTTCCTCGACTCGGTTTGTACTCACACCGTCGACATAGACTTCATGAAGTGTTCGCTTTTCGCCGGCAACTATTCGTTTTGGTACGAATCCAGTCAGTTGGCTCTTCGCCAGCAGCAGATGGCTAATAAAAAGGCTGAGGAAAAGCGTAAAGAATTGCAGGAATTCATCCGCCGCTTCTCTGCCAACGTAGCCAAATCCAAGCAGACCACCAGCCGCAAGAAGATGTTGGAGAAACTCAATATCGAAGAGATTCAGCCCTCTTCCCGTCGTTATCCCGGCATAATCTTTACTCCCGAACGTGAAACAGGTGTGAAGATTCTGGAGGTTCACGGCCTTGGCAAGACCGTTGAGGGTACGCCTCTCTTCAAGGATGCCAATTTCCAGATCGAGAAGGATGATAAAGTCGTTTTCCTGAGCCATGACCCGCGTGCCATGACCGCTTTCTTCGAAATCATCAACGGCAACGACTCCGATTTCGAAGGCTCTTTCGATTGGGGACAGACCATCACGACCGCTTATCTGCCCCTCGACAATTCCTCTTTCTTCAATACCGATTTCAACATGGTAGACTGGCTCATGCAGTTCAGTAACGATACGAGTGAAATCTATATCAAGGGTTTCCTGGGCCGCATGCTGTTCACGGGCGAAGAGATCCTGAAAAAGGCCAGCGTATTGTCGGGAGGTGAGAAGATGCGCTGCATGATTGCCCGCATGATGATGAAGAATGCCAATACGCTCATTCTCGATTCTCCGACCAACCACCTCGATCTGGAATCCATCCAGGCTTTCAACAACAACCTGAAGACCTTCAAAGGTGTGATCCTGATGTCGAGCCACGACCACGAGTTCATTCAAACCATTTGCAACCGCGTCATAGAGTTTACACCGAACGGTATCATCGACAAACGTATCGAATATGACGATTACATCACCGATGACCGTATCGCCGCCCTGCGCGAGAAGATGTACAATCAGTGATTTTACTTTTCCATCATAATGGACTTCGCCGTTTTAGCTGATATTTTATCGCTAAAACGGCGAAGTTTTTATAAGAGGTTCTGTTAAATGTTCTATTTTTAATTTGTTTTGTTGTAAAATATCTCTTTCTGGCCTTTGTTTTTCTCCGTGCTTGTTGGAGCCTTTACTTTTCTATAATAATCGGGTCCTGTCCTATACATCCCCGAAGATAGTTGACGAGATCCAATTTGGATTTAAAGAATTTACTGGTCTTCGTAGTGTCCCGGTATTCTTTGGGCAGGGCTTTATAAAGCCATTTCTCTTTTCTTTGTGTTTGTGCATCATCAAAGTCAACCAATACGAGCATTTCATTTTCGTTGATACTCTCTATATAATATTGTTGGTTGCCACCGAATCTATGCATGGGCCACCAATCCCGCACAGAGAGTGTAAGCAGACCGGTCCGGGAATCGATAGTATAGGAATTGCCGACCCAGAATGTGGTTGAATCTTTGACTGTTTGCCAGTATTTTCTGATCGGTTTAAGTTTCCATTGCGTATAAGGTTGTGGTACGGCATCTTGCAAATCATATGCACTCCTTACTCCAAAAGCATTAGGCCACATATAGACAGAATCTTTACGGAATATGATTTGGTAGGGACGCTGATATTCCACGCTGCCGTCCCACGTTTCACTATCTGGTGGCAGTATCACGCTGATATCAACCGTAGTGGTAAATTGATATATCCGATTCTGAATTTCCGGATCGGTTATTGTGTAGGTTTCGTTTTTTGCAATGTATGTTTTTGATGTTCCGCAGCAAAGACAGAAACATAGAAACAATGCAGCAGGGATATATTTAATTGTCTTCATTGGTACGGAATATCATACGGTTACTATTGAATTGTGCGATAGGAATATTCCAATCTGCGTGGGATGATGCCTCGCACCATACATTATTTAGTGTTTTCATAGTATTACGTTTTTAAGTTGCCAGGCAAATATATCCCTTTTTTTCTTTTATTGAAATTATTTTTCTCTTTATTTATAAAAATAGGGCCTGATACAGCCATTGACGGTCGGATTTTTAGCCCATTAAGGAGTATGAAAGCAGGAAGGGATGGAATGCCGCAGATCTTATAAAAGTTCCATTCGCATTTGGGTGGGCCGCATTTCAGAGAAAACGCCCTCTTTGAGATGCCAGAATGTGTCGGCAAAACGTGCGGCTATTTCAATGTCGTGAGTGGAGAGCAGAACGGTTTTTCCGTTGTCATGGGCCAAGTGGCGGAGCAGAGCCATCAATTCCAGTTTGCTGGGGTAGTCGAGGAAAGCGGCGGGCTCGTCGAGGAGAAGCAGTCCGGTACCCTGTGCGATAGCTTTGGCGATGAAGGCTTTCTGACGCTCTCCGTCGCTGAGAGTATGTATATGGCGGGCAGCCAGATGGGCAATGCCTACTTGTTCCAGCGCCGTATCGGCAGCGGCTTCGTCGAGGTGGGAGGTGCTTCCTAAAATGCCGGAATAGGGAATCCGCCCGTAGCTGACGAGATCGCGGACGCGGGTATGCCTGAGTTGCGGCTGAGTGGTGAGAACGATGCCGACGGTACGGGCGATCTCTTCATGGGAGAAGGTCGAAAGCTGCCGGCCGCCGATAAAGACATCGCCGGAGACAGCCGGCTGAAGGCCGGCAAGGGTACGTAGCAGTGTAGACTTGCCGCAACCGTTGCGGCCGACGATGGCGATGAACTGGCCGGTTGCCGCCGTTGCGCGGATACCGTCGACAACAATATGGCACCGGCTGCCGTGACGGTAGCCGATGCCTGTGTTCTGAAATTCGATCGAAGCCATGGAAAAATCTTTTGAACTTTAAACGTTGCCGGTTTTTCCGAAATTCCGGTCATAAGCGTTCTCCGAAAGTTCGGGATCACCGCTGATGAGGATTCAGGATCTGCAGATCCCGTTTCTTGCCGCGCTGCCACCAGTCTTTGGGCTGCACTTCCCAGTCGCCGCGCACGCGCGGCTCCACGGTCTGGATCTTTTCGATATATTCGGCCACGTACCGGCGGACATCCTTGGCCGATGTGGTCAGGGTGTGGGCCGCCAGAGTTTCCTTGTCCCAACCCAATCCGACGGGGATGAAATTACCGCCGCCGCAGGCCTGATAGGAGTTGATGGCCACGATATATTCTTTGTCGGGGTCGAACGGCGCTCCGTCACTCATGGAGAGGATTTTTACCCGTTCGCCTACAGGTTTGCTGACATCCACGGTGTAGCGGATACCGGCTGCCGAGGTATAGTTGAATGTCGGCGTGATGAGCTCCGGACCGTAGGCGCCGTTTTGCACTTTGCCGTCGGCGTCCAGCCGGAAAGCGAGAAGGTGGTCGTCGGCATTTCGCATCACGTTGTACTGCTGGGCGAAGCCATGTTCCAGATACCGGCGTACGTCGTCGCCTGACATCTTGAGCTTGAACATCTGGTTTTCGTATTTGTACAATGTAAACAGATGGCGCATGGTCAGCGTGCCGGCCGCTACGGTCGCGTAGGGAGAAAGAACGCTGGCAAAAGAAATGTCGGCTCCTGTCGCCCACAATTGTGCTTCGTGAATAAAGTCCATGAAGGCTGACGGGCCGACCAGACCGTCCTGGGCGTGCATCGGGGCAGTCAATACTCCGATCGGAGTGTCCACATATCGGTTGACGGCCTCTACATCGCCGGCAAATGTTTCTGTGAAAAGCGGGTCGGCGGCCACATTTTTCATTTCGACCAGCGAGGTGGTGATCTGTTTCCGGTAACCGTTGCCCTGACGGGTCAGATGGATATCGGCGCGGCCGACCTTGGCGGCCTGGGTCTGTGCATCGAGCACGGGAATCGTGTCGCCGGCTACATTGACCACTGTAAATTGTCGTGGCTGGTGGTCATGTCCCAGCAGGATGAGGTCGAAGCCCGGAACCTTGATGGCCGCAGGCACTCCGCCGTTTTCGTTTTTATAGGTGTCGAGGTCGGAACCGTTGACCGTATAGTCGCCGCCGGAATGGAAGAGTCCGATCAACAGGTCGGGCCGCTCTTTTTTCTGAATGACGGGAATCCATTGGGCTGCGCACTCTACCATGTCCTGAAAATCCAGATTCGGCCAAAGGCTTTTGGGAAGCCATGCTCCGATGTTTGGGGTGATCATGCCGAGGATGGCGATTTTCAATCCCTGCCGGTGAATGACGGTATAGGGGGTGAACATCGGTTCTCCGGTGCGGGTGTCGATAGCATTGGCGCAAAGCCACGGCATATCGAACTGGTCCGGCAGACGGTCGTGGTAGACCGTTTCTCCGGTCTCGATGTCATGATTTCCCACTCCGACGGCGTCATAGCCGAGGAAGTTGGCCACGCGGCAGGCCACATGGGGGGTGTCGGTCGCTACGTAATTGTAATAGTACATGGAGGGCTGTCCCTGCAGGAAGTCTCCGGTGTCGAACAGCATCACGGCGTCGGGATGGGCCGCACGTTCTGCATTGACATAGGTGCAGACGTTGGCCAGACTGGTGGCCGCAGGGGCGTTGCGGTTGAAATCGAAGGGCAGGCAGGCACCGTGTACGTCGGTCGTATAGAGGAGCACGAGATCGGCCTCCTGCGGTTTGCCGTCGTTGCAGCTGTTCATGGAAAATGCGGTACAGATGCCGGTGGCGAGCAGAACAGTGTCTTTAACAATCCGGTTATGTTTCATAAGTCCTTCATTTTTTCTATTTCAGACATGACGGCCTGCGCTGTAGCTTCGGCTTCGGTTTCTGTCGCGGCCTCGGCGTAGACTCTGATAATGGGTTCGGTGTTGGATTTCCGCAGGTGCACCCAGCGGTCGGCGAAATCGATCTTCACGCCGTCGATGTCGGTGATTTCCTGGTCGGAATATTGCGTTTTGATTTTTTCGAGAAGGGCATCGATGTCGATATCCGGGGTCAGGTCGATGCGTTGCTTGGCGATGAAATAGGGGGGATAGGTTGCCCGTAGCTGGCTGACGGTGATGGGCTGCTGTTCACGTATTTTGGCAAGCTGGGTGAGGAACAGGGCAATGCCGACCAGGGCATCGCGGCCGTAGTGGGCTTCCGGATAGATGACACCGCCGTTTCCTTCGCCGCCGATCACGGCATGTGTGGCCTTCATCTGGGCAACGACATTCACTTCGCCCACAGCGGCCGCTTTGTAGGAACCTCCGCGCCGGAGGGTGACGTCGCGCAGGGCGCGGCTTGACGACAGGTTGGAGCAGGTGTTGCCGGGGGTGTGCTGCAATACATAATCTGCGCAGGCCACAAGGGTGTATTCCTCGCCGAACATGCTGCCGTCTTCATTGATAATGGCCAGACGGTCGACATCGGGGTCTACGACAAAACCGACGTCGGCTTTTGCCTGTGGCATGAAGGCCGCGATTTGCGTCAGGTTTTGGGGAATAGGCTCGGGAGTGTGTGCGAAATGGCCGGTAGGTTCGCAGTTCAGCTCATGAATCTCTTGTACGCCGAGGGCACGCAAAAGCTTCGGAATGACGATCCCGCCTACGGAGTTGACGCAGTCGATGACGACCTTGAAACCGGCGCGGGCTACAGCCTCGGCATCCACAAGCCGGAGGTCGAGTACCTGCCGGATATGATAATCGGTATAATCTTTCTCCGTGATGTGTCCCATTTGCATTACTTCGGCAAACGAGAAATCTTCGCTTTCCGCCAGTTCCAGCACTTCGTTGCCAGTTTCCTTATCGAAAAACTCCCCGTTTTCGTTGAGCAGTTTCAGGGCGTTCCATTGTATCGGGTTGTGGCTGGCGGTGAGGATGATGCCGCCGTCGGCATGTTCTGCCGTAACTGCGATTTCGGTAGTAGGGGTGGTGGCCAGACCTATGTTGACGACATCGAAGCCCATGCCGATGAGGGTTCCGCTCACGCATTGGTAGAGCATTTCACCCGAAAGACGGGCGTCACGGCCGACAACGATTTTACTGCTGCCCTGCGGGCGGCGTTTGCGGACAACGGTGGCATAGGCTGCCGTGAACTTGACGATGTCCAGCGGATTCAGACCCTCGCCGGCCTGACCGCCGATGGTTCCGCGTATTCCGGAGATAGATTTGATAAGAGACATGATAATATGATGGATTATATGTTAGGAAAAAAATCGTAAATGTTTCGCTCTTGTTTCCGGCCGGGGGCGGCCGGGATGCGTGTCTATGAAAACAGAGAGGAAAAATCTCTCCCTGTAGAGTGAGATTTTTTCCTCTCTGTAACTGTTTTCCCGATTATTCCGGCAGAAATGTAGGCCGGGTATATTTTACGGAGCCGTAGTAACACGTCAGGTAGTATGTCTGGTCGCTGCTCGATCCCAAGGAGAAGGGGACGATGACGGCCGCTTCGCCGCCGTACCAGAGAAAACGCAACGGGAAAGCCAGGCCGCCGCTGGTGCATTCGTAGTTACTGCCCGTGCCGAAGCGTACCGCGTAGTAGGTGTTGGCATAATAGTCGGATCTCCAACTGTAGATGATTTCGTAACTGTTCGGGTCGAGGTTGTTGCCTTTGTCGGTTTCGAAATCGACGAAAGTGCCGAGGTTGTAGCAGCTGTCGTAGCGGACGAGGGCATTACTGCCGGTCTTGAACTTATTGGCCTTGAATTCGGAAGAATCTATGTTACCCCAGTCTTTGATTTTGAAATAAAGGCGCTTGAAGTCTCCTTCGTCGATGGTGTACCACTCGTTCAGTTCGACATATTTCTGAGGATGTTCGCCCTCTTCCAGCACGGCTTTGGTCGTGCGGTTGACCCAATCTTCGTCTACGTGGCGGGCGGAAATATCGGCATAACGGATGAAGTTGCCGATGGCGTTTTTTTCAGCATCGACAAGTTCCGCGTAGGTTTCAGTATCGCTGCAGGAGGCGTTGAGGGCCAGAAGAATGCAGGAAAATGCTAAAATGCTGACGGAATAAATGGAGTGTTTCATTCTATTGCTGTGATAGTAAAGCGCTGAGAGTCGCTGCGGAAAGGAAGAAAATGTCCGGAAGCGGAGGCCCTTTCACAGGTTGCTCTCTTTTTTCGCGACAAAGTTAGCGATTATTCGATAATATCTGTGTTTAAGCATTTAAATATTTCGCAAAAAGTGGTAATATCTTGACAAAAAGCAATTCCGCTTGCTGTAAAGAGCCGTAAAACTCTCCTCCGGCCGCATTTTTATGACCGCCTCCGTTGAAGAATTTCTCCGCCATGAGGTTGACGGGATAATCTCCTTTAGAGCGGAGCGATACCTTGACGAAATTAGCCTCTTCGCGGAAGAATACGGAGCAGACCACTTCCGGGATGGCAAGCGGCATATTGACGAAGCCTTCGCTGTCGCCTTTCTGGTGGTCGTATTTTTTCATTTCGGTCTTTGAAAGGCAGATGTAGGCGGCATGATGCGGATAGATGATTTTCATTTTTTCGTCGAGTACATATCCCTTGAGCCGGAGCCTGCGTTCTTTTTCGGCTGAGAGGCTGCGGTGGATGTGTTCCTTGTCGAAGCCGGTGGCGAGCAGGTTTGCGACGATCAGATAAGTCTCCGGCCGGCTGCTGTTGTATGACAGCATTCCGGTGTCGGTCATGATGCCGGTATATAGTGCTTCGGCCAGGATAGGATCGATCATTGCCTCGTCTCCTGTTTCGGCGATCACATGATAGATCAGTTCGCAGGTGGCGCACATTTCCGGATGCGAGATGATGATATCGAATGCCGTCGTATCGGGGTCGAGATGATGGTCGATGAGAACTTTCGGTGCCGGATTTTCCATAACCGACTTGTGCATTTCTCCCATGCGCGACGGCAGGTTGTAGTCCAGACAGAAGAATGCTTCGGCTTCCCGGATCGCAGCGGTGGCCTCCCGGTTCTGCCGGTCGAAACAAAGGGTATCGCCGATGCCGGAGATGAACGCAAGGTTCTCTCCCGGCATGTCGTTGAAGACGATGACGGCCTGTTTGCCTTTTAATGTAAGATAGCGGGCGAAAGAGAGGGCCGAACCGACGGCGTCGCCGTCGGGCGACATGTGAACTGTTACAACGAACCGATTGTATTTATCGATCAGTTGCCGGAGTGCGATGATGTTTTCCTGGGAAACGACGGTAGTAAGCTGCGGATGGGGCATAAGACTTGTTTATTTTTTGTTATTGGCAGGGCAGGCGGCGCTGAAGACTATCTGCCGGTCAATGCGTGACGGTTTTCACGAAGTGTCCGGACGCGGATTTTTTGCAATAGGCGTTGCTTGGCTCCGGTTTGGCCGGAGACGGTTTCCGGTAAGGTCCGCTTGGTCGCAATGTGGAAATCCGGTCTGAAAAAAGTGGTGCAAAAGTAGTCGATTTCCCTGAAAATACCAAGAAAAGGGAGAAAAAGATGGAATGTCCGCCGCTATGTCGCTTCAGGGTGCCGTCGTCTGTCGGGGTTGTGGCGGATGTCATGGCGTTTTTGGTGTGAAAGAGAGCGGCCGGGTCCCTTCGGGAGATCCGGCCGCGGAAAAATCGTCGGTTGCAGATGGTTTATTTGGTAACCATTTCGATATCGGAGGCGATGAGTTTATATCCTTTGCCGTGGATGTTGATGATTTCGATGTTCGGATCGTCTTTCAGATGTTTGCGGAGTTTGGTGATATAGACATCCATCGATCTTGCATTGAAATAATTGTCATCGATCCAGATGGTCTTGAGCGCGAAATTACGTTCAAGGATTTCATTGGCATGGGCGCAAAGCAGGTTGAGCAGGTCGCTTTCCTTGGTCGTCAGTTTGGTGTTTTTTTCGCCGATGCTGAGCACTTGCTTCTGCGTGTCGAAGGTGAACTGGCCGAGTTTGTAGGCGATCACATCTTTGCCTTTCTTGCCCTTGACGCGTCGCAGGATGGCCTCGATGCGGAACAGGAGTTCTTCCATCGAGAACGGTTTGGTGATGTAGTCGTCGCCGCCGATCTTGAAGCCTTCAAGAATATCTTCCTTGAGCGATTTGGCCGTCAGGAAAATGATGGGGATGTCCTGATTGAGGGCACGGATTTCCTGGGCCATGGTGAACCCGTCTTTCTTCGGCATCATCACATCGAGGATGCAGAAATCGTAACGGCCTTTGAGATAGGCTTTGTAGCCGGCCTCTCCGTCGTTATAAAGATCGCAGAGGAAGCCTTTGGCCTGAACATATTCGCGAAGCAGCATGCCTAAGTTCTCATCATCCTCGCAGAGCAGGATGCGCAGCTTTTCATTTGTCTGTGGTGTCATTTTTTTGAAGTTTTGAGGGTTGTGTATAATAATGGATATATTTTTTATAACGGTTCCAGGGGTGTAGTCGCCCTTTTATTCCTCTTTCATCAGCGGAATGGAGATGATAAAGGTCGTTCCTTCCCCGATTTCGCTTTCGGCCTTGATCTCGCCCTTATGATCGCGGACGATTTTCATGACATAAGAGAGCCCCAAGCCGAATCCTTTGACGTTGTGGACGTTTCCTGTCGGGACACGATAGAATTTCTCGAAAATCTTTTTGAGGTTTTCCCGCTTGATACCGATTCCGTTGTCCTGGATAGACAGTTCCAGTCTGTCGCCGACAGTCCGGGTCGATACTGTGAGGTGCAGCGGCTCCTCTTCTTTCGCATATTTGTAGGCGTTGTCCATAAGATTGAAGACCACGTTCGTAAAGTGCATCTCGTCGATCATGCAAATGTCGTCTTCGGCGTCCAGGTGGGCGTCGATGCTGCCTCCCGCTTTCTCGACCTTCAGCCGGAAAGTATTGATGACGTTTTGCACAAGGGCATTGACGCTGGTGTCCTGTAGTTTGAGGTTGGTCTTCTGGCGGTCGAACATCGACATTTGCAGTACCTTCTCGACCTGAAAGCGGAGACGCTTGGTCTCGTCGTTGATGACGTTGGAGATGTGCGCCAGGATGGCCGGGGTTTTCCCGACGGCCGGATCATTGAGCATTTGTGAGGCCAGCGAGATCGTGGAGATCGGAGTCTTGAACTCGTGGGTCATATTGTTGATGAAGTCATTCTTCATTTCATTCAGTTTCTTCTGCCGGAAAGCCACGATGATGATAATCACGAAGAGTAACAGCATGATGAACGTGAAGATGAAAGAGGGAATCATGAACTGGATGCCTGAATTGAGCAGGTAACGGCTTCTTCCGGGAAAGTAGACCTCCATGTAGCTTTTGGTATCCGAAAGATTGTTCGGGAAAAGGGTTTGCAGATAGCTGCCGTCTTTTTTCGCCTGTTCGGGGCTGTATCCTTCGGTACGGTAAGCCATTCTTCCGTCGCTGTCGGTGATACAATATTCGTAGGAAAGATTCAGTCCGTTGTAATGAAGCTCTTCCTTGAGAATTTTGTTCAGTCTTGCCAAATCGAGGCGGGCCAGTACAGGTTTTTCGTTCGATTGGGACAATATGCGGAAGATAACTTCGTCAAGCAGGTCCTTCTGATACAGATATTGCCCTCTCAGCATGTCCTGCATGGCTTTGGATCGGTTCTGTATGGTATTGTTGCCGTGTTTGGGCGACAGCGTAAAGCGCAGGCTGTCGCTACTGCGTGAGGTGGAGTTGTAAAATTCGAAGGTCGAGACCGTCCCGTCGGGCTCCTTGACGCGTATTCTGCTGTGGGAGTGGGTGATTGTTCCGTTTTCGTCTTCATGAGAAAGTGATTCCACCAGCTGTCGCTGCATATCGTCATAATATTCTTCCAGATACCGGCGCGTCTCGTCCCGCTCCAGTTGCCGGGAGGTTCGGAAGAGGCTCCGTTTTACAGCTTCGTCGAACTGCTCCCTGCGCATGGCGACCATCTCATCGAGATAGCTGAACTGTATGGCCAGCAACCCTATAAAAGTCACGGCCAGTGCAATTGCTAATAACCAAATGGTCTGTTTTTTCATATTAACACTCTTTTTACCAAAGTTAACAACCATTTTCCGCCGATTGTTTTTTTAATAGATGAAATTTGGTTGTTTATTCACTATGTTTTAACTAAACGCTGCAAATTTAACAGAAAAACTTAACGCGTTAAGCATCTCAGACAAGGAAAATGGTCGTGGTTAAGGATTATTAACTAATAAAACTTTTATATCTGCTGTCAGAAGGATTCTGTTGACTGTTCAAAATAAGATAAATGCCGATAAATTTGTTTTTTCTCGTTGCAAAGTGTAATTTTGCGGCCATGAAAAGAATGATTTTGGCATTCGGCATGTTCTTAGCGGCGCTTTCCGTTTCCGTTCGGGCGCAAAATACGGCCTCGGGAGGCGCTTCCGGAGCCACGGAAGTGGAAGACGATCCTTGTATAGATATTTCCGACGACCGTTTCGGGTGGACACTCGATCCTTATACCGGTGCGCAGCGCCCCGCCTTTCCCGATACCTCCTATCTTAATTATAACTCCGTCGATGTGATGGAGGCCAAGTCGCTTTGTCTCAACTATACAGGCAATTTGTGGGCCCCGCACCAGTCCGATCAGTATTTCCTGCGGCCGTTGCCCTCCGACTTCTTTTTTGTCGATGCTTACGATTTGTTTGCCGCCTCTCCCGACCGGCAGATTTATTACAACACGCGCATTCCTTTCACCGTCGCCAGTTATCTGACCTCCGGCAGCAATTTGCAGAGCAACGATCATTTCATGCTCGACTTTGCCGGCAATTTTTCTTCCCGCGTAGGTTTGGGCACCTCTCTCAACTATGTTTACGCGCGCGGGGAATATCAGTCGCAGGGGACCAAGCCGCTCAAGTGGCTTTCCTATCTGTATTATACCGGCGAGCGTTACAAAGCCTATCTCTCTACCAATATCTCTTATTACGGCAACCAGGAAAACGGAGGCATCACCGACCGGGACTATGTTCTGCGGCCGGAACGGTTCAACAGCAATTTTACCGATCCGACCAATATGCCGACCAATCTGATCGACACCTGGAACAGTACCGACCATCACAATGTCCATTTTGCCCACACCTATGATCTCGGTTTTAACCGGACCGTGTGGGATGAGGATTCCGTCGGGCAGGAAACCTTTGTTCCGGTCAGTACGATCTTCCACACGCTTGATTTGAACAGCTATGAGCGGAAATTCAGGATGGACAAAGGGGCAGAGGATGCGGAGACGCCGTTTTTCGAACATAATTATATCAATGATAAGACCACGGCCGACACGATGGGGTATAGAAGTTTCACCACCCACCTCGGTCTGCGTCTGAACGAGGGCTTCAACAAGTGGTCGCAGTTCGGGCTGGCCGCCTTTATCGGCTACGAATACCAGCGATACACCAATCTGCAGGATACGCTCGACCTTCGTTACATCTCTAAAGAGCATACCTCTCACAATTTCTGGCTGGGCGGGCAGATCAGCCGTCATCTCACTTCTGCGCTGACGTTCGACGTTACGGCCCGCACCTGTCTCTCCGGTGATAAAGTCGGCGATGTGGCTGTCGACGGTACCATACAGACTGTAATTCCTTTCGGTCGGCGCGACAGTCTCGTCGTTACGGCCGGCGGTTTCTTCCGCAACAGTCGGGTCAGCTATTTCATGGATCATTTTTTCAGCAACCATTTCCGTTGGAACAATGATTTCGACCGCGAGCAGCGTTTGCGGCTGCAGGGTGCCGTCAGCTATCCCCGTAGCGGTACCATGCTCAGTGTCGGCATCGAGCACGTCAACGATTTTCATTACTTCAACGATAAGGGATTGCCTGTCCAGTATGACCGGCAGCTTGATATCTTTAGTCTCGAGGCCCGGCAGTCGCTGCGGGCGGGGATCCTTTATTGGGACAACTCCCTTCTTTTCCAGACCACGACGGATGACCGGGTGCTCTCCCTGCCCAAGTTTTCGGCGCGTTCCGATCTCTCCATCCGCTTCCGTATCGCCCACGCCTTGCAGACCCAGCTGGGAGTCAGCGCCTATTACCACACCCTTTATTTCGCCCCCGATTATCAGCCGGCCACCCAACAGTTTTGCGCGCAGCATGAAATCCAGTGTGGAAATTTCCCGCTTTTCAACGCTTACGTCAACTGTTATCTGAAAAAGATCCGCTTTTTCTTTATGATGTATAACATGCTGGACGGGGCCATTACCAACGATTCATTCATCGGCCCCTATTATCCGACCATGCCCCGCCGCTTCGAATGGGGCGTCAGCATCGATTTCCAGAACTAAATTCTTGTGGCACCTACGATATGCTACGACCGTTGAAACAGCAGGAGGCTCTGCTCGCCCTCGAATACGAGCATGAGAAGAAAGAATATGAGGAGCTATGCCGCCAGACAGGGATTCGGCGGCGCATCCGGCAGGGAAAATGCCGTTTCCCGTTGCGGGTCGGCCGTACCTATTATAATGCTCTTGACCAGCTTGTCGTCGAGGTCATGGCTCCCGATACCGCCGAGGCGGAAAATCCCGATGGGGAATTCCGCCCGGATAAAGAGGCGGAGCATGAATTTGAACCGGGGCGCCCTGTGGTTTTCTTTCACGCCTCTTCTCCCGACGGGGATACCGATGTTCCGCAATTTTTACCATATACCTGCCAGGTAAGCCGGGTCGAGGAAAACCGTTTGCAGATCACGATTCCCGGTACAGCCGCCGCCGAAGTGCTGCGCGACCATGCTTCGCGCGGAGTGCTGGGAATCCAGAAGGCGTTCGACGCAACCTCCTTCCGGGTGATGCGCGACGCTTTGCGCCGGTTGCAGGAGACCGAAGGCCGGAAGCTGATTCATCTGCGGAATGTCCTGACCGGAAACGAGAAACCGGCTTTCCGTGTCGGTCAGCCGGTTCGCTTTCCCTGGCTGAATGCCTCTCAGGAAGCCGCGGTGCAAAAAGTGCTTGCTGCCCGGGAGGTAGCGATTGTCCATGGTCCTCCGGGCACAGGCAAGACCACCACATTGGTTGAGGCCATCGGCGAGACCTTACGTCGGGAGGCGCAGGTGCTGGTCTGCGCCCAGAGCAATGCCGCTGTCGACTGGATCAGCGAACAGCTGATGGCGCGCGGTGTTCCTGTGCTGCGTGTCGGCAATCCGATGCGCGTCAGCGATGCTTTGCTATCCGCTACCTACGAGCGCCGCTACGAGGCCCATCCCGATTATGCCGAACTCTGGAGCATCCGCAAGGAGTTGCGTCTTTTGCTCGCTCTCTCCCGCAAATCGCTTTCCGCCACCGAACACCGCAGTCGTGAAAACCGCATCGACAAATTACGCTCCCGTGCCAATGAACTGGAAATCCGTATCCGCGAAGAGCTTTTCGCTTCGGCCCGTGTCGTAGCCTGTACGCTTATCGGCACCGCCTCGCGTGTGCTCGAACGTCGCCATTTTTCCACACTTTTCATCGACGAGGCGGCCCAGGCTTTCGAGGCGGCCTGCTGGGCCGCCGTTCTCAAGGCCGATCGTGTCATCTTTGCCGGTGATCATAAGCAGCTGCCGCCCACCATCAAATGCCGTGAGGCGGAAAGGGCCGGGCTGGGATGTACGCTTATGGAAAAGGTGGCACGCAGTTTTCCGGAGTGTGTGCAGTTGCTCACCGTCCAGTACCGGATGCACGAAGACATCATGGCCTTCTCCAGCCGCTGGTTTTACGGCGGCCGTTTGCAGGCGGCTCCGGAAATCGCGCACCGCACGGTGCTGCCTCTTGAATATCCGCTGGTCTGGATGGATACTTCGGCGCTCGGTTTCGAGGAGGAGGAAAACAGTTACACCCAGAGCCGTCTCAATACGGCCGAGGCCCGGCTGTTAGTTCAGACTTTATGCCGTTATGTGCAGCGGGCGGGTACCGATCGATTGCTGGAGGCCCGCACCGACTTCGGGATCATTTCTCCCTATAAATCGCAGGTGCATCTGTTGCGCCGGCTTGTCAGGGCCTCAGGGCTGTTGAAACCGTTGCGCAAGTTTATATCCATCGATACGGTCGACGGTTTTCAGGGACAGGAGCGGGATGTTATTTTTATCAGTATGGTGCGTGGCAATGATGAGGGACGCATCGGCTTCCTGAACGATTTACGCCGTATGAATGTCGCTATCACCCGTGCGCGGATGAAGCTGGTGGTGTTCGGCGATGCCGCCACTCTGTCGCATACCGAGTTCTATCGCCGGCTTGTCGCGCATGTCACCGAATGCGGGAAACTGGTATCTTTGCAGCCGGAGGCGGAAGATGCGGCCGGGCTTTGACCACCTTGCTTTGTTGTGCCGCTTCCCGTCCTGCTGCCGGAATCATAAACCTGCTTGTTGCCCCTTGCTTTGCCGCCGGGGGCATTATCGTTTTTCGCAGGGATGTCTGCCGCGGAGAATATATCGCCTCATTCTTTATATTAGGGCGTTTCCGGGTAGCGCCGGCGGCCGTTCTGGCGTGAAAGCGGGTGTCTCCCTCGATGTCGGGAATCCGTACCGTTCCGCAGTTTCTTCTTATGTCAGGCGGGGAGCTTCCGGCCGGCCGGAAAAAAATATTGTATAGAGGCAATGCGATAGTTGATATTTATGCAATTCGAATGCAGTATTGCTTATGCCAAGTGACAAAAGTATGGAAATTCCGTCTTAGAAATGGCAAAAAGAGATATTAAATAGCGTTTTTTGTACAAAAACAATGACAAATGTGCTAAATATTGATGGAAATATAGAAAATATGTATTACCTTTGCCGACAGTTATGTATTATTTCCGCTTATTAGAGTAAAGCTAAATTAAATGAAAAAGTTACTGTGTCTTGTATGCTTAGGCTTACTATGCTGTGTGCTGCCCGTTGCGGCGCAGAACAAGAAAGTGGCCTCGGGCGTAATCATCTCGGCAGAAGACAACGAGCCAATCATTGGCGCTGCCGTGATTGTGAAGGGCCGTCCAGGGGTAGGTACGGCCACAGATTATGACGGACGTTTCCGTCTTGAGGTCGCTAACGACGTTACCGTGCTTGAGGTTAGCTACATCGGTATGATTTCTCAAGATATCCCCGTTAAACAAAACCAGAAAATTACTCTCCGTTCCTCTTCTACGGAGTTGCAGAATGTCGAAGTCGTATCCACCGGTATCGGTCAGCAGGACAAGCGTCTCTTCACCGGTGCTTCTCAAAAGATCGAGGCTGCCGAAATTCAGCTTTCGGGTACTGCCGACGTCAGCCGCTCGCTGGAAGGACGTGTCACCGGTGTGCAGGTAACCAACGTTTCCGGTACTTTCGGCGCCGCTCCTAAGATCCGCGTGCGCGGTGCTACTTCTATTTATGGTAACTCCAAGCCTTTGTGGGTGATCGACGGTGTGATCTGGGAAGATAATGTCGACGTTACGGCCGACGAACTCTCCTCCGGTGATGCCAAGACCCTTATCTCTTCTGCCGTAGCCGGTTTGAACTCTGACGATATCGAGTCATTCACCGTGTTGAAAGACGGTTCCGCTACCTCTATTTATGGCGCGCGTGCCATGGCGGGTGTGATCGTTATCACCACCAAGCGCGGCCGTGCCGGTCACAGCTCCGTGAACTATATGGGTGAGTTTACCTATCGTCTCAAGCCCAGCTACAGGAATTATAACATCATGAATTCTCAGGAAATCATGGGTGTATATAAGGATATGGAAGACAAGGGCTGGCTGCAGATCGACCACATGGTCAATGCCGAGAATACCGGTATTTATGGTCACATGTACGAGATGATCCGTCAGTATGACAAGACTTCCGGCCAGTTCGGCATGCCCAATACCCTGGCGGCCCGCAATGAATACCTGCAGGCAGCCGAGTTCCGCAACACGGACTGGTTCGATCTCCTCTTCAATAACACTGTGATGCAGAATCATTCTGTCAGCATTTCCGGTGGTACGGAGAAGTCGCAGTCCTATTTCTCCATCTCCTTGATGGATGACCCGGGATGGTACAAGCAGAGCGATGTGCGCCGTTATACTTTCAACGGTAACACCTCCTATGAAATCCTGAAGAACCTCAATGTCCGTTTTGCCGCCAACGGCAGCCACCGTAAGCAGCATTCACCCGGTTCGCTCGACCAGTCGACCGACGTCGTGACCGGCGAAGTGAAGCGTGACTTCGATATCAACCCGTTCAGCTTCTGTCTGAATACTTCGCGCTGTCTCGATCCGAATTTTAATTATACGCGCTTTTATACGGACTTCAATATCTTCGACGAATTGAAGCACAACTACAACGAGTTCGAAGTGGATGATATCATGTTCCGTGGCGAATTGTCCTGGAAGCCCATCCGTTCTGTAGAGGTCAACGGTATGCTTTCTTCCCGTTTCCAGCACACGAAGCTGGTGCATAACGTAATGGATAATTCCAACCAGGCCAATGCCTACCGTGCCGGTACCGATGAGTCGGGGGATCCTAACTCAACGGTGCGCGACAACAATAGCTTGTTGTACAAAGATCCGGACAATTCGTTGGCCATTCCCGAGTCAGTATTGCCCGAAGGCGGTATCATGTATCAGACCGACTATAACATGCGTTCCAACGACTACCGCATTACGGCTACCTACCGCGATGTTTATAACGATGACCACATTGTCAATTTTATGGGTGGTGCCGAGTTGACGACAGTCAAGCGTACCACGACCAAGTGGACAGGCTGGGGATACCAGTATAACAACGGCGGCATCGTTCATACGCCTTATCTGTGGCTCAAGCAGGGTAATGAGGAAAACACCAACTACTTCAGCGATGAGTTCACCCGCACCAATACGCTCGCTTTCTACGGTATGGGAACCTATTCCTACCGGAGCATATATACCTTCAACGGTACGCTTCGCTACGAAGGCACCAACCGCTTGGGCAAGGCCCGCAGTTCTCGCTGGTTGCCGACATGGAACCTCTCCGGTGCATACAATCCGTACCTCCAGGACTGGTTCGATCCGCTGAAAGATGCACTGTCGCAGTTCAATCTGCGCGCTTCTTACTCGCTGACTGCCGACACAGGACCGGCCTGGGTGACCAACGCGCGTGCCATCTTCTTGCCGCAGACCGTCTGGCGGCCCACCATTTCCGCTTCCGAGTCACAGATTTATATCTCCGACCTGGCCAATAGCGAGTTGACCTATGAGAAAAAGCATGAGCTGAATATCGGTGCCGACTTCGGCTTCCTGAATAACCGTATCGCTTTCGTGACAGACGTTTACTGGCGTAATGGTTTCGACCTCATCGGTAAGGCCTATACCCAGGGTGCCGGTGGTCAGATCTCCAAATATGCCAATGTGGCCGACATGAAGACAAGAGGTTTTGAAATCGCCCTTTCTACCGTCAATATCAAAAAGACGAACTTCTCTTGGATGACCGATTTCAACTACTCTTATAATAAGACCAAGATCACCAACCTGAAGACCAGCAGCCAGGCTGTTCAGCTCGTTACCAATGCGGGTTATGCCATCCAGGGCTATCCGGTACGTTCTATCTTCAGCTACCGTTTCGCCGGCCTGACCGATGAAGGTCTTCCGCAGGTTATCAATGAAAATAACGAGGTGACGATGGGTGACGTCAATTTCCAGGAAACCGAAAACCTGGATAAGTTCCTGAAATTCGAGGGTCCTTCCGATCCTACCTATTACGGCTCTTTGAGCAATACGTTCAAATATAAGGATTGGACCTTTGATGTTTATATCACCTATTCCGGTGGAAACGTTGTCCGTCTTGATCCTATATTCAGCTATGCTTATTCGGACCTCTCCTCTTTGCCGCGTGAGTTTAAAAACCGCTGGATGGTGGCCGGTGACGAGCTGAAGACTGACATCCCCGCTATCGCTTCCCGCAATGCGGTTGACAAATACGGCTCTACAGAGATAAAAACGGCCTACAATGCCTACAATTATTCTACGGCACGTATTGCCCACGGCGATTTCGTTCGTCTGAAAGAGGTGGCTCTCTCTTATAGCGTACCTGCAAGCATCGTAGAGAAGTGGAAAATAAACAATCTGTCGGTGAAGTTGGCCGCAACGAACCTCTGCCTGTTGTATGCAGACAAGAAACTGAACGGACAGGATCCGGAATTTTTCAATACGGGAGGTGTAGCTTCGCCATTGTCCAAACAATTTACCATGACACTCCGTCTTGGCTTCTAATCAGTAATCGATTTAACGCTTATGAAATCTATATTATATAAAGGAATATTCGGCTTGGCCTTTGCCGGCGCTTTTATGACCTCTGCATGTAACGATTTGCTGGATGAGGCACCGGATAATCGTACGGAAATCAATGAGGTTGAAAAGGTGAAGATGCTCATGACCTCTGCTTATCCCGTCCATAATCCGGCGGTGCTTTGCGAGTTGAGCGGCGATAATCTTTACGATAATAATGTGGTGGTTCCTGCCACACACCGTTCTTCCAATTATGATTTTCATGAAGAGGCCTACGCATGGGAAGACATTGTAACTTATTCGGCCGGTTCTCCTGATACCCCTTCCCAGATCTGGGAAACCTATTACGCCGGTATCGCTGTTTGTAACCACGCTTTGGCCGCTATCGAGGACATAGAAAAGAGGAATCCCTCGTTGAAAGCAAAATTGGATCCCTATCGTGGGGAAGCATTGGTGACCCGTGCCTATTTGCACTTCGTTCTTGTTAATGTGTTCTCCAAGGCTTATCGTAATGACGAGTTAAGCAAGGCAGATCTCGGTATTCCTTATGTGACCGAGCGGGAAACTACCGTACAGGTGCACTATGAGCGTCTTTCCGTGGCCGAAGTTTATAGCCGCATCCAGCAGGACATCGAGGATGGTATCGACCTGATCGATGATTCTGCTTACGGAACCGTCGCCTATCATATGAACCGCCGTGCCGCCAACGCTTTCGCAGCCCGTTTCTACCTTTACAAGCGTAATTATGAGAAGGTAATTTCCCATGCTGATAAGGTCTTGGGTTCGAATCCCGCTTCCGTACTCCGCAAATGGGGTACTATCAATCAGACTTCTCCTGAAACCGCGATGATCTGGTACTGCAATGAGAAGGAAGCCACCAACCTGTTGATGCAGGTGACCTATTCTTCGTTGTTACGTTTCTTCTATGCCGGTCGCTTTGCTGTCAATGCCAAGGGTAAGGATGTCGCTCTCAGTACGGGCGGCGGACCTTGCTGGGGTGGTTCTCTCCCGTGTTACAGTGGTAATATCTATTATTGGGGTAAGACCGAATATGGCAGCTTCCTCTTCCGCATCTGGGAATTCTTCGAGTACACGGACAAAATTGCCGGTATCGGCTATGTACACACCGTGTTCATTCCTTTCTCGATGGAGGAAACATTGCTTTGTCGTGCCGAGGCCCGTCTTTTCCTCGACGATGAGGAAGGTTGTATCGAAGATCTTAATTTCTGGGCTGCATCCAAGCAGTGTACACAGACTTTGAGCCGTGCAAGCATCAACCGCTTCTATACGGCTTCCCGTGACGGTTATGTTTGCGAGCTCAACAACGAACTGATGGATCCTGAGTGGAAAATTTCGGTCGATCAGCGTCCCGTGGTGGATTGTATCCTGCATTTCCGTCGTATTGAAACGTTGTATGAAGGTCTCCGCTGGTTCGATATTAAGCGTTATGGTATTCCGGTAGCTCATTCCTGGAAGGGCCCGAACGAGGAAAACGCCCACACCGATACTCTCACATGGTTCGATTCCCGTCGTGCGCTTCAGATTCCTAATGACGTTATCGAAGCAGGCCTCCAGCCTAACGACCGTTTTAAACCCGATATGTCGAGCGGTTCCAGTGTGATTGCTCCTGCCAGCCGCGCCGAATAATCTTTTAATGCAGTTTTGATTATGAAAAAGATATATTATATTGTAATTGCTACATTGCTTGGAGGAATCTCTTTCTCTTCCTGCCGGGATGACGATTTCACAGAGTCTATCTTCGACACCTCGGTGCCGGTTGTCGACACTACAGCTGCTACCGCAGAATTCGACCAGT
Source organism: uncultured Prevotellaceae bacterium (assembly GCA_964567855.1). Taxonomy (GTDB): domain Bacteria; phylum Bacteroidota; class Bacteroidia; order Bacteroidales; family UBA3663; genus Liminaster. The sequence continues at coordinate 25,172 of CAZMOE010000019.1, forward strand.
GGCTCTATGATAACTTCATCACACCCTATAACTGCGAGATTCTTTACCGTTTCAACTTCCCTGCTTCGGACATGGATTTCCAGCTGACCCCTGCCGATTATCGTAAGTCGCAGCTCCTGGCTCGCCTGATCCGGTATCTCTATTTCGATGTCTATACCCAGCAGGCAGGAGAGGAGTTCATGAAGCTCTATGGTCCCCGCATTTTCCACTTTATCGGCTCTGTCGGTCTGAGTGCTTCTACCGGTACGGAAACTTTGGGTACAGCTTCCGGCGGTATCAAGATCACGCTCTATAATGTCAACAATCTTCCTGTTGACAGAGAGTGGACGGAAAATGATATTCTTCAGCTGAACCATTATTATTTCCACACGATGCACCATGAGTTCAGTCACATTCTGCATCAGACCAAGACATATCCTGTGACCTTCGGTCAGGTGACCCCTTCCGCTTACGATCCGGATTGGCAGAAGTCCGATTCCGTGGATGCGCACTCCAAGGGTTTTGTAACTCATTACGCCCGTCTTGCACGTACCGAGGATTTCGTGGAGGTTCTTTCCTCTATCATCACCGATAACGAAGACACTTGGGTAGCCCGTATCACCAACGCCTGTCTGAACGGCGTGCGCAAGGGTGACAAGGATCGCATCTATACGTTGCTTGACAGTTTGAACATTGACATTACCAACACGGCCGCTAAGTGGAACAAGATCCGTGTGGAGCGTGAATTGGATCTGGATAATGATAGCGCTTTTGTCCGCTACGTCACCAGCCGTATTCATTCCGGCAATGACAATGCTTATAAGGAGAAATTGGAGGAGCATCGTTATGCCTATGTCAAACATAAGGATTACGACACTTTCAGCGATTATCTGGAAGATGTAAAAGAGAGCACCGCAGATACTTTGGCCGGCATGAATGCCATTCTGGAGAAGATCGATATCGCTACCGAGTGGTACACCGAAAAATGGGATCTCTATGTATATGCGCTTCGCGAGGAGGTTCGCCAGCGTCAGAACAATATCAACAATTTCCTTCGCGATTCTGTAGTTTATTTCGAATATAAACATTAAAAACAAGTCTATCATGAAATCGGTAAAATATATATACGGACTTTCTGTGGCTGCTGTTGCAATGGCAGCGACCTTCTCGAGCTGTCGTTTCGAGGAAGACGACTTTTTTGAGGACAGCGCGGCTCTCCGTATCCAGAAATTCAACGAAGAGGTCGGTAACATCCTCACATCTGCGGAAAACGGCTGGGTGATGCAGTATTACACGTTGGAAGAGACTTGCGGCTACAACTTTTTCTGCAAGTTCTATCCCGGCGGACAGGTTACTGTCGGCGGCAGTCATGCCTATTTGCCCAAACCCAATGTCTTCACGGAATACAGCAGCATTTATTCGTTGCTGAGAGAAGACGGCGCGGTGCTTTCTTTCTGCTCATGGAATGATATTATCTCTATTTTTGCCGACCCGAATCAGATAAATCCTTCGACCGGTCGTCAGGGCGAAGGTATGGGCGGCGATTATAACTTCATCATCCTTTCCGCTTCCGAAAATGAGATCATCATGCGCGGTCAACGTCATAACGCTCAGGTGCGTCTGGTTAAATGCCCCACTACTTGGGAGGAATACCGCGCTGCGGCCGCCGCTACTTCCACGAATTTCTTCAACCGTCGTGTCGCTTACTATTATATGGTCAGCAATGGCGATACGCTTTATGCTTCCGGTATGACGGATGGCGTGCTTACGATTGTCGACGATATCAATGACCCGATGGAGACCTCCCAAGCTCCTTTCGTTACTACGCCGAACGGAATTTACTTGGAACGCACTTATAAGCAGAACGGCAATTCCGTTCAGGAGCTGGTCATGAACGCTGATTCCACCGCCTTTATTTCCGCCGACCGCAAGTTCGCATTCTCTCCTGCGTGGGAGGTTTTCTCCCGTTTGCAAATTACAGGAAATCGTAGTGTGCAGATAACTGAAGAGGGTGCTTGTCCTGCTTTCCAACAGGCTTATATGGATTTGTCCTCGGCCATTAGTACAACTTTCCGGCATACTTTTGAAGGATTGACATTGGGAACTTCCAATGATAGTCCGGCAAAGAACCGTCGTACCGGGGTTGTTGTTTCTACCAAGAACGCTCGTACTTCTATTTATGGGGCTTATACTGCATCTATCGTGTATAACGTTGATGAAGTAACATTTGATATCAACTTGGCAGATCCTTCCCCAAATATTTCTTCTTATGCCGTTCGTCCGCAGGTGAAAGAAAAGTTGGAGGCTCTTGCTGGTTTTTTCAGGGGAACATTTACCGTTACCCCGAACAGTATTTTTAATCCGACAAGTGCCCTTTTGGTCTCTAAGGATGATCCGGAAGTTTATTTTACTGTAAAATATTCAAAATAACATATACATAATATTATATTTAAACTTTTAATTCTTAATTAGTATGAAAAAGTGCTTTACTATTTCTGCTGTACTTCTGTTGGTGTCAGGTGCTATAAGTGCACAGCCAACTCTTAAAGTTCTTAAAACAAGGACTAATGCTACTCCTAATTTTATGACGGCTGCTCTTCAGAAGGCAGATCGGTTTGAAAAACAGGCTACACCTGTACAGTTGCAAGGCGATTATAAAAACGCTCGTTTGATTATGGCCCCAGATGAATTCGGACGTCAAAATGCTCCGGCAAGTGGCAAAAGCGGTGCTTTCTATGAGGCTGTAGATGGTACCTACTACATGTCATTGGATATTGCTGCCGGACTATATGGCTATGTACGCCCGATTATGATCTCTCAGGCCTTTGCCGCAACATTTAGATCTGTAGTCGGTTCTTCATGGACGCAAGCCGGAGATCCTATTGAATGTATAAAGAATGAAGATGGTACTACCGAAGTTTGTTATTCGGATTTATCTATTGGTGGTTGGGTTGCCCCTGTTGTTTCTAATGGTGAATCTTCCTATCATTATGGCGCAGACGGCGTACCAAGCACCGGACAGGACTTTAGCCGGGCTGTAGTGTATACTGCTTATGAGACTGAGCCTGTAGGTATGGGCGTTTACGACTTAAATGAGTGTACCGCTTATGGTGGCATTAATAGTGACTATGCATATGGTAGCATGAGTGTTAATTTTGAGTCTGACGTTACTATGATAGACTTCGGTAAGCCTAAAGGTGGCTCTTTGGTCGTTGATCATATTGAATTTTGGGGTCGCAATAGAAATAACACTGAGCCGATTAAGAAGGATGCTTATCTGACTGTTCAGTTGGTAACCATTGATGATGCTGGCCAGGTAAAGGAGGTCTATGACGGCCAAATTACAGCAGAGGATCTTGTTGCTGCCGGCAATGGAAGCTATCTTGCTTCTTGCTCTTTCTCACAGACTGATGAAGACAATTTTACTATGGCTGTTGCTCCTGTAATCAATGATGCTTTCCGTATTTATATCAGCGGCTTCTCTAATCCTGAGATTGATCTCGGTATTATTTGTGCTGTAGATGATAATGCTACCGATGACGGTATCGGCTATACTTCCAATTCTTATTTCCAAGCAGATATGGGAAATGGTATGCATTTTTATAGCTGGTATAACGTTAACGCAGTTCTGAATATCGTAGGTTATTACAACTATCTTGGTGACTTTGACGGTAATAAAATGATTACCGGTACTATTGCTGCTGAAGGCGGTGTCTCTGTAGTAAATATTGATGAAGAGGAGGGAACTGTTTATAATTTCTATGAGATCAATTCAACGTTTAATATTGATGATATAGAAATTGAAGAAATACCTGAATGGGTTGAAATTGCAGCTATCGATACTTCTTATTATGCTTATAGTGACCCACAGCATGTGCATAATTTGGTTGCTATTGCACTTGGTGCAGATGCCCTGCCTGCTGGTGTGGACGGTCGTACAGGAGATGTTATCCTCACGACTTCCGATGGCGCAGCTTCTATGACTTTGCGCGTTATTCAGGGTACCGATGAATATATCAATAGCATCGACAACGTGAAAGTATCCGGTGCAGCTTACCGCGCTACTGTTGCCGGTGACGATATCGTAGTTTTCTGTCCTGCCGATGTGAAGACTGTCAACCTCTACAATGCTGCCGGTGCTTTGGTTTCTACCGTCGCTGTTGAGAATGGTAAGGCTGTCATCAAGAATGCTCCTGCCGGTCTGAACCTCGTTAACTTCAACGGCAAGCAGAGCGTAAAGGTGGTAAAGTGATTCATCGGCTGACCTCTTTCGATTGATGTTTCCTGACAGATGATTCTCGATTGACATTTTTCGACAGATGGTTTTCAACAGATGATTCTCGCTTTTGAAGAGATAGATGTTTCCCTCCGCCGTCGGATTCCCGATAGGCGGAGGGATTTAAGTTTAATTACTATCAATTATCCGATTAAAATAATCCATGATGAGAAGATTTATTATGTGTATATTTGCGGCTATCCTGTTGTGCGGTGCTTCACTGGGGCAGACGGCCGATTATTCCCGGAAGATGATCGAATCGCAGGGCCGGGCGTGGACGGCTGAAAAATCGTGGGACTATGTACCTGGTCTTGTTGCCGAGGCCGTGCTGAAAGCTTACGAGCAGTATAGTGAAGAGGAGTGGGCCGGGACGGCCTATTCCTGGAGCAAGGCTTTCGCAGATAATTCTATCGGAAGCAACCGAATGTTCAACGATGACGGTTCTTTTAACCGCTTCAAAAAAGGCAGCATCGATGAGGTGGCATCGGGCAAGGTGTTTTTTGAGTTGTACAGAGAGGAGATGAAGAACGGCAATACGGGCGAGGCAAAGAAGTACAAGGCTTGTGCCGAGACTCTGTATAAATATTTCACCACTGAATACAGCCGTATAGAGAAAGAGGTGGGGCGTGGAGGTTATTGGCACAAGAATTCCTATCCTAACCAGATGTGGCTGGACGGGCTGTTCATGGGTCCTGCTTTCTGCGCGGAGTATCTTGCCAATTTCGCTTCGGATGATGTGGAGGGATGGAAGGACATTGCCTTGCAGTTTGAGATTATTCATGAGCATTCTTACGACAGGATCAAGAAACTGAACTATCATGGCTGGAGCGCGGATCCTGCGGACGGGAACTCTTTTTGGGCGAACCGGGATCAGGGGAGCGACAATTACGGATGTTCTTCTGAGTTCTGGGGGCGTGGCATGGGTTGGTATTTTGCCGCGCTGGTGGATGTGATCGAGTTTTTCCCCGCAGAGCTGAGCGAGCGGAATGATCTGATAGCCATCGTAAATGAAGTGGCGGAGGGACTTGCTGCCCGTCAAGATGCAGAGACGGGGGCATGGTATCAGCTATTGCAATACGACGGTACGTTTTCGATCGAACGGAACGGAACGAAGAAGAAGAACTATCTGGAGGCGTCGGCATCCTGCATGTTCACTTACGGTTTTCTAAAAGCGCTGCGACTGCAGATCATCGACGGTAACAGATATGAAGCGGTGGCGGAAAAGGCATACGACGGTCTTATAAAGACGTTCATTACAGAGAGTAACGGCAAAGTGAGTATCAACGGGATATGCCGCTCGGCAGGATTGGGCCCCTCTAATAAACCCGAACGCGACGGGAGCGCCTATTACTATCTTTTCGGGAGCGATGCCAAGGATATTGTGAGCAACGAGGGCAAAGGTATCGGTGCATTCATCCTGGCGAGTCTGGAATACGAAAAAGCTGTGGCGGCACGGTCGTCTATCGGAGATGTGAGCCGGGAGGTGCGGTGCGATCGCGGCAGGCTGTATGGTATAGACGGCAAGGCAGTGGGAACCCGTCACGAGGGGATCGTGATAGAAGGGGGACGAAAGGTGCAATGGTTGAAATAGGGGCGAGGTGACGGGAGATTGTTCCGCGAAATGGAGAAATCTCCGATAGCCGGCTCTTTCATACATATTTGCAAAAAGCTTATGCCTCTTTTTTAATGAGAGTCCGACAGACAGCGCCCCCGGACAGCCTAATGCTGTCCGGGGGCGCTTATTGGGTTGCGATCGCCGGAGCCGGCGATCGCTTTTTTTTTCGGTTTCGTATCAGATGCCGAGGCTTGCGCAGACGAGTTTCAGTTTCTCGTCGGCAGCGGCGTTGGCAGCAGCATAGTCTGCGCGGCTCTTCATTTCGGCCGGAACTTCGCAGTAGAACTTGATCTTGGGCTCTGTGCCTGAAGGACGGACGGAAACTTTGGTGCCGTCGGCCGTGAAATACTGCAATACGTTGGAGGTAGTAGGCATGTCGAGCTTGCATACCTTGCCGGTGGCGACGTCGGTGCATTCCAGGGTCTTATAGTCCTTGATGACGGTGACGGGAGAGCCTCCGATTTCCTTGGGCGGGTTCTGACGGAAGTTGTCCATCATGGCCTTGATCTCGTCGGCGCCGCTCTTGCCGGGCTTGACGACAGAAATGGCCTTTTCTTTCTGGAAGCCGTAGTCGACGTAGATCTGCTGAAGCAGTTCGTAGAGTGTCATGCCGTTGTCCTTGGCCCATGCCGCGATTTCGGCGATGAGTGAAACGGCTGCCGGAGAATCTTTGTCGCGGACTTTGTCATACGGGAGGAAGCCGTAGGATTCTTCACCGCCGCCGATGTATTTTTCCTTGCCTTCGAGGGTGCGGATACGGTAGGCGATCCATTTGAAACCGGTGTATTCGTCGTAGAGCTTGACGTTGTTCTTGTCGGCGATCTTGCGGATCAGTTCGGAGGTCACGATGGTCTTCACCAGGAATTCGTTGCCTTTGAGCTTGCCGAGCTTTTTCATATTGGTGATGATGTAGTAGCAGTACATCATGCAGGTCTGGTTTCCGTTCATGAGTACCCATTCACCCTTGTCGTCGCGGCAGGCGATGCCGAGACGGTCGGCGTCGGGATCGGAGGCAATGACGAGGTCGGCGTTGATTTTGGTGCCCAGCTTAAGGGCGAGGGTCAGCGCCTCGGCATTTTCAGGGTTGGGAGAAACGACGGTGGGGAAATTGCCGTCGATGGTCATCTGTTCAGGCACGACCGTGATGTTTTTGAAGCCCCAATAGCGGAGGGAAGCCGGGATAATGACGCGGCCGGTGCCGTGGATGGGGGTGTAGACGATCTTGAGATCTTCCTGGCGCCGGATAACATCGGGGTCGATGCGTGCGTCGCGTACGGCATCGAGATAGACGATATCCATGTCGCCGCCGATGATCTTGATGAGATCGGGGTTGCGGTCGAACTTGATTTCTTCGACAGCCACTTTGTTCACTTCGTCGATGATGCCGGTGTCATGCGGGGCAAGCACCTGCGCGCCGTCGTCCCAATAGGCCTTGTAGCCGTTGTATTCTTTAGGGTTGTGGCTGGCTGTGATGTTGACACCGCTTTGGCAGCCGAGTTCGCGGATGGCGAACGAGATTTCGGGCGTCGGGCGGAGACTTTCGAAGAGATAGACGAAAATGCCGTTGGCCGAGAAAATGTCGGCAACGGTTTCTGCAAAGAAGCGGCTGTTGTTGCGGCAGTCGTGCCCTACAACGACGCTGATCCGCTCCTTGCCGGCAAATGCCTTGCGGAGATAGTTGGCCAGTCCCTGGGTAGCCAGGCCGACGGTGTATTTGTTCATACGGTTGGTGCCTACGCCCATGATGCCGCGGAGGCCTCCGGTGCCGAATTCAAGCACGCGGTAGAAACTTTCTATCAGTTCTGTTTTGTCCGGATTGTCCAGCATGGCCTGTACGGTGCCACGTGTTTCGTCGTCGAAGCCGGCGCCCAGCCAGGTCTGCGCCTTGGCGGTCACTTCTTTCAATAATTCTTCATTTTCCATCGGAAAAGTGTATTAAGTTGGTTAAAAAATGATTGTGTCTTTCGGTGCCGATGCGTGGGACGGACTTCCGGTCTTTCCGGCCGGATGAATAGGTCCGTCCCTTGCGCACGGCAGGAGCAAAGATAATAAAACTCTTTTATCGGCATCCACGAAAACGTTATTTTTTTAATAAAAGTTGCTTTTAAGCATATTTTTGTTTAGATTTCGGTTTAAATCATTAACTTTACACCCCGTTTCCGGGTTACGGCAAGTCTTTACATGAATCATCTTAGCAGTATAAAATGAAAAAGATCTATCTTTTGACCGCGTTGTTGGCGACAACGGCGGTATTTGCGCCATCGACAAGAGCGCAGGGAGGGCTTACTCCAGAAATTTTAGGGCAAATCACATCGTCGCAGACGCCTGCGGCGGCCGATCGGGCACTGCGCAATGCGATGGCGCAGACCGATTTGCGGACGCTGGCCACAAACATAGGCACGGTGGCGGCCGCCGAAACCGATTTTACCTATCAAGTGCCAGTGAAAGGGATTACCGACCAGAAATCAAGCGGCAGATGCTGGCTGTTTACCGGTCTCAATGTTTTGCGGGCCAAGGCCATCGGTCGTTATGGCCTTCCCGGGCTGGAGCTTTCTCAGGTCTATCTTTTCTTTTACGACCAGCTGGAAAAATCGAACCTTTTCCTGCAAGGGGTGATCGACACCCGCAAGAAGGCGATGGATGACCGCCTGGTGGACTGGCTTTTCAGCAATCCGCTGAGCGACGGCGGCACGTTTACCGGCGTGGCCGACCTGGTGACTAAATATGGCGTCGTGCCTAAGGAGGCGATGCCCGAAACCTATTCGAGCAACAACACGGCGCGGATCGACCAGCTGCTGAAGCTGAAATTGCGTGAATACGGTCTGCAATTGCGCGACATGAGCGGGCAGGGGGCTTCCGAGAAGAAGTTGCAGCAGGCCAAAGTGGAGATGCTGGGCACGATCTATCGTATCCTGACGCTGGCCTACGGCGTGCCGCCGACCGAATTCCGGTGGACGCAGCGCGACAAGGCCGGCAAGGCCGTGGAGACGCAGAGCTACACGCCGCAGGAATTTTACCGGAAATTCTGGGACGGTGAGGATCTTAACGAAAACTACGTGATGGTGATGAACGACCCGCTGCGGGAATACTATAAGGTGTATCGCATCGAGTATGACCGCCACACCTATGACGGTCATGACTGGCTCTATCTGAATCTGCCGGTTGATGAGATCAAGCCGATGGCCATCGCCTCGATCAAGGATTCCACAGCGATGTATTTTTCGTGTGACGTGGGCAAGTACCTGCACAGCGCCAGCGGAACGCTGGATATCGACAATTATGACTACGAGTCGCTGCTCGGCACGACTTTCGGTATGGACAAACGGCAGCGGGTCATGACTCACGCCAGCGGTTCGAGCCATGCGATGACGATGATCGCCGTCGATGTGGACAGTATCACCGGTCAATCCAGGAAATGGATGGTGGAGAACAGCTGGGGCGCCTCTTCGGGGTGGCAGGGCAAGCTGATCATGACCGACCGGTGGTTCGATGAATATATGTTCCGTCTGGTTTTCCACAAGAAGTATGTTCCTGAAAAGTATCTCAGGATGATGGAACAGAAGCCTGTCTTATTACCGGCTTGGGACCCGATGTTTCAGCCGGAGGAATGAATGCAATAGATTGCATGGTGTAAAATTGCCGCGTTTTGCTCGTTTTATGTAGCAAAATGCGGCAATTCTGTGTTAAGGAAACAGAAAACGGAAAGAAAATATATGTGTATCCGGAAAGGCCCCCTACCTTTGCGCCCAGGAAAATGAAAACCGGACAAAATTTTTATCAATCGCATTTATTTAAGGTATTATTAAAATTGTGTTATTGTTATGAAAAAGGTATTTCTATTTATTTTTGCGGCTGTAACGGCCGCTCAAAGTTTCGCCGAACCGTTTAATTATGCGGCCGAGGCGGACTTTGATCTTGTGTTGAACATGAAGGAGATGCGCCGCGAGCTGTCGCTGACCGAAGAGCAGCAGGCCGTCCTGTCGGTGACTAACAAAAGCATCAGCAGAAAGGTGGCCCGGCTGGCCAAGGTGTCTCCCGAAAAACGTCAGGGCAAGCTCTCGGAGGTCGTTCTGGAGAACCTCGGTGCTGTGCGGATGCATCTTTCCGACGGGCAGTACCGCAAGTACCTGACTTTGTTGAATCGAGAATTCAACGAGAACCATCTGAACGCACTTCTGTTCGGCTACGATCTGGCCGAGGAATAAACATCGTTCAGATAACCATATAATTGCAGAGAGCCGTATCTTGTCCGGGTACGGCTCTCTTTATTTCGGGTCCGGAGGGGCATAAGACCTGTTGTGAGATGTCGCGATGACGGCGCCGGCCTCTGTTGCCGGTGGAGAGTCTTTCCCCGCCGGAATGTCGGAGAGCGGGCGGAAGAGGAGGAACTTTGTGAAAAATGTGGCGAGTTCGGAAAATATCGTTACATTTGCAGAAATGAAATTTTTTATAATCCAGTTGAAACGATGAAGAAATACTGTCAGCTTTTAGGAGCGGTGATTTTATGTCTGGCCTTTTGCCAGGCCTGCCGGACCCATGGGATTACGGAACGCAGCCGGCCGGCGGTCGTCCCGACGGTGAAAACGGTCTCTATTCTGGGCGATTCCTATTCAACTTTCGAGGGGTATATGACTCCTGACACCAATGCGCTCTGGTACCGGTTGCCGCCACGGCATGAGAAGAAAAATGACGTCCGTAGTGTCGAGGAGACATGGTGGCACCAGGTGATCGATACGATGGGGTGGAAGCTGGAGCTCAATAATTCCTATTCGGGGGCGACGGTCTGCCATACGGGTTACCGCAAGGAGGACTATAGTGACCGCTCTTTCGTGACCCGCATGACACGACTGGGGCGGCCGGATGTGATTCTGGTGTTCGGCGCTACGAATGACAGCTGGGCCGGGGCTCCGATAGGGGAATACCGGTATTCGGGCTGGACGAAAGAGGAACTTTACAGTTTCCGTCCGGCGATGGCCTGTCTGCTCGACGGACTGCAACGGCTTTATCCGTCGGCGGAACTTTATTTTATTCTCAATACGGAGTTGAAAGAGGAGGTGAATGAGTCGGTGCATACGATTTGCGCGCACTATGGCGTGAGGTGCATCGATCTGTCGGACATTGACAAGCAACGTGGACATCCTTCGGTCGTGGGGATGCGGGCCATTGCCCGCCAGGTGACCGCGGAATTGCGTCGGGAAGAAAAACAGCGGTAAGAAAACGGCCGTGCAGATTAACTGCCGGCCGTTTCCTGTGTTTTGAATGCAAGTGCGTAGACCCGGATTTGTTTGACCATGCTTACAAGTCCGTTGCTGCGGGTCGGCGAGAGATGTTCCTTGAGGCCGATACGGTCGATGAAGTATAATTCTGCGTTGAGGATTTCGTCGGGCGTATGGTCGGAAAGAACCTGAATGAGGAGGGAGACGATACCCTTGACGATGACGGCATCGCTCTCGCCGGTGAAATGAATGAGCCCGTCGCGGTAGTCGGCCTGGAGCCAGACGCGGCTCTGACAGCCTTCGATGAGGTTCTGCGGGTTTTTGTATTTCTCGTCGAGCGGTTCGAGGCTGTTGCCCAGTTCGATGAGCATCTGGTATTTGTCCATCCAGTCGTCGACGCTGCTGAAGTCGTCGATGATCTGATCCTGTATTTCGTTGATGGTCATTGGGAAAGAGGTTTTATGTATGTGGATAAATGAAAAAATATCGGGCGGTTATAGCGAATAGATGATCTGGAGGAGGGTTTCGCCGACGGCACGCAGCGTCTGGTGCGAAATCTTGTCCAGGGTGTCTTCAGTCGTATGCCAATAGGGGTAGAATGCGCTTTCGGCCTCCGTGCGGGTGTCGATGATGTCAATGGACGGGATGCCGGTGAGGGCATTGATGAAATAATGGTCGTCGGTGATGGCCCCGCCGGTCTGAGGGATGAAGTATTGTCCATATCCCAGCCGTTCGGCAGTTTGCCAGACTTTATCGACAATATTGCCGGCGAAGTGGGTGGAAAAGTATTCTTTATAGAATGTGGCGTCGGCGGCACCGACCATGTCGAGCAGGATCGCAAACGAGGCCTGATAGCCGGCCTTGTGCGGATGGCGGCACCAGTATTGTGTGCCCAGCGCCCAATGTTCTTCTTTATGGGGTTGCGTCCAGGAGTCGGGGGCCCCGTAGTCTTCGGCATCGGTCAGAAAGATGTCTATACCGGTTCGTGGCGCCTGGCGGCCCAGTTGCCGTGCCACTTCAAGCAGTACGCCGACACCGCTGGCGCCGTCATTGGCCGCAGGAACGGGGCGGTTTCTTTTGGCAGGATCGGGGTCCTGGTCGGCAATGTGCCGGGAATCCCAGTGGGCGACAAGCAGGATGCGCTGACGGGCCTCCGGGTTGTAGGCACCGATGATGTTGCGGATGGGGAGGAGCGTGCCATCGTAGGCGGAGACATGTCCCTCCTGCAGCGTGACTTCGGCACCGTGGCGGGCCAGTTCGCTGCAGAGCCAGGCTGCCGTTTTTTCTTGTGCAGGAGAGCCTGGTACGCGTGGGCCGAATTCCAGTTGCCGTGCGACATTGACATAGGCCGAATCGGCATCGAAGGGAGGAACCGTGACGGGCTGTTCCGGTGAGGAAGCGGCCGGCCTGGATTCTTTGGCCGGAGGCGTTGTGGTGCAGCCCGAAGAACAGGTAAGGGCCGCCGATATGCATAGGGAAAGTAATGGGCCTTTCATGAAAGATACTCTTGTTTACTATGGCAAAGGTAGCCAAATTATGGCGAACAGAGGTAATGAAGCTTATTTTTTTAGTGCTACGTAACATAAAAAGTCTTTTTTTTAGTTGTATATGGCCGTTGTCCGGGAAAAAGTTACTAATTTTGCACCTCAGAAAACAGAACGGTATGAGCAGAATCATTACCCACGAGGGTATTGTCGTGAAAATAGAAGGCAGCCGGGTGAATGTCATGATCGTGCAGCATTCGGCGTGTAGCGGTTGTCACGCACGGGGTGCGTGTACTGCTGCCGACCAGAAAGAGAAGATCATTGTGGCAGAGAGCGGCGGTACAGTGTTCGGCGTCGGCGAACGGGTGGTGCTGGTAGGCAGCAACAGTATGGCGTGGTCGGCTTTGGCGTACGCTTTCATTGTTCCGCTGGTGTTGTGCATGGCCGTGCTGTTCGTCGTGGGAACTTTGTATGGCGAGGGACCGGGTGCCTTGTCGGTGTTTGCCTTGCTGGTGCTCTATTATACCGGCCTGTTTCTGTTTCGCGATAAATTAAAAACTAAATTTACTTTCACCGTGCGTAAGGTCGACTTATGAATGGACGGGGGAAAGAACCTGATATACTGCTTTGGAAAAACATAATTTAATCACATTATTAATATTAGTATCACTATGAATTTAATTCTGATCGCTCTCATTGTGCTTGGCGCAATTGGAGCCATAGGCGCTTTGGTACTCTTTTTGGTGGCAAAGAAGTTCTATGTCTACGAAGATCCCCGCGTGGGTCAAGTCGAAGAGGTGCTGCCCGGCGCAAATTGCGGCGGTTGCGGTTTCCCGGGATGTCACGGAATGGCTGATGCTTGCGTGAAGGCGTCATCGCTTGACGGACTGATGTGTCCGGTGGGCGGTGCGGAGACCATGGCTAAGGTTGCCTCCATTCTCGGAATGGAAGCTGCTGCTGCAGAACCGAAGATCGCAGTTGTACGTTGCGGCGGGTCGGTGTGTGCACGTCCTAAGTTGTCTAATTATGACGGTGCGAAGAGCTGTGCCGTAGCCGCTGCGACATTTGCAGGCGAAACCGGCTGTGCCTTTGGTTGTATCGGATTGGGCGACTGCGTGAAGGCCTGTCAGTTCGATGCGATCCGCATGAATGCGGAAACCGGTTTGCCGGAAGTGGATGCTGAAAAGTGTGTGGCTTGCGGTGCCTGTGTCAAGGCTTGTCCCAAATTTATCGTCGAGTTGCGTAAGAAGGGCCGTCTGGTAGGTGCCAACCATCGTCGCGTTTGGGTGAATTGTGTGAATAAGGACAAAGGTGCCGTGGCTATGAAGGCCTGTCAGAATGCCTGCATCGGCTGTGGCAAGTGTGCCAAGGTCTGCAAGTTCGATGCCATTGTCATTGAAAACAATTTGGCCTATATCGATCCTGAGAAGTGCAAGGCTTGCGGTATGTGTGTGAATGAATGTCCGAAGCATGCCATCAAGTGCACGTTTACAGCACCGGTGCCGAAACCGAAGACGGAAGCTGCAGCAGCAGAACCCGCTAAGGGAAGCACTCCGGCAGAAAAAGCACCGGCCGCTCCGAAGGCAACTCCCGCAGCAGCGCCAAAAGCCGCAGACGTAGCGCCTAACACGAAGCCGGCAGCTCCTGCCGCCGAAAAGACAGAGCTTCCGAAGGCAGAGTAATTTAAAGTCGTAATCAGTAATTCAAAAAATATGAAGACCTTTAGACTCGGCGGCGTACATCCCGCCGCTAATAAACTTTCAGACAAGGAGCCGATCAAAACGATGCCCGTGCCTGAGACAGTGGTTATTCCGCTGGCTCAGAATCTCGGAGCTCCTTCAAAGCCGGTCGTGGCCAAGGGCGATAAGGTAAAAGTCGGTACCGTCATCGGTGAACCCGGAGGCTTCCTTTCTTCTTTTGTACATTCTTCTGTTTCCGGTACGGTTGAAAAAATAGACATGGTTCCGGATGCTACCGGAAAGAAAGTCCAGGCCGTATTCATCAAAGTGGAAGGCGATGAATGGGAGGAATCCATCGATCGCGCCACAAATATTGTAAAGGAGATTCGGATTACCGAGCCGCAGGCTATCGTCGAGCGTGTCAAGGCTTGCGGTATCGTAGGTATGGGAGGCGCGACGTTCCCGACCCAGGTGAAACTGACGCCTCCGCCCACCATGAAGTGTGAAGTGGTTATCATCAATGCCGTGGAATGCGAGCCGTATCTGACTTCCGACCACAGCCTGATGTTGTCACATGCCGAGGAGATTCTGATCGGCGTCAAGATTCTTATGCTGGCCATGAAGGTTAACAAAGCGATTATCGGCATCGAGGCGAACAAGCCGGATGCGATTGCGCTGATGGAAGAAAAGGCGAAAGCATATCCCGGTATCTCTATACAGCCTCTGAAACTGAAGTATCCGCAAGGCGGTGAGAAGCAGCTCATCGACGCCTGCATCGGAAAGCAGGTGCCCAGCGGCGGACTTCCGATCGCAACCGGCGCATTGGTGCAGAACGTAGGTACGGCCTATGCCGTGTATGAGGCAGTGCAGAAGAACAAGCCGTTGTTTGAACGTATCGTGACGGTGACGGGTAAATCGCTGAAGCAGCCCTCTAATTTCCTGGCCCGTGTCGGAACTCCGTTGGCTGCGCTGATCGAGGCTGCCGGCGGCCTGCCGGAAGATACCGGTAAGGTGATTTCCGGTGGCCCGATGATGGGTAAGGCGATGCCTGCTGTAGATTCTTATATGGTAAAAGGCTGTTCCGGTGTTCTGATTATGCCTAACGCCGAGGCACGCCGTAAAGCTGCCCAGCCGTGTATTCGTTGCGGCAAGTGCGTGAATGCCTGCCCGATGGGGCTCAGCCCGAATTTCCTGGCCCGTTACAGCGAGCTCAGTCTTTTGGATAAGGCAGAGGAGGAGCGCGTTTATGATTGTATCGAATGCGGTTCCTGCAGTTTCTCTTGTCCGGCCAACCGTCCGCTGCTCGACTGGATCCGCCAGGGCAAAGGCAAGGTGATGGGTATTATCCGTGCCCGCGCTGCAGAGGCCAAGGCCAAAGCTGATGCCGCCAAAGCTGCTGCCGAAGAGAAGAAGTAATTAATAAACAGTAATTAGTAATTTATTGAATGATGAATAAATTAAATGTATCATTGTCACCGCACGTTCATAGCGGCAACACAGTGCAGGGCTGCATGCGTGATGTGCTTATCGCGCTGGTGCCGGCTCTGATTGTCTCTTTCGTTTTCTTCGGAATGGGCGCCGTCGTGGTTACGTTGGCTTCGGTCGCTTCGTGCGTGTTATTTGAATTTCTGATTCAGAAGTTCCTGCTGAAGACGACTCCGACTATCTGCGATCTTTCAGCCGTATTGACCGGCGTATTGCTGGCTTTTAATGTGCCTTCCAATCTTCCTATTTGGATTATCGTCATCGGGGCCTTGGTGGCCATCGGTGTCGGTAAAATGGCTTTCGGAGGCTTGGGATGCAATGTGTTTAATCCCGCCCTCGTTGGCCGTGTGTTCCTTTTGATCGCTTATCCTGTCGAGATGACGACATGGCCGGTCAGCGGCACTGCCGGTTATCTGGACGTTGAGACGGGAGCCACTCCGCTGGCGTTGTTTACCCAGTGGTTCGGTGCGGAAACCGAGGCCGCTAAGGCCGCTATCTGGGAACAGATGCCGACATCGATCGATATGCTGATCGGTAAGACCGGCGGTTCCATGGGTGAGATTTGTGCGCTTGCTCTTTTAATCGGCTTCGGCTATATGCTGTTCCGCAAGACCATCAGCTGGCATATCCCGGTCAGCATTTTCGTCGCTGCTTTCGTGATGGCTCTTATCTGCGGTTACGGAGTAGAGGGTTCTGTTATGCAGCTTCTTTCCGGCGGTATGATGCTGGGTGCTATCTTCATGGCAACCGATTACGTTTCTTCGCCGATGAATCATAAAGGTATGTTGATTTACGGTGCCTGCATCGGTGCGCTGACAATCATCATCCGTCGTTTCGGCGCTTATCCGGAAGGTATGTCATTTGCCATTCTGATCATGAATGCCTTCACTCCGCTCATTAATACCTATGTCAAACCCACACGTTTCGGCGTGGTAAAGAAATAAAGCGTTATGGCAAAGAAATTAGAAAATTCATTGATGAACATGTTCCTGTCGTTGACAGTGATATGTTTGGTGGTCGGCGCCCTTTTGGGTTGGGTTTATCGTATCACCGAGGAGCCTATCGCTAAGGCGAACGCCGATAAGCAGACTGCCGCTATCAAGGCCGTCGCTCCTGAATTCGATACTGTCGGCGAGGCTGTGGTAACGACCTCTTCCAATGGTCTTGAGGCTACCAAGTTCCCTGTTTTCAAAGATGGTAAACCGGCCGGTGCTGCTGTGCAGGTGATTACGGCCAAGGGTTTTGGCGGTAATATTACCCTGATGTTCGGTTTTGACAACGAGGGCAATCTTACCGGCTACAATTGTCTGGCCATGGCCGAGACTCCGGGCTTGGGTTCCAAGATTCCGCAGTGGTTCGTCGAAGGCGGCAAGGGTAATGTGATCGGCAAGAATCCTGGCAAAAATAACCTGACGGTTTCCAAAGACGGCGGTGAGGTGAATGCCATTACCGCGGCCACGATCTCTTCACGCGCGTTCTGCGATGCCATCGCTCAGGCCTATGGCGTTTTTACAGAAACGGATGCGAAGACTGCGGCTACCCCGAAGGCTTATGCCGCTGAGGCTGACAGCGAGACCGGCGATGATGCCGGAGATCAGGAAGAGGCTCAGGATGCATCGAATAATGAAACAAACAACCAATAATGCGGGAGGAACAGTATTATGAGTAAATTAGGTATTATTATTAATGGACTTATCAAGGAGAACCCGACCTTCGTGCTGCTCCTCGGTATGTGTCCTACATTGGGTACGACCTCTTCTGCCGTGAACGGTATGAGTATGGGTCTCGCCACGATGGCTGTGTTGATTTGTTCCAATGTCGCCATCTCTTTGCTGAAGAGTCTGATCCCCGACAAGGTACACATCCCTTGCTATATTGTTGTGATTGCCGCTTTCGTGACGGTCGTTCAATTGTTGCTGCAGGCTTATGCCCCCGGTATTTATGAGACATTGGGTCTCTTCATTCCTTTGATCGTGGTGAACTGTATCGTTCTGGGCCGTGCGGAATCTTTCGCAGCCAAGAACAATGCCTTCGATTCCATGCTTGACGGTATCGGCATCGGTCTCGGTTTCACCATTGCACTGACATTGATCGGCGCCTGCCGCGAGTTGTTGGGCACGGGTGCCATCTTCGGCTGCCCGATTTTCCCCGAAAACTACGGCGCTCTCACTTTCGTTCTTGCTCCGGGCGCGTTCATGACATTGGGCTTCCTCGTTGCTATTTTCAATAAACTTAAAAAGGCATAAAAGACTATGGAATACGTAATGATGATTATTGCTGCGATATTTGTCAATAATATCGTGCTGGCCCAGTTCTTGGGTATTTGTCCGTTCCTTGGTGTATCGAAGAAAATTGACACGGCAGCCGGTATGGGTATGGCCGTAGCCTTTGTGATGTTGATTTCGACGATTGTGACATGGTGCATTCAGACTTATTGTCTCGACCCGTGGGGACTCGGTTTCATGCAGACCATTGTTTACATTCTGGTGATCGCCGCTTTGGTTCAGATGGTGGAAATCATTCTCAAGAAAGTCTCTCCTTCGCTGTATTCGGCGTTGGGTGTGTTCCTTCCTTTGATTACAACCAACTGTACGATCCTCGGTGTGGCTATCAATGTGATTAACTTCAATTATAACCTTTTGCAGGCTTCTGTGTATGCCGTTGCTACCGCCATTGGCTTTACACTGGCCATGGTGTTGTTTGCGGGTATTCGCGAGCAGCTGGAAATCACCGAAGTGCCGAAAGCCATGAAAGGTGTGCCGATCGCTCTTGTTACGGCCAGCCTTCTGGCTATGGCTTTCATGGGCTTCTCCGGCATTGCCTGATAAGTTGCAATGAAGTTAATAAGGAAGGGTCGCATGAAGTTTTGACGTGACCCGAAAAACTTAGACGGATTAGATATTATCCGGTTAAAGGGAAAGAGTTCGGTATTGTATCGGACTCTTTCCTTTTAACCGGAATTTGAGTCTTTTATCGTTATAGTCGTCTTATACTCTACCGAAGCTTTTATAAAGGTTTCGGAAATTTCAGATTTGTGAGGCAATTTAGACTTGGGGGAGAAAGAATTGTACAGGTCTTTATATATGATATATTGCTGAGTCTTTTATTTGCTGATATATACGATAGGTCGTTATCTTAGGTAAGGATACCCGATTTTATTGATGATACAAGATTGCAGACATATTCCGATATGGTAACAGCGGAAAAGCAAATGGCTATTATGTGAAGGGGAGCAATCTTCTGTCACCGTTCAACGGTCGCTGAACGGTGACAGAAGATAGGTTAAACGCCAAACGAACATAACATCAATGACCGTTCAGCGGCCGTTGAACGGTAAACGTATATGGATGAAACAGATTTTGAAAATCGATTATTATGCCAATGAACATAGATGACAGATATTTCCGGCCTGAGATGGTATGGATGGTAATGGCCTCTGCCTTGTGACTTGAGTCCGGACATGCCATTTGTTATATCCTCTTGTGACCGAGG
>CAZMOE010000020.1:0-39688 GCA_964567855.1 uncultured Prevotellaceae bacterium
GATATAGGTGTAGACAGATAAATTGGGCAACCTTTACTTTTTAGAGGAAAGTTAGTAAAAATATTCACACGAACCCATAGCCGCTCTTTTTTATTAACTTTTTTGCTTTTGTTTTTAATTTGAAGTATCTTCGCCTTTCCAAAGAAAAACGTAACGATGAATCCCGATAAAAAAACACCGTGGCCCTGGGTGATCAGCAGTAACTTTGCGGAAGGAATGCCTTATGCCGTCATTACGACCATGTCCGTGGCCATGTTTTCCGATCTTGCTCTCCCCAACGGGAAAATCACGCTCTATACAAGTCTTCTCAGCCTGCCGTGGTCCTTTAAAGCCCTGTGGAGTCCTTTCGTAGACATTTACCGGACCAAAAGATGGTGGATGACAGAGACGCAGTTTCTGCTGTTCCTCTGCTTCACCGGAGTGGCGGCGGCCCTACTCACGCCGGCGTGGCTGCCGTACACCCTTCTGGCGCTCGCCCTGGCGGCGTTATGTTCGGCATCGTACGACATAGCCTGCGACGGATTCTATATGCAGGTGCTCGACAGCGGACAGCAGTCCTTTTTCGTCGGTGTCCGTTCAACGGCCTACCGGCTGAGCATTCTTTTTGCCAACGGCATACTCCTTGCCCTGACCGAGCCGCTCATGCAACTCGGCAGCCCGGTCCCGCAATATGCGAACGACACCGTTTTTGCATGGAGCTGCCTCTTTGCGGGCATTGCGCTGCTCATGCTATTCTTTCACCTTTTCCATTCCCGTATTCTGCCCCGTCCGGCCAACCGGGAAACCGTTCTTTCAAAAAAGGTCGTTCTCAATGAATTTTTAAGCACCCTGCGTCATTTCTTTTATAAAAAAGACCTGGCCTTCATGTTCCTCTTCCTGCTGGCCTATCGTTTAGGCGAGGCGCTGCTCTCCAAAGTCACCATACTTTTCCTGAAAGATGATCCGGCGGCGGGCGGTCTGGGGCTGAACAATGAGCAATACGGCGTCATTTACGGCATCGCAGGAGTTTCCGCCCTCATGCTCGGCGGAATATTGGGCGGCATGTACATCTCCCGTTTCAGCCTCCCGAAAAGCATCATCCCCATGGCACTTATGCTGAACCTCCCCGACCTGCTTTACGTCTGGATGGCCCATGCCCTCCCCCGGAATCTTTGGGTCGTCAGCGTTTCGGTAGCATTCGAGCAGTTTGGCTACGGCTTCGGGCTGACGGCCTATATGGTTTATATGCTTTACTCGGTCAAGGGAAAATACGCGACCTCCCATTATGCGTTTCTGACCTGCATTATGGCACTGGGTATGAACATTCCCAGCCTTCTGTCCGGCTATATGCAGGAACATCTCGGTTATGCGGACTTCTTTACAGTCACTTGCCTATCCACCATTCCCGGTATTCTGGCCTCCGTCTGGTTCTGGAAGAGGTTCCGGAACACTCCGATCAGCACAAAATAAAAGGAAGAACATCACAGCCTGTTTCTTCTCCCGCAGTCAAAACCGGAACGGCCGCCGACCCTAAGGGAATAGCTTCATGGAGACGGTGAAACCACAACGATTAAGTCAGAGATGCTGTCCTACGCGGCTCTGCTACAAAATACGGACACGGCAACGCTTCCGGCACAAATGATACCGGCACCCATATCCGTCCAGGCCGTTCCTCAAATCCTGGAAGCATCTCCGACAAGACCGGCACGGCTTCCCGCGTCGCAAAAAACAACACAAATCCCATGGATACCGATATACGAAACCCAAAAACTTATTCCTCTTTTATAAAAATCCTTTCCCCATTGCTTCTTTTATTTTACTAATACATTATATTTGCAGCAAAGAACCCCGATACAATCATCTATAACATCATTATACCTCCATGGAAAAACCGACTCTTTACATACAGGATATAGACATTCACGCCATGTGGGGCGACACCGCACTTGAATGGCACAGCCTCGACCCGAAAATCAACATCGTGGTCGGACAGAACGGGTTCGGCAAAACCACCATGCTGAACCTGATCCGTGCGGTCTTGAGAAAAGACGAAAAATTTCTCAAGGCCACCAAATCCCGAATCAGAATCACTACCTCTGCCGGAGAAATGTTTTTCGACGGGAAACAAGTGATTCACCGCCCGGCGTTCGGAGGTTATGAGAATGCCTCCTGCTTCCACTATCTCAATACATTCGACGTCCCCGCCTCCAAGAAGAGTTCCCTTTCCCAGTTAGGCATCTCCCTGGACTCGATTCTTTACCAGCGCTCCGACAGCGTCTTCTCCTTCTCCGACTACAGGCTTAAAATGCTGACCGATCTGAAAGCCGCGATAAAGATACAGGAACGGATCGACAAATTCTTCGAGGTCATCAATATGCTTTTCGCCTCCACCGATAAAAAAATCGATATCGACGAAAAAAACCGGGTGGTATTCAGAAAAGGCAAAATCACGATGGAAATGGATCGGCTCAGCGCAGGAGAAAAACAAATCCTGCTGCTACTGTTCACCCTTTTCCTGATGGAGGACAAACCGACAGTGCTGCTGCTCGACGAGCCGGAAATCTCCCTACACATCGAATGGCAGGACCGGCTGATCAGCCTGATGCAGGATTTGAATCCCAACTGCCAGATCATCCTGACCACTCATTCGCCGAATATCTTTGCCGACGGTTGGGAAGACAAACTGGTCTTCATCAACGACCTGGTCGTGCGTCCGAACCCGTAGCTTTATCACTGAAATCATGAACACCGGCCCCTCACCCGAAAAATTCCATTTTTATGAAATGGCAGCCAAACGTTTTAAAGCCGAACTGAAGCTTTACGGGGCCGACGCGGCCATACATCTCGAAAACAAAAATGATGAAATCTTCTGGGGGAAGATATTAAGGCACACCTGTCCGGACAAAAGGTTCAGATTTATCTCCGGATCCCGCAACTCCAACGGAAATATGACCTGTGGCTGTACGCAGTGCCTTCAATACAGGCCATTTCTGAGCTCCAAATTTCTGATTGCCATAGATTCCGATTACCGCTACCTCTGCGAAGAACCCGGAATCGATGCCCAGCACCACATTCTCCAGACCTACACTTATTCTTTCGAGAATCATTTTTGCTTTCCCGACAATGCCAACCGTGCTTTTCAGGAGGCCTGTCATAGTCCGCAACCGCTGACAAAAGAGTTTGACTTCGGCATATTTCTTACAGAATACAGCAGAATCATTTATCCGGTGCTCGTCTGGCAGCTATACCTGAGCGGCATCAACCCGCTCATATTTCCCAAGCATGTATTCCATCGGATGCTGTCGCTCCCCATCGGGGCACGGTCTCTGGAGAACAACGGTATCGTATTACTGCAAATCCTGAAAACACGGACCCACAAGATGCTGTCGCATTTCCGACGCCTTTATCCCGATGCCGACTACACATGGTATGAGTCCCGTTGCAATGCCCTCGGAGTTCATCCCCATAATGCCTACCTCTTTGTCAGGGGCCACCAGCTCTATGACTGCATCAATATGCAGGGGCGGAAATTACTCGGACAAAAGCGCAAACAAAATCCGCAGGAGAAAACAGACCACTCTTTCGAATACTACCTGACTCAACGGCTATGCTTCGATGCCTATCCGGAGATCATAAAAATAAAGGAGGACATCCTTGTCGCCATCGACCACCGACAAGAGGATGCCCCATAACGATAAAGTTCCGACTTTCTCAAGTCAGAACCTTATCTCATGTGTTATTCTTTTCAGGAAAATTTAAGATTATAAAGATGGTGTCGCAATTAGCAGCGATTGCTGAATTGCGATGCAAAGATACACGAAAATTCAGGAATCGTCAAGAAGATTTAAAGAAAAACGAGCAAAACATGCTGTAAAACATATCGACAATCATGGCACAGGAAATAGAAAGAAAATTTTTAGTCAAAAACACGACTTATAAAACGCTGGCCGCAGGAATCCATTATCATCAAGGGTACATCCCGACCGTCAGCGGCACGACCACACGCATCCGCATTGCCGGAGAACGGGGATTCCTTACGCTCAAAACCCGGACAGTCGGCATCAGCAGGCACGAATTCGAATATGAAATTCCCGTCAATGACGCACAAGAGATGCTACGACTGCTGTGCGCCTCACCCACGATCGAAAAATACCGTTACTGCATCGACGCAGGCAACGGACTGAAATGGGAAGTCGATGAATTCAAAGGGGAAAACGAAGGACTGGTCATTGCCGAAATCGAACTGCCGGCCGAAGACACCGCATTTGCAAAACCAGACTGGATCGGGGAAGAAGTGACCGGCGACCACCGCTATTATAACTCCTCGCTCTGCCAGCTACCCTATTCCCAATGGGAAAAATAAAATTCCGGATCACCGGGCGGCTACTTTCTTGAAACTCTCATAGGTATAGAGGACCTCGTTTACGTAATCGGAGGTTATTTCTCCGGAAAACTTACCCAGTTTCACATAAGGCAGAGAATAGTAGGTCGAATCTTTCTTCAGAATAAGACAGCGTTCGACATTGCCATACCATACCAGAGGATCATAGCCCAGACTGTCTGCCATGACAATGGCATCAAAAACATGGCCGAGACCGGCATGAAAGCTGCCGATAATATAACAGGGCAGAACCTTATCGACCGTCTCGCGCAAAGCGGCATCGGCAGCAGCGTAATCTTTGAGCGCAGGCTCTTTGCAGCGCACCAACTTGTTGCGCAAAGAAGACTGCAAATGACCGAGAAGGCGGGTGCCGGCGGCAACATTACTTTCGGGATCATCGGCCAGAACCGGAGGGCAACCGAAGGCCTCCGCGGTCCTGGGCATCAGTTGCATGAGCCCTTTCGCGCCCTTATAAGAGGTTGCATGAGGATCGAAGCGTGATTCGACAAAAGAAATAGCAGCCAACAGACGCCAATCCCATTTCAGTTCCCGGGCATATCTCTGATAAAGCGTATCGTAGACGGAAAGCTGACCGCCCCCCAGTAAATAACGGATGTGTACCGGCTTGCCGCGCCCGCTTTCATAATAGCGTTTCATGACCGAGGGATATTGCGGAACGGGTCTGTTCAAGGAGCACAATGAATCAATTTTGGCCGCAAGCGTATCGGCACCGGCAGCCACAACCCACGACACCGGGCGACGACTGCCCGGTATGACAGGACTGAGCTGGAGCGTATTGTAATAGGTTCTGAAAAGCTGGGCGCGATTCGCCTCCACCATGGTAAAATCATATAGTCCGGCGTCGATCCATCCGACCAACGCCTCGCCCTCCAGACTATCGGTATCGATCTCCACCACCCTCAACCGCTCATACGGCAAACTGGATGCAAGCGAATCGACCTCCAACAGTAACCGCTGCTGAGAGCCTTTCAGGACACAAAGAGTATGAACGGAAGAGTCGCGCCAACAGAGATCGGTTTTCTTTTTTCCAATCAGGACCTGCCCGATCTCATATTTATACCCGCACGCGCGTAAGCCGCCCGCTCTTTCGGCCACCTCGGCCGATACGGGCCATAAAGCGACATCGGCCACACCCTTTTTTATACTATCGAGCATCGAGGGCACATCGGGTGCGATAGCAAGGCGCATCTGCAGCCCTAACGAACGGCAAACCTGCGACCCGATCTGATATTCATGACCGCGCCATCCGTTTTTATACTGGAAAGCACTTGTCGAAGAGAGAACGGAAACGGCACGCAAGGTATCGCTCCGGACGATTTCCGTCCATGAGCGACCCTTTATCTCCTCTTCCGTTCCAAGTTCTGCGATAGCAATACCCCCGGCAACCCCTGCCAGGAGCAAAATTACCACAACGATGATTAAAAGTAAAAACAATAACGGTTTCCGACGAAAAAGGACATATAAATATCTCCTTAGTCTATTCATCGGCCGATCACTTTCTGGATAAATTGTGTCAGGACATCGATAGCCACATTATTGCTGCCGCCCTGCGGCACTATGAGGTCGGCATAGGCCTTGGTCGGTTCGATATGAAGGTTGTGCATGGGCTTGATAATACGCTGATAACGGTCTATCAGATTCTCGACGGTACGGCCCCGTTCCACACTGTCCCTGCGAATGACGCGGATCAGCCGCTCATCGGAATCGGCATCGACAAAAACCTTCATATCCAGCAACTCGCGGATGGCAGGATCGACCAGGGCCATAATTCCCTCCAGAATAATCACCTCACGCGGCTCGATGAGCGTCGTTTCCTGAAGGCGGCTGCACGTCACATAGTCATAAATAGGTTCTTCAACGGAAAAACCCTCGCGCAACATATCCAAATGACGATACAAAAGCTCCCAATCGAAAGCCCGCGGCTCGTCGAAATTCTGAGCGCGGCGCTCCTCCCAGGGCAAGTGGCTGCTGTCTTTATAATAGGAATCCTGAGACACGATAGCCACGCTCCCTTCCGGCAGGCTCTCTACGATTTTGCGTACCACGGTAGTCTTACCTGACCCCGTGCCGCCGGCAATACCGATAATCATAATATAATATGCAATTTATGTATGACAAAAATAACCGGTGCGGCGCCCGCCCTCCGAAGATACGAAGCAGCAAAGGCGGCTTCCAGCCATGCAAATATAACGAATAGACAGGAGAATTACAAATTTACCGGCTGTTTCCGCTGAAAAAAGCCGTTACCAGAGCGCCAAATTTGTTTATACAGCCCAAAGAAAGTACCTTTGCCGGAAAAATATGCCGAAAATGCTTGCATTAAGTAAAAACACGATCCGCGCTATCCGCCAACTGGAGATGAGAAAATTCCGCCGGCAGGAAAGTATGTTTATCGCCGAAGGCAATAAGCTCGTCGAAGATAATCTTGCAGCCATGAAGTGCCGGAAACTGATCGCCACCGCGGCGTGGTGGGAAACCCATCCCGAAGCTGCCGTACAGGCCGAAGAATGCTACACCGTCACTGCGGCCGAAATGCAGCGCGTCAGTCTTTTACAATCGCCTCAGGAAGTATTGGGCACTTTCGCCATCCCGGCACGCCGGTTGGAGAACGAAAAACTCCGTCACGGGCTTTCCGTAGTTCTTGACGGGATACAGGATCCCGGCAACCTCGGAACCATTATCCGTCTCTGCGACTGGTTCGGCATCTCCGATATCATCTGCTCCCCGACCACGGCCGACTGTTATAACCCGAAAGTTGTCCAGGCCACCATGGGGGCGATTGCCAGAGTACGCGTGCATTATACACCGCTCGTACCGTTTCTGAAATCACTCGACGGAATGCCCGTTTACGGCACCTATCTGGAAGGAGACAATATATACGAAACGGAACTCACCGCACACGGTCTGATTGTCATGGGCAACGAGGGCCAGGGCATCAGCGATGAAGTAGGTAGTTGTATCACCCGAAAATTAACCATCCCCACCTTTGCCTGCGGCCGCGGCTCGGAATCCCTGAACGTCGGCATCGCTACGGCAATCGTCGCCTCGGAATTCAGACGGCGTTCTATTCTATAGGCGGTCCTTGCGGCGAAACGGGAAGAGTGGCCGGCACTCTTTATGCCGTTTCAGGCAAAAAGGCGGGCGTATCTTCTCCGGCCCTGAAGATAAAAAGCTTTCAGGATACTGATTCTTTCCTCCTTAAAACATGTTCCGGCACTGCCGGAAGCATCGGGCATGACATTGGAGCCGGTTCCGGCATCGCGGTTATATTCATCTTCGATCATTCTGCCGGCATCACGATGGGCAAGAAAAATGGCTTTCACATGCGGCCATTCTCCACGCAGTAAAAAATTGCATGCGGCCAAGGCATCCAGACATTTCCGCCGGAAAATAAACCCTCTGCGCTGCGTATCAGGCAGATTCTTCCACAACATCAGCAGCGAGTTGCGAAAGTTCAGGTAGGTCTTCTTCGGATGTCCCATCGCCAGCGAAGCTCCACCGAGATGATAAACCACGCTCTGTGGCACACACGCCAATATGTAGCCCAGACGGCGCAGACGCCAGCAGAGATCGATCTCCTCCATGTGGGCAAAGAAGCGCTCGTCGAGCCCTCCGGCCTGTCGGAACGCCTCCGTACGGATCCACAAACAGGCTCCCGTTGCCCACATAACGGGAACAATCGTGTCATATTGGCCGCAATCCTGCTCGACAACGTCGAAAATTCTGCCGCGGCAATAAGGATAACCCAAACAATCCAGATATCCGCCGGCGGCACCGGCATATTCAAACATTTTGCGATCGCGGTCGGAAAGCAATTTAGGCTGCAAGGCCGCTGTTTCCGGATGCTCTTCCGCATATGCAAGCAAAGGCTCAAGCCAACCCTCGGCCGGCGCTACATCCGAATTAAGCAATACGCAATAAGGTGTTTCCGCCATGGCCAAAGCGCGGTTATAACCACCGGCATAACCGTAATTGTCTCCCAGCGGCCAGACAAGAACCGAAGGGAACTCCTCCTCCAGCAAAGACAAGGAATCATCGGTAGAGCCGTTGTCAGCCACGATGATGTCGGCCGTGTCGGCAGGCGTATGGGCGATCACCTCCGGAAGATAGCGACGCAAAAGTCCGGCGCCGTTCCAGTTTAATATGATGACGGAAACCTTTTTCATATCGGAACAATTCATTTATGCCCGCGAAGATACGATAAAAATAAGAAAATCCGCCCTTCCGGCTTTCTAAATTCCATTTCCGGCTCCGACGGGAATCAAAAACGCAAAACATTTGCCGGCAACACCCTTCGGGACGCCCTCCCAAAACAATGATATGCGAGGATGGAGAAGAACAAAACTACGACAGGAAAATTCACGGCGACCTCTTCATCGCCCCGGCTGCTCGCAAAAATAACCGGAATCACCGAACAACCGATAATAAACAATACTGAATAAAATAAAAGCACCTCCCCCTGCTTTTTTAAGATTTCTATATGGAAATCCGATAAAAAGACTTACCTTTGTCCGGTAAAATAAAAGTTTCAGAAATTTACTAAGGATGAAAGATTATAAATCGATGGAAATGAAAAATTCATTACGCCGATGGAGACATTGTGCCGTGCTCTGTTTCGGACTGACAGCAACCATAAACGCGCAAACGCCCTCCTATTCGGATGCCATACGTCCCGTGCCGGCGATACTGGAACATGCGGACGACCTTTTCAGGCAATCACAATGGAATGATTGTCTCGACCGGTTGCAGGAACTCGCGACGTTTCCTTTAAATCCGTCACAGGCGGAACAACACGACTACATGAAAGCGGTCGCATCGATGCACAAGGATCTTCCCGGTTGCGAAATTCTGCTGAAAAAATATCTTCAGGACTATCCGACCTCACCTTATACGGCAGAAGTTCAATTAGAATTGGGCAGCTATCTGCTCTTTCATGGCGACGCCCAGGGCGCATTGGTCGAATTCGATAAAGTCAATACCGGCGAAATTTCAGTTCCCCGCCAGCATCTGCTTTTTTTCAGAAAAGGTCAGGCTTTGATCGAAACCGGACAATATGCTCAGGCCCGCCCCTATTACGTCGCCCTCGAAAAAGCCGATGATCCGGATTTCAGCACCGAAGCCTCCTATTATGTAGCCTATCTGGACTACGAACAGGGCAATTATGCAGCGGCTTTGAGACGGTTCAGGGCCCTTCCCGGATTTAAGAAATATAATAATACGGTACCATACTATATCGTCCAGATTCTTTACAGACAGGAAAAGTGGGACGAAACGCTTTCCCAGGCCCTGCTTCTCCTCTCCAATCCTCAAATCAGCCCTGAACAGAGCATGGAACTGAACCGTCTCGTGGGCGAGTGCTATCTGAAAAAACAGCGGCGGGGGGATGCTCTCCGATATCTGACAGCCTACACGGAAGCGGCACAGCCTGCTGTGGCCTCCAGTGCCTATAACTGCGGTGTGCTGGCTGCTGAAAACGGCAATACAGCTCTTGCCGTCAAAGCTCTGAGCAAGGCCACGGAGAACGGAGGCAACACCGACAACGACGGAGTCGCCCAACAGGCATATATGTTACTCGGACAAACATATCTGACTACCGGAGAATCCCATAATGCCCAATTGGCGTTCGAGCGTGCGGCCAGCTATAACAATGATCCGCAAATACAGGAGGCCGCAGCCTACAACTACGCCGTCATGGTGCACGAAACAGCCTGCTCACCGTTCAATGAGGAGGTGACCATGTTTGAAAATTTCCTAAACCGCTATCCACACTCCCGATATGCGGACAAAGCCAGCGAATACCTCGTGGAAGTCTATATGACAACGCGCAACTATGAAGCGGCACTCGCCTCGATTGCCAAAATCAAGAACCCGTCAGTCAAAGTCCAGGCTGCCCGGCAACGCCTATTGTATCAGCTGGGAGTGCAGAACTTCGTCAACGGAAACATCGCAGCCGCCACCGATTATTTCAACCGCTGCATCGCAGCCGGCAATCTGAACCGGGATATTTTAGGCGATGCCTACTACTGGAGGGGCGAATGTTTTTATACCAGCGGCGAATATGCCAAAGCAGAAAGCGATTTCATCCGCTTCAATACCATCAGACCTGCGACAGAAGCGGCTCATCTCGCCTCCGGATATTACAACCTTGGATATTCCTATTTCAAACAGGGAAAATTCACTCAGGCCATCGATGCATTCGGCCAATACATCACCCGCCCTTCGGAGCGAAACACCGATCCCTATGCCGACGCCCTCGCCCGACTTGGCGACTGCTATTATTATAACCGTGACTTCCAGCAGGCAGAGTATTATTACGGCACATCGGCCAACAACAATGAAAAACCATCGGCCGACTATGCCCTTTTCCAGAAAGCATTCATGGCAGGACTGCAAAAAAAGTATACGGCAAAGCTTGACGATCTGGATTTGCTGATCCGCAACTATCCGGAATCCGAATACCTGGATGACGCATATCTTGAAAAGGGCAAGACTTACCTTCTCCTTGAAAATAATGAGTACGCCATCAAAGCTTTCCAAGAAGTAGTCACCCATTTCTACAATAAACAATGCGCTCCACAGGCCGGTCTGCAATTAGCATTGGTTTACTACAATACCGGACGTACCAACGAAGCCGTCAATGCCTATAAAGATGTCATTCAGACCCACCCGGGAAGCGAAGAGGCCCAGACCGCCCTGGAAGATCTGAAAAACATTTATATCGAACGTAACGACATTTCTACATATGCCGCCTACCTGCAGACTTTGGACGGCAGAGTCCCCATGTCTGCCGGAGAACAGGATTCGCTGACCTATATTGCCGCAACACGACTTATCGCCAGCCATAAGGATGCGGAGGCTAAGCAGGCATTAGAACAATACCTTGTCCAATATCCCAGCGGCAAATATGCCATAGAGGCTAACATCTCGCTGGCCCGCGCCGCCCGCAATGCAGGTCGGGACAACGAGGCCCTGAAATATTACGATGCCATTACCAATGTTCCCGGCGGCACATACGAGAATGAGGCATGGCTTGCCATTGCCGAAATATATCAGGCCCAGGGAGACAAAAACAAGGCGTTCGATGCTTACCAGCAGCTGGTGGCACGTACAGATAATGCCGATTATAAAAGGACAGCCCTGATGGGCAGCACCCGAATGGCTTCGGAACTGGGCCGGCATGAGGATGTGGTCCTCAACTTCACTCAACTCAATTCGGACGCCAACCTGAAACCTTCATTACGACAGGAGGGACAGCTTCTCAGAGGCAAGGCTCTTGTGGAAATGCAGGAGACAGGCTATGCCTATGAAGATTTTAAGGCGGCAGCAACCGATACACGCAGCGTCTTCGGAGCGGAAGCCAAATACAGGCTCGCGCAGCTGTATTATGACGACAATAAACCGACGGAAGCAGAGGCCCAGGTCTTTGAACTGATCAATTCAGCGACACCCCATCAATACTGGCTTGCCCGCGGATTTATTTTACTGGCAGATATTGCCTTGGCAAAAGACAACACTTTCCAGGCCAAACAATACCTACAGAGTTTGCAAAGCAATTATAACAGCAACGACGAAATCAACAGAATGATTGAGGAACGTCTTAATCAATGTAACGAATAACGATGAAAAGATATTCTACCGCCACTCAGCTTACCATAGCCGCTTTGATATGTATCGGAAACTTCGCTATCGTCCCCGATGCATCGGCAAGAAAAACTCGGTCCGGCAATACTAAAAAAAGCGTCAAGACCGCAGTTGCAGACACTGCTCTGCAACAATCTATGACCATCGAAAGGGAATTCGTCCCCATTGTCCGCGATGCCGATAAAATAAACCGTCAACCGGCTATTGAACAACCCAAAGTCAACAAGACAAGCGTTTCATACGCCAACTGGTATGCGGCAACCACCGGAGACAACACGCTGACCCGCCTCCCTGTAGGGCAAGTATTCGATGATGAACCGTTCAACCGCAACCGCGGTTATGTAGAGGCCAACATCGGCAATTACTGGAACACCAATATCGACGCCGGCTACAGAATCATCGAAAATGAAAACACGGTTTTCAAAGTGACGGGCGGCTATCATCTCACATCTGCCGAGCTGGAAATGGTTCAGACCGATATTTCCGGTGAGCAATTTCCTGACTGGAAGAACACGCATTCCTCCGGCTACGCGGCCATATCCCTGCAGAGAGAACTGGAAAAATGTTCATGGTCGGCCGATATCAGCTACAGCCGGACGAAATACAATCTGCTTAATTACGATCTATTTTCGCCAGCAGGCACATTGGACGGCATATTACCGAAAATAAAACAAACGACCGGAGATTTTGAAGCCTCCATAGCCTTCGACAATCATAACCGGAACAGTAAAATACAACATTACACACGTCTGGAACTATCAGATTTCACCCTCAGTCAGCCTGACGGATCGGAACTGAAGGCCCGGTTGCGTACGGATATAAGCACAGAGCTATTCGATCAATACACCGGCGGCCTCATTGCCGATATTACGGCACTGAATTACAGTTTTACGGATCAAGATGGGGAAACTTACAAGCCACTGAAAAGCGGCGTCGGCATCACATTGTCT
The DNA here is from genome assembly GCA_964567855.1 of uncultured Prevotellaceae bacterium. Taxonomy (GTDB): domain Bacteria; phylum Bacteroidota; class Bacteroidia; order Bacteroidales; family UBA3663; genus Liminaster. The sequence continues at coordinate 12,973 of CAZMOE010000020.1, forward strand.
CCTTATCTCTTCTTCGATTTCGATGCGTTGCAAATACGGGCCGGTGTACGGACAGATTTTATCAGCGGACCTAAAAATCACTTCGGTATTGCCCCCGACGTCAGGGCTACATATGATCTATCGAACCATAAACAACAATTGTTCGCTGACATTACCGGCGGACTTGAACGCAAGACTTTCCGCACCTTAATGGCAGAAATTCCCTTCTATGTTCCTACCTGCCAATATAAAAATCCATGGACCATCGCCGATGTCACACTCGGCTACCGCAACTATGTATCGGGTAACCTGCGTGGAGAAATTTTCGCCGGTTTCAAATACACGATGGATGATGTTATCCCCTACGTCATGGCAGATGAAGTATATGGTATGACGACCCGGCTTGACAATAAAAATGATTTTTGTACCAAAGTCGGCGGTAAAGTCGAATATACATACAGCAAATATCTGGCAGCCTCGGCCCGACTCACCGCTTTCGGTCATTCGGAAAAAGAAGCAGCCAGCCATAGACCTTCTTTCGAAACCGAAATAAGATTCACCTCGACCCCGATCAAGGAATTACAGGCAGAAATTTTCTATTGTGGACAATACGGCCGCCACGCCTGGATTCCGGGAAACGAGTATTATGAGGCCCGTAAAATAAACCTGAAGAATTTTTCCGACATAGGACTGAAAGGTAATTGGAAATTCGACAAAAATCTCCAGTTATACGCCAGGATAGATAATATCCTGTGTCAAAAATACGACGTCTGGGCAGGAGTACCCGGCCAGCGCATTAATTTTCATATCGGCGGTACATGGCAATTCTGATTCCCGAAAAAAACAAGACGTCGAAAGTCTGACAGAACAGGAATTTCCACAAAAAGAAACAGCGAAACAGGTCTCCAGCAAAAAACACGACTTGCCAGGGACCTGTTCTTTAATCCGGGAACCCCCTTCCTTCAAATTCATTTTCTCCTTCAAAACCCTTTTTAAAAGAAAAAAAGAAGCGGCAGGCAGGAGAGTTTTGCTTTTTACACATTATTTATAAAGAAAATTCCATCTTAATAGAGTTTTATAAAACAGAAAATCGTATTTTTGCGGCGCAAATGAGGAATATACCTCAAAATGGCAACGCAAAACCTCGTTTATAATTAAATTTACAACATACCATGCCTAAAAATCTGGTTATTGTCGAGTCTCCGGCCAAAGCCAAGACGATAGAAAAGTTCTTAGGAAGCGATTATAAGGTAACTTCAAGTTATGGACATATCCGCGACCTGAAGAAGCACTCATTCAGTATAGATATTGAGCAAAACTATACACCGGTATACGAAATCCCGGACGATAAAAAGCAATTAGTAGAGAACCTGAGGAAAGAATCGGCAAAGGTAGATGTAGTATGGCTCGCTTCCGATGAAGACCGGGAAGGAGAAGCCATTTCATGGCACTTGTATGAAGTGCTCGGATTACAGCCGGAGAAAACCAGGCGCATTGTATTCCATGAAATCACCAAGCCGGCGATTCTCAATGCCATTCAGACGCCAAGAGCAATCGATAAAAACCTGGTAGATGCACAGCAGGCCCGCCGTGTTCTGGATAGAATCGTAGGTTTTGAATTGTCTCCCATTCTCTGGAAAAAAGTAAAACCGGCCCTTTCCGCAGGACGTGTCCAAAGCGTGGCTGTACGGCTTATCGTAGAACGGGAACGGGAAATAGAACAGTTTAAAGCAGAAGAAAGCTACCGTATCGTGGGTACGTTTCTCTATATGGATGAAAAAGGGAAGCAGATACTTTTTAATGCGGAACTCAACACACGATACAGGACCAAAGAGGAGGCGGCAGCATTTCTGGAGAAATGTAAAAATGCAACGTTCAATATCGCAGACATCGCGCAGAAACCACTGAAACGAGTTCCGGCACCTCCGTTCACGACATCGACGCTACAACAGGAAGCTGCACGGAAACTGCACTTCAGCGTTTCGCAAACCATGATGGTGGCACAAAGACTCTATGAGTCAGGATTCATCACCTACATGCGTACGGACTCCGTAAATCTCTCCTCTCTGGCACTGAACACGGCCAAACAGCAAATCGTTTCCACGTTAGGAGAATCCTATCTCCATACCCGCAACTACCGCACTCATACGAAAGGCGCACAGGAGGCCCACGAGGCCATCCGCCCGTCATATATCGACCGCACTACGATAGAAGGAACCGCCAACGAGCGGAAACTTTATGAATTGATCTGGAAACGTACTATCGCCTCGCAGATGGCCGACGCCCAGATTGAAAAAACAACTGTCGAGATCGCCATGACTTCCGAAGAGATAAAAGAACGTTTTATCGCAACCGGAGAAGTCATTAAATTCGACGGATTCCTGCGTGTATATACCGAATCCAAGGATGATGACAACAGCGATGAAGGCAGCGCGCCGATTTTACCCTCTTTGCAGACCGGTCAGCCCCTGCAACTCAGTATGGCTGAGGCCACACAACGCTACACACAGCGTCCGCCCAGATTTTCGGAGGCCAGTCTGGTTAAGAAAATGGAGGAACTCGGCATCGGACGTCCGTCAACCTATGCACCGACCATTTCCACGATCCAGGCACGGGAATATATAGAGAAATGCGACAAGCCGGCCGAAAAACGCACCATCAGCCACATTCTGCTGAAAGACGGCATTCTCCGGGAAACCGAAAGCACCGAGACTTTCGGCAACGACAAAGGGAAATTAATCCCGACCGATATCGGATTCGTTGTCAACGATTTCCTGAACGAGCATTTCCCGAGCATCCTCAACTACAATTTCACTGCAGAGGTGGAAGAAAAGTTCGACCAAATTGCCGACGGAAAAGAGAATTGGACGGAATGTATAGATACATTCTACAGATTATTCCACCCGATGGTAACCACTGCCACAGAAATGCGTTCCGACCGAAAAGCCGGTGAACGCATCTTAGGTACCGATCCTAAAAGCGGTCATTCCGTCTCTGTAAAGATCAGCAGGTTCGGCCCCGTCGTTCAGATCGGCGCCCAGGGGGAAGTAGAAAAGCCCCAGTTCGCCCCATTGCAGAAAGGCCAGTCTATCAACACCATCACATTGGAAGAGGCCTTGAAGCTTTTCGATCTTCCCAAAGATCTGGGATTGTTTGAAACCCTTCCGATCGTCATCGGAGTAGGTCGCTTCGGCCCCTATATCAAACATGACAATAAATATTATTCCCTGCCCAAAGGCACAGACCCTCATTCGGTCGTATTGGATGATGCCGTCGCCATAATAACCGCCAAACGCGAAGAGGATAAAAGAATGATTTTAAAAACATTCGATGAAGATCCTGAACTACAGATGCTCAACGGCCGCTATGGCCCCTACCTCTCCAAAGGCGGTAAAAACTACAAACTGCCGAAGAACAAAGACCTGCAGGCCATGACCTACAGCGAATGTTTGGCCATCATCCACGAAGCGGATACAGCTGCGCCCGAAAAAGCGACAGGCAGAAAGGGTAGATTCCGCAAAAAATCTTAAACAGAAACAACCAATCATCCTCATCGAATGCTTACCCGCATCATAAATAACGCCGTCTTCAAGCATCGTGCCCGTCAAATCGACCGATATACCACCGACGCTAAAGTTTTACAGCTTCGGCAGCTCGACTATTTGATCTCACAGGCTGTGGGAACTGCTTTCGGCGCTGCCTATGGCTTCGGTAACAAGGTGTGTGACTATTCCACATTTGCCGCAAGCGTTCCATTGCATACGTATGACGAAATCAAGCCTTGGATCGAAAGAATGCTGGCCGGGGAAAGCAGTATCCTCTGGCCCGGCCTCATCCGCTGGTTCGCCAAATCGTCCGGAACCACGGCTGACAAAAGTAAATTCATTCCCGTCACTCCCGACGCCCTGAAACGAACCCACTACCGGGGAGGAACCGATTGCGTGGTCCTCTATTTAAGACTCAATCCGAAAAGCAAATTCTTCAGCGGCAAGGGGCTGATCCTCGGCGGCAGCCATAAACCCACAGAAATCGCGCCACAGATACATGCAGGCGATCTGTCGGCCTGTCTGATTCAGAACATCAGCCCCTTGATCAACATCATCCGTACCCCCAGCAAAAAAATTGCGCTGATGGATGAATGGGAAGAAAAACTCCAGGCGCTGACAAACGCAACCAAGGATGTCAATGTCACCAGCCTCAGCGGAGTTCCGTCCTGGATGATGGGACTCATCAAAAACGTGCTGGAGGCTAAAGGGGCCAAGGATCTTACCGAAGTGTGGCCGAATCTGGAAGTCTTCTTCCACGGAGGAATCAGTTTCACCCCCTATCGGGAACAATACCGCAAGCTGATTCCCAGCGATAAAATGCACTATCTGGAGACCTATAATGCAAGCGAAGGCTTTTTCGCAATCCAAAACGACTGGTCAGATCCAGCAATGCTGCTAATGATCGATCTGGCGGTCTTCTACGAGTTCATACCTATGGATGAATTCGACAACCCCGCGCCCACCATCGTTCCGTTATGGGAAGTTGAGCTGGAGAAAAACTATGCCATGGTCATTTCCACCCCCGGATTGTGGAGATACATTATCGGCGACACAGTAAAATTTACTTCTCGCGATCCGTATAAAATCCTCATTACAGGCCGAACCAAAAACTACATCAACGCCTTCGGCGAAGAGCTGATGGTAAGCAATGCAGATCAGGCGCTGGCCACAGCCTGCCGTGAAACCGGAGCCGTTATCGCCGACTATACCGCCGGCCCCACCTTTGCCAAGGATAACCGCAAGGCGCATCACACCTGGATCATCGATTTTGAAAAGGCACCGGCCGATTACGAGATGTTTGCCGATCTGCTGGATCGGACACTGCAGTCGCTTAACTCCGACTACGAGGCAAAACGTTATAAAGGGATTTTTCTGGATCGTCTGCAGCTTATTCCCGCTCCTCGCGGCCTATTCAACGAATGGCTGAAGAAAAAGGGCAAGCTCGGCGGCCAACATAAGATTCCCCGCCTCAGCAATAATACCGACTACCTGACGGAATTGCAGGCCATGATCAAACAAATCTATAAAGAAAATTATTAAACAAACATAATACAGCTGTTATGGAAGAAAAGAAATACAAAAGAACCTTGGTAACATCGGCACTTCCCTACGCCAATGGCCCCGTTCACATCGGACACCTTGCCGGTGTCTATGTCCCGGCCGACATTTACGTTCGCTATCTCCGTCTTAAAAAGCAGGAGGTCCTGTTCATCGGTGGCTCAGACGAACATGGAGTACCGATTACTGTACGCGCCCGTAAAGAGGGCTGTACCCCCCAGGATATCGTAGACCGTTATCACACCCTTATCAAGGATTCTTTCAAGGAATTCGGCATTTCGTTCGACATCTACTCCCGGACCTCTTCGGAGACCCACGCGCAGGTGGCCAGCGACTTTTTCCGCAAGCTCTATGAAAACGGCAAGTTTATCGAACGGGAATCAGAGCAATATTATGACGAAGAGGCCCATCAATTCCTTGCTGATCGCTACATCATGGGCGAATGCCCCCGCTGCCATGCCGAAGGGGCCTATGGAGATCAATGCGAGAAGTGCGGCTCGACCCTTTCTCCCGAAGAACTGATCAACCCGGTCAGCAAACTCTCTGGTTCGAAGCCGGTCAAGAAAATGACGAAGCACTGGTATCTTCCTCTTGACCAGCATGAAGAATGGTTGCGCCAGTGGATACTGGAGGAACACAAGGAATGGCGCCCCAACGTCTACGGCCAATGCAAAAGTTGGCTGGACATGCATCTGCAGCCCCGTGCCGTAAGCCGTGATTTGGACTGGGGTATTCCCGTACCCGTGGAAGGAGCCAAAGGAAAGGTGCTCTATGTCTGGTTCGACGCTCCCATAGGCTATATATCCAACACCAAGGAATTATGCCCCGACAGCTGGGAAACTTGGTGGAAGGACGATTCCACACGATTGGTTCACTTCATCGGTAAGGACAACATCGTCTTCCACTGCATCGTCTTCCCCGCCATGCTTAAAGCGGAGGGCAGCTACATTCTCCCCGACAATGTTCCAAGTAACGAGTTCCTGAATCTCGAAGGCGACAAAATTTCCACTTCCCGCAACTGGGCGGTGTGGCTGCACGAATACCTTGCCGATTTCCCCGGCAAACAGGATGTACTTCGCTATGTCCTGACCGCTAATGCCCCGGAAACAAAAGACAACGACTTCACCTGGAAGGATTTTCAGGCCCGCAATAATAACGAATTGGTTGCAGTCTTCGGTAATTTCGTCAACAGAGCGATGAAACTCACCGAAAAGTACTTCGATGGTAAGGTCCCGGCAGCCGGAACCCTCACCGACTATGATCAGGCCACCTTGCAGGAATTTGTAAACGTCAAACGGGAAATGGAATCCCTTCTGGACAATTTCAAATTCCGCGACGCACAAAAAGAGGCTATGAACCTGGCCCGCATCGGCAATAAATATCTGGCAGAAACAGAACCCTGGAAATTGGCAAAAAGCGACATGCAACGTGTTTCCACGATCCTGAATCTTTCTCTCCAAATCGCAGCCAATCTTGCCATCGCCTTCGAACCGTTCCTTCCCTTCAGCGCCCAGAAGCTGCGTGAAATGCTTGGCATGAAGAGTTGCGAATGGGATGCGCTCGGACAAACAGATCTTCTGCCGGAAGGTCATACGCTCGGTACGTCGGTTCTGCTCTTCGAGAAAATAGAAGATGAGGTCGTAGAGGCCCAGATTCAAAAACTGCAAGACACCAAAAAGGCCAACGAAGCGGCTGCTTACAAAGCCAAGCCCATAGCCGCACCCTGTTCATTCGATGATTTCATGCGGCTGGACATCCGTGTGGGCAAAGTGGTGGACTGCGTTAAAGTTCCCAAAGCCGACAAACTGCTGAAATTCACCATCGACGACGGCAGCGGACAACCGCGGACCATTGTCAGCGGCATCGCCAAACAATATGCCCCCGAAAATCTTATCGGCCGCCAACTTTGCTTCATCGCCAACCTCCCTCCCCGTCAGTTAAAGGGAATCGAAAGCCAAGGAATGATTCTTTCGGCCGAAGATTATGACGGAAGTCTGTCGGTTGTTACCGTAGAGCGTGAGGTAAAGCCCGGCAGCGAAGTAAAATAAACCGACACCGACCTCAAAGGTTCCATTTTTATTTAAGAGCTCTCGCCAGTCCACAGATTCTGAGACACCGCGAGGCTCTTAAATATTAATAAGACTATCGGAAATGAGTACAAATATAAAATTATTCTGGTCATTCCTGAAAATAGGAGGATTCACAATCGGCGGAGGCATGGCCATGATACCGTTGATGGAGGCCGAAATCATCAGAAAGCATCAATGGCTGACAAAAGATGAATTTCTCGACATTATGGCGGCATCACAAGCCATTCCAGGAATTTTCGCCATCAATATGGCAAGTCACATAGGCTATAAAGTCGGAGGCCTGTCCGGAGCAATCGTATCTTCGATAGGGAATATCATTCCGTCATTCGTGATCATCCTGCTGATTGCCATAGGCTTCCGGCATATAGATGATAATCCGTATATAGAGGCCGTTTTCAAAGGTATCCGTCCGGCAGTTGTAGCACTCATTGCCCTGCCGGTCTTCAACATGGCCAAAGCGGCACGACTGACGCGCTATAATATATGGTTGCCTGTCGTTTCCACACTTCTCATCTGGTTATTGGGGGTTTCTCCTGTCATTATAGTAGCGGCAGCAGGCATCGGGGGGTATATTTACGGCCGGTATCTGAAGCAAAGAAGCTCTGCAAGGAAAAAACAATAAGCGCCGCCACTACCGATATACTCTTATCTCATCCCTATCACAAATTTTCTAATTATGATATTCTGGAAATTATTTTTCGTGTTCAGTAAAATAGGTCTCTTTAACTTCGGAGGCGGTTACGCAATGCTTTCTTTCATTCAGAACGAAGTGGTAACGAAACACGGCTGGATGAGCGAACAGGAATTTACCGATATTGTCGCTATTTCCCAGATGACTCCCGGTCCCATCGGCATCAATGCGGCTACCTACGTCGGCTACACAGCCGTAACCAACGACGCGGCCATGCAGGCGACCTTTACTCCGGGCCAGTTGAGCATGATAGCGATATTAGGCTCGCTGGTAGCTACTCTTTCTGTATTGTGGCTGCCCTTTTTGGTCATGTTAGCCGTCAGCCGTGTAATCCTGCGGCATAAAAACAGTATCATCATACAATCTATTTTCCAGGTGTTGCGTCCTGCAATCATCGGACTTATCGCAGCGGCAGCGTTGGTACTTATGACGGCATCCAACTTCGGCAACCCGAACACGGACCTCCTGCAATTTATTGTCAGCGTGGCAATCTTTCTCATAGTGTTCCTTGGCAGCAGCCGGCGCAAATGGAATCCCATAGCCGCGATATGCGCCTGCGGCCTTGCGGGATTCCTCATATACGGTCTGCCGGAACTTCTCCGTCAGTGACCGAATCCAATCACGAAAGAACAAGGGAAAATATTTCCCGAAACAGACTTGACAAACCGGGAAAGCAACGGCCGGAGAGCATTCATACAAAACGATCGGGATTCTACCGGAAAATACAGACATCCGACAAGAATCCCGATCGTTTATATATATCGCATCGAATCAGGCGTAAACACCAAACATCATTTGACGCAAAATCGTATCGGCCGTCTCCCTACCCATAAGAACTTCGACCATTTTGGCGCCCAAGGCAAAGCCGGCACCTGCACCGCAGCCGGTAATGAACTGCCCGTCATGCACAACCGTCTCCTTCAAAGGCCGGGCGCCAATCAGTTTGTCCTCAAACCCAGGATAACAGGTAGCCGATTTGCCATCAAGCAGACCTAAACGGCCGAACACCATGGGCGCAGCACACACCGCAGCCAAATACTTTCCCTCTGCCGCATAACTCAATATCAAAAAGGTAAGTTGTTCAGACTGCGAGAGATTTACAGAACCCGGCATACCACCGGGAAGAAACAGCATATCCCCATCGCCGGCATCAATATCGGCCAGCAGAGCATCTGCAATAACGGTCACACCATGCGAACTCGTCACCTGCAAAGAATCGGAAACGGAAAACTTCACGACATCGGCACCGGCACGATGCAAGATGTCATAAGGCAGAATGGCCTCGGCCTCTTCGAAGCCATCGGCCAACGCAATATAAACTTTTGCCATAATCTTGTTTATTTTAAACGGTTAAGAACGAATTTGACCGTCACCGCTGACGATATATTTATAAGTCGTAATCTCGGGAAGCGCCATCGGTCCGCGGGCATGCAATTTCTGTGTGCTGATACCGATTTCCGCACCGAAACCGAACTGCGCGCCATCCGTCCAGGAGGTGGGAAGATTCGTATAGACACAAGCCGCATCCACCAATTGGGTAAACCGCAGACAGGTTGCCGGATCTTCGGAAACAATGGCCTCGCTGTGACGTGAAGAATAACGGGCAATATGCTCAAGGGCCTCATCGACGTCGGCGACAATCCTGACCACCATCCGGTAGGAAAGCATTTCCTGACCGAAATGCTCTCCGGTTGCACGGGAGAGCCGTTCGGCCGGATAATATCCGTCAAGAGCGGCATAGGCGGCGTTATCGGCTAACAGAAGCACACGCTCCTGCAACGGAGCAACCAGAGCAGGCAGATCCTCGATACGCCCGGCATGAACGAGCAGACAATCCAGAGCATTGCAAACGCTCACCCGACGCATTTTGCCATTGGCCACGATAGCGGCACCCTTCTGCAAATCGCCGGCAATATCGAAATAGGTGTGGCAAACTCCGGCACCGGTTTCGATAACGGGTACACGCGCATGGTCACGCACATAACGAATCAGGTTGCCGCTACCCCGCGGAATCACCAGATCCACTTTTCCGACGGCTTCCAGCATCTCGGTCGTGGCCTCCCTATCATTGGGCAAGAGGATGCAAAAATCGGTCGGCTCGCCCAATTCTTTCAAAACGGAATGGATGACGTCGACCAAAGCCCGATTGGTCTCGGCCGCCTCTTTACCGCCTTTCAGGAGACAGGCGCTTCCGGCTTTCAGACAAAGAGAAAAAACATCGGTAGTGACATTAGGCCGCGCCTCGTAGATCACTCCGATCACCCCGAAAGGAACAGATACCTTGCGGATTGTCATTCCATTGGGGCGCACAGTCTCACTCAAAATCCGGTGCAAAGGTGTCGGAAGAGCCGCAACATTACGTAAATCGCCTGCCATGGCACGAATACGCAATTCGGTCAACTGCAAACGATCGTAACGGGGATCATCCACAGGCATACCGGCCAAATCAGCGGCATTGGCTTCCAGAACAAAAGATTCCGCCTTTTCCAGTGCATCGGCAAGATGGAGCAATATGACATCAATCCGCTCGACAGGCAGCTGCAGCAGCAACCGTGAAGCAGCCTGTGCCCGATTCAATAAATTCTCTATCATACTCGGAATATTCTATTTCAGATAAAACGATTCTGCCCGGCATCATAATCAAAACCGGCCTCATGCAAGCGTTTTTCCAGGTCACTGCGATCGATCTGCAAATCGTCGCACAATTCATCCAACGAAGAATAAAGATCGCGCAATTTCATGTTGACCATGCTGTACAGAATCATAGGATCTTTGGGTAAATACATATTACAAAAAGGTTTAACAACAAAGATAAGGATTGCCGGCACTCTCGGCGCCGATGGTCGTAGAGGGACCATGACCGGGAAATACCCGCGTCGCCGCCGGCAAAACAAGCAATTTACCGATAATGCCCTTAACCAACGCCCGGCCATCGCATCCGAAAGCCGTCCCGAAATCGGAGCGACCGATACCGCCGGCAAAAAGGACATCTCCGGAAAAAAGCATTCCGGCCTCCACCAAATGGAAACACAAGCCGTGAGGACTGTGACCGGGCACATCGATAACATCTATCCGACAATCGCCCAACATCAGGGAATCGCCCTCCTTCAAATCATGAGTCACTGAGGCGGGATATACAGACAGGTTCAATCCGAACATCCGCGCCTGGATTTCAGCGGAAGGCAGACGATACATTTCGTCCAGACTGCCGCAGACATCCACTCCATATTCTTTCACAGGCCATTCGCTGCCCATGATATGATCTACATGTCCGTGGGTCAGCAAAACAAACTTCATGCGCACCTTCTCCCGGGCGATAAAATCCCGGACCGCCCCCCACTCGGCCTCATTGCTACAGCCGGGATCGATCAACGCGGCCTCTTTGGACCCGGAATCATATACCAAATAGGTATTTTCCCAAAAAGAATTGCAAACAAAAGTCTGAATCTCAATCATAAGGAAACAGAATGAAATAATTACATCATACGGGCAGATAAACAATCCGCTTCGTCTCGAAAAAAGGTTCACGGAAATAGCGGGCGACCTCGATGACCTCTGCCCTACGACATGCGGCCGGCTGTAATTCTTCGCTCAGATCGCCACCCTTCAAACAGATCAGCCCGCGGCCCATATTTTTCCGCACCAGCTTTACAAGAGAAGGAAGATCCGTCACGGCGCGGCTCACCACATAATCATACCTGGTCTTGATTTCCTCCACCCCGGCGTGAAGAAACTCTACATTCTGAAGCCCTATGGCCGAAGCCACCTCCTGAGCCACACGTACCTTCTTCCCGATACGATCGACAAGGAGGAAACGGCACTGCGGATAATAAATGGCCAGCGGGATACCGGGAAAACCGCCTCCCGTCCCCACATCGATAATGCTGGCACCGGCTTTCCAACCCTCCAAACGCTCGTCGGCAAAAGCGGCAATAGCTAAAGAATGCTGTACGTGGTGTTCATAAAGATCTTCGATATCCTTGCGAGAGATAACGTTGATCTTTGAATTCCAGTCGGCATAAAGGGCCTGAAGGGCATCGAACTGCTCCAATTGCCGGCCGGATAACGTCGGGAAGTAACTGACAAATTGCATGATCGGAACGATGGATTACTGCAATTCACGGGCCAACGGGGCCAGCGGAGAATCTTCAAGCAGGAAAGGAAGCACCTGCGCCCAAGACAAAGTAACACTTATGAGCCCCATGGAATAAGGAGCGATTTCATAAGGATTGTATTGCCATGTGATACCCTTGTCATCGATAAAGAAGTTTTCCGTCAGATCGATTTCTTCGGGAGAAAAGAACGGCTCGGTCTCGGCCAGTTCGGCGACAGAAGCGCACCCGTAATTTTTAGCGAGTGTATTGCGCAATATAGCGGAAACCTCCAAAAATCCGGTACCGTTAAACAAATCGTTAAGATAAAGCGGACAATAGGTAGCGAGATTCAGTACCTTGTTGCTGACAGATGAGTTGCCGTGAGCACCTCCTCGATAGCTGTAGAAGCTTACGGCGTAAGAGAGGAAACCATGATCGCAATAGAGAACCCTTCCCGTGGAAATTTCTTCATAACTCATCCAAGGGATGGCCTCTCCGATATTCTTGCCATAGGCTTCAAGCACGCCTTTGCCCTCTTCCTCGTAGGCGGAAAGATAATCTTTACAGTATTTGGCGGCCGCCGCCTCACAGGAAAGACCGACATAGTCATCTTTGAAGTAAAGGCTGACAATAAATTCATCCACCACGTGAAGCAATTCTTCCGAAGCGGCAGCCGTCGGGTATTCCATCGACAGGCGGAAGTGGCAAGCCGGTTCTTCCGCCACCGCAAACAACGGAGCCACCGTATCAATGGTAAGAGTATCGAACGATATGGTTGCAGTCACATCATTCCTGCTCTGCTGATTGCATCCGAACACCGTCAGAAGCGCAAACACGACCAATCCTATCGGCATCAATCTTTTCATAATCATAAAACGTATTTAATTTTTATAAATCGTCAGCAAAGATAATGTATTTCCGAAGAATAAAACCTACCTTTGCATAAAATTATATCCATGTTTTTATGAGGATCCTATTTTATATCGTATTTTTGGCAAGTTTTGCCTCCCTCAAGGCTATAACACGAAACTATGACGATTGGATAAATCTCAGTTTCGATTATATAGAACAAGATAGCATCGAACTGGCGGAAAGGGCACTCCATGAAGCCTTGAAACTGGAACCGGCCAATCCCAGGAATGCCCTTCTACTCTCCAATATGGGAACTCTGCAACGCCGTTTGGGCAAATACGGTCCTGCAGAGATCTCCTACACTGCGGCCCTGTCGCTCATACCCGGCAATATCAGTCTCCTGCAAAACAGAGCAGCATTATATTCGGAAACGGAGCAGTGGGCAAAGGCGACCGACGACTATACGGAAATCATCTCCCTGGATCCGCACAATGAGAACGCTTTCTACGAACGTGCCATGCTCCGGCTGATTCAGAACGACACCGTCGGTGCCAGGATAGACCTGGAGGCCATCGACCATTTCAAGCCCACCAGTGCCAAGGCACGCCTCGGCATGGCCTACGTCTACAAAGCAGAAGGACAGTATGCCATGGCGGCCGACCTTTACGACGCCCTCATCAAAGTGAATCCCAAAAGTTACTCGCTTTTCTTCCAGCGGGCTGAAGTCTACTACCAGAGCGGACGCCTCGGCGCCGCCCTTTCCGATATAAACACAAGCATCGGGCTCTTCAACCGCGACCCGATGACTTACCTGCTACGGGCCAAAATCAGATACGCCCGGAAAGACAAAGACTATGCGCTCCGCGATCTCAATCAGGCGATAGAGCTGGGTTTATCGCCCGAAATCGCTGAAGATTTAATAAAAAAGTGCAAATAAATCCCATTTTATCATTCTAAAATTACACAGTTTGCAAAAGAAGACGTATCTTTGCAAAGATGAATACTCTTGCCACATATATAGAATACCTTCTCATGACCCAGCATTACGTTTTCGTGCAGGGTATCGGTGGATTCATGTTACAACAAAAAAGTGGCCGGATTATCACTGTCCCCGCCTCTAAAAATGAGGCAGGCGGCATTCGTCTGTTACCCCCTTCCTACGAAATCAGTTTCAACCGCTTCCTCACTCATGACGACGGCCTGCTGGCCGACGCCTATATGGAGGTCAACAATATCTCCTACGAAGAGGCCGTGGCCTGTATCAAACAAGAGATTTCGGGTATCCGCAGACAACTGGAGGAATCGGGCAAATATGAGTTAGGGAATCTCGGTCAGTTATATTACGATGAAGATTGCCATATCTCTTTTCAGCCGGCAGAAAACCGGACATCGCAACCTCAAACATTCGGACTGGAACCGATAGAAATACACCGGCAGGAAATTATACCGGCAAATCATGACAGGCGCATTGTTCAAGAGAATGAGAAATACGTCATTTCGATACGCAAACGGTGGTTACAGCATGCTGCGGTCATCATTCTTATTCTCGGCTGTTTCTTTGCCGATTTTTCCCCTTTCCGCACCCACGACAACCATGTCAACAACTATGCATCGATGATCAACCGGGAAATTTTGTCCGGTAATCAAAGACCCAATATCTTCGTCGACCATTCCTGGGAGGAAATACTGGAAGAAGAAAGTTCCATGGTTCCCGAAACCGCCTCACAGACTCTTTCCGCCGCTATCGACACTGCGCTTTTACTGACCCGACAGGCCGATCTAGCATCAATATCTGCGGAAACCGCTTCTGTTGCTCTCCAGGCTCCTGAAAAGGAAATCGTAACCACAACCAACGGAAAGGTCTATTATATCATCATCTCAAGTTGCCTCACCCGGGAAGAAGCCGAGCATGACGTCCGCCGCTTTTCCCGCTTGGGCTATGAAAACATAGACATCCTTGATAAAGACGGACGGTTCCGCTTATATATTAACGTATTCGCCCAAAAAACTTCGGCTGAGGAGTATCTCAATGAACTCCGCCAGGTTGCGACATTCCATGATGCCTGGCTTTTGCCTGTCCGCCAAAATTCCATTTCGCATATTAGTAAAAATACACATAATGAACAATTATCTATGGAATTGTCGCACTTTATTACCGGAACAGAACGAGATCAAGGATAAGATCTCTGCCGAACTTAATTTCAATCCCATCATCAGCGAGTTGCTCGTAAAACGGGGTGTTACCTCTGTCGAAGAGGCAAAGATGTTCATTCATCCCCAATTATCGACCGGACTCCACGATCCGTTCCTGATGAAAGACATGGATAAGGCCGTAAAACGCCTGAATGAGGCTATCGGACGTAAAGAAAAGATCCTGATCTATGGAGATTATGATGTCGACGGAACCTCTGCGGTAGCATTTGTCTTCCGGTTCCTGCGCAACTATCATTCTTTGCTCGATTATTATATCCCCGATCGCTACGATGATGGATATGGCATTTCTGAAAAAGGTGTCGACTATGCTTCTAACAATGGTATAACGTTAGTCATTACTCTCGATTGCGGTATCAAGGCCGTTAAAATGGTCAGATACGCCAAGGAAAAGGGAATCGACTTTATTATTTGCGATCACCACAAACCGGATGCGACCCTCCCGGAAGCAGTTGCTATTCTAGACCCTAAACGAGAGGACGATACTTATCCTTATCCCTACCTTTCCGCTTGTGGCGTCGGTCTGAAATTCATGCAGGCCTTTGCCCGCGACAACGGACTGAACGAACACCGGTTGCTCTATCCCCTTCTGGATCTCTGTGCCATCAGTATCGCCTCCGATATTGTTCCCATTACCGGCGAAAACAGAGTCCTTTCATGCAACGGGCTCCGGCGGCTGAACGAAAAAGCCTGCAACGGTCTGCGTGCCATCATAGAACTTTGCGGACTGGAGAAAAAGGAACTGACCAATTCCGACATCGTCTTTAAAATAGGTCCCCGCATCAATGCATCCGGCCGGATGATGTGTGGAAAAGAGGCTGTAGACCTATTGACGGCAAAAGATATGAAGACGGCAAAGGAATGTGCCTCTCACATTGCCGAATATAACGAGAGCCGCAAGGAATTAGACAAAAAGATCACAGAAGAGGCCATTGCACAAGTAGATGCGGACGGAGACCTCGACAACAGGAAAAGTATTCTGGTATTCAACCCCAATTGGCACAAAGGCGTAATTGGAATTGTCGCCTCCCGCCTTACAGAATACTATTACCGGCCGGCCATCGTGCTTACCAGCGCCAATGGTTTTGCCAGCGGCTCGGCGCGTAGCATCCAGGGATTCAATGTCTACAACGCCATCGATTCCTGCCGGGATATCATAGAGAACTTCGGCGGCCACTCTTTTGCCGCAGGCCTTACCTTGCTGGAAGAAAATATTCCGGAGCTGACACGACGCATCGAAGAATATGTGGAACAGCATATCACTCCGTCGCAGGAACAGCAACATCTTGATATCGATATGGAAATAAAATTCAAAGATGCCACCCCGCGTCTTTATAAGAATATCAAGACGCTGGCACCCTTCGGCCCCGGCAATACCAAGCCTTTATTTGTCACCCGGAAGATTATGGATCATGGTGCAAGCCGGCTGGTCGGCAAAGAATCCGAACACATCAGGCTGGAAATGATTGACCCGGAAACCAATGCCACCCAAAACGGTATCGCATTCAATTCGGCAGACAAAATGGAGATCGTCAAGAGCGGTAAACCGTTCGACATCATTTATACAATCGAAGAAAATACCTATGCCAGCAATTGCGTGCAACTGCTGGTGAAAGACATCAAGTATAGTGACGACAACCTTAATATGAATCACAGCTTCGAAGTCTCGCATGAGGAACCGATGCCGGAAAGTTTACAAACGGTTCACGCTTAAGATACATGTCCGCGATACATGACATTCTGAAAAAGCACTGGGGATACGATCATTTCCGCCCGTTACAGGAAGAATTGATAACTTCCGTAATGGACGGAAACGATACGTTGGGTCTACTTCCCACCGGAGGAGGAAAAAGTATCACGTTTCAGGTTCCTGCCCTGGCTATGGGAGGATTATGTCTTGTGGTGACACCCCTCATATCCCTGATGAAAGACCAGAAAGATCATCTGGCGGAACGTGGTATCAAGGCGGCGGCTGTCTACACCGGTATGTCGCATGAAGAGATATTGGACACCTATGAACGTGTCATTTGTCAGGATTACCGCTTCCTGTATCTTTCTCCGGAACGCCTCGGAACGCCTCTCTTTCTGGCCAAACTGCAATATATGAACGTCCGGCTGCTGGTAGTCGACGAAGCGCATTGCATCTCTCAATGGGGATATGATTTCCGCCCGGCATATATGAAAATTGCTGAGGTTCGGGCATTGCTTCCGCCATCGGTACCGGTCATGGCTCTGACGGCGACAGCAACACCGGAGGTCATAAAGGATATTCAGAAAAGATTGCAATTCAAAACCCGATCCAAAGTATTCAGAATGTCTTTTGAACGGCCGAATCTTACCTATTCGGTCATTCATACGGAAAATAAAACCGAAACCATGCTGCAACTGCTGGAAAAAAACAGCGAGTGCAGCATTATTTATGTAAGAAGCAGGAAGAAAACCAAGGAGATTGCAGAGATACTGACCCAATCGGGCGTGAACGCCGGATATTTCCATGCAGGACTTCCGTACGAGGAGAAACAAAAGAGACAGGATGAATGGATGAGCGGAACAGTTCCCGTTATCGTGGCGACCAATGCGTTCGGCATGGGAATCGACAAGCCCAACGTCAGACTTGTACTGCATCTCGACCTGCCGCCGTCGCCGGAAGAATATTTTCAAGAGGCCGGAAGAGCCGGAAGAGACCGGCAGGCAGCACAGGCAATCATTCTCGAAGAAACGGCAGACAAAAAAAAATTACAGAAACATCTGTCAGAAGAGTATCCGGAACGGGAATACATCCGGATGATATACGACAAGCTGGCAAGCTTCTATCAAATAGCCATCGGAGCCGGTTACAACCACCTGTTTGAATTCGACCTGAAAAAATTCTGTTATACCTATCATCTGAATGCCGCACCGACACACTACGCGCTCAAACTCCTGGATCAAGCCGGCTATATCTCTTATGAAGAAGAGCCCGATCTGTATAGCCGCGTCATGTTCGTCTGCACGCGGGAACACCTTTATCATCTGCACGACACGAATCCTGACACACAAGCGGTCATAAATGCCCTTCTACGTCTTTACACCGGTATATTCGCCGACTATGTCTTTATCCGGGAACAGGACCTCATGTCTTATACCCATCTCGACCGGGAAGCTGTCTATAAAGCGCTTCTATTGCTGACCCGCCAGCATGTATTGCATTACGTCCCGGCCCGCCAGACCCCAGCCATCGTTTATCGTACCCCCCGGCTGGAAAACGACGAACTCCGTATTCACCGTGACATCTTTGAACTGCGCAGGGAAAGACAGCAATCGCGCATGGAGGCCATGATCCGATATGTCGAAAACGATGAAGAATGCCGGCTCAAGCAACTTTTACGCTATTTCGGGGAGGAACTGGACCATGACTGCGGACAATGCGACGTCTGCATCCGCCCGGAACAAACGGCAAATCCCCTCGAAACAATCCATACAGCCATTCTACAATTACTACAACCGCAATCCGCCCTGCCGCTGCCGGCCATCACCCGCCAGCTACCATTCCCGCCCGGACAGACAGCGGAGGTGCTCCGCATAATGATCGACACCGGAGAAGTACGACTGTCGGACGGACTATGCAGTCTGATATAATCTCATCGCAACATGGCAGGAATCTACATACATATTCCTTTTTGCGCAAGCCGCTGCATTTACTGCGACTTCTATTCCACAACGGCCGGAGACCGGGCCCTGCAATATGTGGAATCACTTTGCCGGGAAATCCAAGAACGCCGGAACTTCTTCTCTCCGGAAGAAATAATCCGGACGATTTACATAGGAGGAGGCACCCCGTCGCAACTTTCACCAAGGGAAATACGAACCATCTTCGATTGCCTGGCCCGGAATTTCCAGTTACAGCAAGTCAGTGAAATCACGATGGAGGCCAATCCGGAGGATCTCACTCCGCAATTCATTCAGGAACTTTCCGGACAGACGCCGGTCAACCGCATCAGCATGGGAGTACAAAGTTTCATCGATGAAGAACTGAAATTATTGCGCCGACGTCATGACAGCCACAGACCGGAAGAGGCCATCCGGCTTTTGCGGGCCAACGGAATCCGGAATATCAGCATCGACCTGATGTACGGACTGCCCGGTCAAACCCTTGACACCTGGGAACGTAGTGTACGCAAGGCCGTCAGCCTGGAAGTCGATCACCTCTCTGCCTATTGCCTAAGCGTAGAAGAAGGAACCGTTTTAAAACAGAAAATCGACGCCGGAACACTCTCTGTTGCCGGCGAAGAGACACTATTAAAAATGGCAGCCCGATTGCGCGGCCTACTTGAAGAAGCAGGATTCGAACAATACGAAATTTCCAACTATGCCCGTCCAGGTATGTATTCCCGCCACAACAGCAGCTACTGGTCCGGAGAGGCTTATCTGGGGCTCGGCCCCGGAGCCCACAGCTTCGACGGCAGGCGATGCCGAAGCTGGAATGCCGCCAACCTCCACTCCTATCTTTCCGGAAACCGAAATCCGGAAACCGAACGGCTTTCAGAAACCGACTTATACAATGAGGCCATCATGCTCCGCCTGCGCACCCGACGGGGACTCTCCCTGCCGGAGTTCCGCCGAAACCTATCCGACACCCCGCAATTGCGGGAACATTTCTTCGGACAACTGCCCTATGTAAAACAGCAAGGGTGGATCGAGGAGAGCGAAGACCACCGTATTTTCCTGACCGAAACCGGGCTGAACATGGCAGACGAAGCGATCCGTCGCCTCTTTTATGTGGAATAGAAACGAATCGCGAACAGCCCCCCCTTACCCCGAAATCAAAAGAGGTTCAGCGGACAACATAACGATATACCGTCTCCGAGACATCGGCGATGATCTGTTCCGTATCCGCAAAACTTTCCTCTGAATCACGGATCATTACGGCAACCGTATACCGGCGGCCATCGGGCAGGAAAACAAAACCCGCATCGTTGATTCCAATCCAACGCCCCCGAGCATCGGCATCACTCGTGCCGGTTTTATGCCCGACGATAACCCCTCTACCCGTCAACGGTTTCACCAGACGACCCAGCCCGGTCTCACATTCCGTCATGGCACGTCTGACAAAAGAACCGCAGCGACCGGCAAAATCCGGACAAGTGACAAAAATGTCCAGCAACCGGGCAACCTCAAGCGGGGTGGTCCAATTTTCATAACACAGCTGCACATCACGGTGCATGTCATCCTCTGTCGCGACAATGGCAAAATCTTCCATCCCCAAAGAACGGATATAAGCATCGGTTTCGCCGACGCCCACCGTCTGCTCAAACAAAATATCGCAGGCGTTATTGTCACTCTGCTGCAAGGTGTAAACCAACAACTCGCCGATGGAAATATAAATGTTGCCCTGCGGATATTTATCCCGCAGCGGGCTATAGGTATCTGGACGTAGGCTTGCCGCAGGAATATAGAGCAATGTATCGAGCGGCGTACGGGTACGCTCCAAATAATCGGCCACGGCCAAAGCCTGATGAAATTTGAATACACTCATCATCGGATAGCGCACCCCGTTGTTTACCGTCACAGTATCTTTTCCATCTATAATGACAGCCACCCCGACCCGAGCCTTTCTCCCGGCAAGCATCGCTGTCAATTGCTCTTTCAGCCCGTCATCCGGCCGGGCAGCAAGAGTCCCGATAAAAAACAGAACAAAATACAGGGCTGTAAGCCGCCCCCATCTTTTAATCATTGTTTCCCGTCATTTTGATCCGGACGCAAAGATAGGCCAAACGTCCGATAATGGCAAATCCCTGTGCCTGCAAAACATCCGATACACAACCTTCGGGACCAGAAAGATCCGCAAGCGCATCATTCAAGCATCCCGCCCGACAATAACCGCCGGCTATAGTCTTCCAACCCATCCCCAAACAGCAGATTCTGCTCCACTTTCAATGAATAGCGGTACATTCTCCCGCCCACACTATTCCCAACCCGTGATTACCGGTACACGGCACCACAGAACGATCCATACCACCGTCATAACCGCATCCGACATGACAGGAAAGCATAACCAGACAAACAAATGCAACCGCAGCACGCATTCCGCCCCCTCTGATCGACTAAGAAACGGAATCCGCAGAACAGGAGGCACAAAACACAAACGCGGCGATGCCTGCGGTAAAAAAATAACCTCCGCAAACAATCTCCATACCCGCTACCCATCTCTTTTTCTCTCTATCTCCGGAATGCCATCCCACCTAAAAACCTCAGAATCTACCCGCGAAAGTCCCCCCCTCCGCACCTTTTCATATTTCACAGCATTCCCCGGGCTAAAAAGAACAAAGAAGCACCGATTCCAAGACCAATGGAGACGATGGAACCCGATGAAAGAGGAATATTATACCAAAAAAGGTAGAAGAAGCGTTCAAACAAAGATTTCGCTCCTTTATTATTTCCATTTCATACTAAAAATAAGAATCTTTGCGACAATAAACAAAATCAAAACCCTATCCGATATGAAAAACAAATACATTATCTTGCTACTCCTGACCCTGTGCGGAATGGTAGCACTTCCAGAGCCAGCTTTTGCCGAACGCCAGCTGGCCTTTCCCGGAGCCGAAGGCTACGGACGCTATGCCACCGGCGGACGAGGAGGCAAAACCTATGTAGTCACAACCCTCGAAGATTGTCCGGAGAACAACCTCAAAGAGGGAACCTTCCGTTGGGCCGTCAAACAGCCCGGCCCGAAGATTGTGACCTTCGCCGTCAACGGAACGATCTTTTTGACCTCCCGACTCAGTCTCGACTGCGGCGACCTGACCATCTTAGGCCAAACCGCACCCGGTGAAGGCATCTGTCTGGCCGACTATCCGGTTACCATTTCCTGCGAAAACGCCATCATCCGTTATATCCGCATCCGATTGGGTAACCGCAAAGTCAGCGAACATGAGGGCGACGGATTCGGATTAGAAGAATGTAACAACGTCATCATCGACCATTGCTCTTTCTCCTGGTCCATCGACGAATGTCTTTCCATTTCCGACGGCACCAATATCACCATTCAATGGTGTATGATAGAACAGGCCCTGAGTAATGCAGGCCACCAGAAAGGAGCCCACGGATACGGCGGCAACTGGGGCGGCAGAAATGTCTCTTACCATCACAACCTGATCGCCCAGTGCACCAGCCGAGTGCCCCGTCTGGGCGGAGACGGCGATCCCGCTACCCTCGATTTCGTGGACATTCGCAACAACGTATATTATAACTGGGGCGGCGAAGGCTGTTACGGAGCCGAAGCCACAGACGCCAACATCGTAAACAATTATTACAAACCGGGGCCCTGTACCGATACCCGCTCACTGGGACGCCGCAAACGCATCATAGCCCTCGGCATACGTACCCAAAGTTACGTCAGCAGCTTCACTACATTCAAAGACGTCGTCGACCAATGGGGTCACTTCTATATCAATGGCAATGTCAATACAGATTATGACGATGTGACTCAAGACAACTGGACCAACGGGGTCTACAATCAGACCACAATCGGGTCTGACAACGATTATACATGGACGCCGACCACCAAAGACACGATCCGCCTCCGGGAACCCCGCGAATTTATGGCCGTCACGACCCATTCCGCCGAAGAGGCCTATGAAAAAGTCCTGGCTTATGCCGGAGCCTCCCTACACCGTGACTGCGTCGACAGGATGATTGTCTATGATGTGGAAAACCGTGCCGCGACAAGTTCCGGATCGAACGGAAGCAGCAACGGCATGATCGATACCCAAAGCGACAATCACTTCTCGGCCGCCGAAGTCGAAAATGGCGCCTGGCCAATCCTGAAAGATCTTCCTATCTCTAAAGCCGACAGCGACGGCGACGGTGTTCCCGATCTCTACGAAGATATATGGGGCCTCAATTCCGGCGACCCGACCGATGGCGCTACCCTGTATTCCGGTACCAACGCCAGCTATATCGGCTATTCCTATACGGAAATGTCCGTCAATACGCTTAACAAGGATATCCGCACTTGGAATGAATATTGTACAGAAGGCGGCACCTTGGAAGGGACGGAAGAACCGACCATCCTGGTTAAGCGAAGGGCCGACAACGAACACGAAATCTCAGCACTGACGTTCAAGGGATATGACCCGGACAGCAAAAGACAACTCTATGTCGACGGATTGTCCATGAACGCCACCGGCAGCATCACCGGTGGTGTCGGAATCAATCTGACACTGAAACTGCGGCCACAACAATACACGATTAACATTCCTTCGACCATTCAGGCCACAGCACTCCGCATCTACGGTTATTCCAATTACACCGGTACCGATATCCACATCTCGGAGTGTAACGGAGTATCCTACGGAGAAAACAATTACGTCATCTCCGCCGCGGCCGACACCAGAAGTAACCTTGTCATACCATTCGACAAGCCGATCAGCGATCAGGCATTGACCGTCACATTCAAAGGAAATAGTCCTACCATTAAGTTTTATCTTATCGAGAATAATGAATCCGATATTCAAAATATCCGAAAAGATCCCGAAGCCGATGGAAATACTTACGATCTGTTAGGTCGTCAGGTGGAACACCCTACTCGCGGCCTGTTCATCCGCAACGGAAAGAAAATCATTATCCGATAACCTCCCCGCTGAGGAAAACAATCCCGACATATTTTC
Source organism: uncultured Prevotellaceae bacterium (assembly GCA_964567855.1). Classification (GTDB taxonomy): domain Bacteria; phylum Bacteroidota; class Bacteroidia; order Bacteroidales; family UBA3663; genus Liminaster. The sequence continues at coordinate 36,643 of CAZMOE010000020.1, forward strand.
TTTTTATCAGAAACAATCCGGATATTCCTTGTATCAAGGGAATATCCGGATTGCTATAAAAACGGAGAAGCATTTTCCACCTCAGATAATGGAGAACTTATCATTTTTTTGCCGCCTCCTTGTGAAACCTATCCCGTAAAAATGTTTCCAGAACCGGCAGAGATGGATTTTTCAACAATACATATTTTTCACCATCCAGCAAATAGAGTCCAGGCATGGACGGCAGGAAATAAAGCTCACGCTCCAAAATGCCGTCGATATCAAAACCCACGCTCCATTCCTGCGGCATCGAGGACTTCGAAACCTCCCACGCCTGCCGGTCCCCTTCTGCATAAACGGCCAGCACATTCATTTGCTTATCACCAATCAGTTCCCGTAGCAGAGCGCTTCCGTACAATGCAGATATCGTCTCTTCACAATGTTCACAATCCGGATCATAAAATAAAAGCAACTGCAGATTGCACCGGGTCCGGTAAAGGGTATGAGGACGTCCCCTCCTGTCGAGATATCCGAAGTCGGCGGCCCGCGTTCCGGGGCGATTCTTGTGTAACATACGCAACTGATAATTGAAACGAGCGCCCACACTTGCATCCGCAACAGCCGAACCGGTCATTTCTTCCAGAAACAGAAGGTAATATCCCTCATCAAATAATGGAGATCCGGTTTCATACAGATATTTTTCCGCAACTTCTGCCAACAATAACCATGCTCCCCTGTCACATTCTGCCCACCGGAACAAGGTTTGAACGGCAGACACTACAGCTACCGTATCCGCATGCGGCAGCAAAGAGATGAAATTGACAAGATTCTGCTCGATGAAATCCCGGTTATGGCTGCGTAGCGTATCCCCAAAATCCATACCATCCCAAAAATGCTGTAACAAGTATGCGGCCCGTGCCCGCGGCTCGCGCAGGGTCGATGGAATCGCCGGCAACGGCAGTGCCTCCGCCAGAAGGGTCACCGTATCCGCCCGGGAGATCATTTCCATCCGGAATGGAGACGGAGCGTTGTTGGCCGTCACAGCCCTTCCCGAAAAAAATAGGATTGACCATACAATCGATAACCGGATAATTGCAAAATGTTGTACTGACATATTTTACTATATAAAAGCGGTTTGTCACAGAATAATGATTCAATATAAAGATAGCGGAATACTCCGAAAATATTTTCCCCGCCAATGTAACCGTACCGAAATATTTTCTGCTTTACGCCCCGCAAAACAACTCATTATAATACATGCGAAATATTTGGAAGGATCCCGATCTCTTTAAAAGGCAAAAAACTACGGCAACATCCGCAAAAGCCATTTACGAGCATACACAATCCCTATGGGAAGTATCCATAAGCCCATCGGCATCGCCCGAAAAAATGGTAATCCGCCTTAGCCCCTAAAGGATAACATTCGCCAACGCCATTTTGCAGGCTCCGCCTCTGTTTCCAAATCCATTGTTCATATATAAACACACACTTACCGCGCAAATATATATATAAATTTTGAGATTTCTATATATAATCATATTGCAGCTGGCTCCCTACACAAAAATATCACTCATTTCCCTATTCGCCGGATTCTATTTCACAAAGCATGGCGGAGAAAGAGAGATGAAAAAAAGGATCGGCACTATTATGACCGATCCTTTTTAATATTTCTATTCAGACATACCCAAGGAAAGAATAAATGAATAATGGTAAGGCCTGTTAGCATCGATAGTGTATTTATCCAGTGTCTTGGCCCCAAAAGAATTAATAACGCCAACGCCATGAATATTCAAATCGATATTAAGATTTACAAAGTGACCGCGCTCCAGCTCATGGGAATGCCTTTTGTCCGGCAAATCTTCCTCGCCATAATTCCAGACCCGGACACATAGCGGCTGGCATCCCCGAACCGTCAGGACATGACGGGGCGAAGCGAGAAAGAGCCAGCGTACATCGCAACGATTGCCATTGTCCTGCGGCTTCATATACTCGGTCTGGAACTCCGAAAGCGGTAATCTGTATTGACCGATTGGCTCTGCCATCTTACAGTCAGGATAATTTTCCCACGGTCCCCGACCATACCACATTACCTGTCGATAATCGGCAGGATGGAATGGCAATCAATTGATAATCGGCAATGTGAACTGATGGGTGCAACCACAACTCCACAGGACGGTAAATACCGCTCAGCCGCCATATATCCTGATCTTCCAGATAACTGCCGTCGCTCCACCGATATACACCACCGCAAGGCGATTCTCCCCTTCTGGAATCAAATCTGTTACATCAAACTCCGCTGGTGACATAGGATTCTGGCTATATCCCACTTTCTTTCCGTTCAGCCACACATAGAAAGCGGACTTGACACCTTCAAAATGAAGAATTGCCCGTTGATTGGTTCGTGACGGAAGAGCCACACACGAAAACGTCGTCACATAAGAGCCAACCGGATTCCTATGATCGTAAGCATACCAATCCTGAGGGGGCTCGGAAGTCACAAACAGGTGATTACGCAAAAACGGATAAGCTATATGGGTGTAAATGGGCTTGCCATAATTATACATCTGCCAATTAGCCGGCACAGGAATCTTATCCCATGCACTCACATCATAACCTTCGGCCTCAAAACCGGCAGGCCGCTCTTCCGGATTACGGGGGCAATGGAAAAACCACTCTCCGTTGAGCGACAGAATTTCCCGACATTCACCTTGTCTCGACGGTAATGTCAACGTAGCATGATAAGGCAACTTATTGACTCCTATGACCTACGGATTCTCCCAATCCGCACCATCATTCTTCTCTCCTCTGAGCACTTCAATATCTCCATACCCCATTCGTTCGCCTTCTGCCAGCCGGTCGGCCTCAAATTTTAGTATCTTTGCCTTGACAGGAGAAAACTGAATCGATTGCCAGATGGGATTATTGACAATGTTAGAAAATTCGCCAGAGGCCACCTTTGTCCACTTGCTCCAATCGGACGAGGCCCAAAGGGTATAATGTGTAATGATGCCTTTTTTCGTATCTTGCGGCGGAAGATAGCGGAAACCGGTAATGGTCTCTTCCTTAT
>CAZMOE010000021.1:0-15672 GCA_964567855.1 uncultured Prevotellaceae bacterium
TCACAATAGTTTAGTATATTGAGTTTGGTTTATTATGCTTATTGTTTGTTTATGCTTGTTTTTGTGCGCGGATGTGTGGGTGTGTTTGATACGGGATGGAGGAAAGGGGAAGGATAGTAGAGGTGATGTATTGCTTCAAATCAAGAAGTTAGGAGGGCAGAGATACATTTATTCTTATAAGTAGTTAGGACATTTCGGTATTTTGTTCTTTGGAGGTTGAAACATGTTGCAGGATTGCAAACGGGTGGAATAGAGTTTGGGAGATGATCATTTGCATTTTTCTATGGTTGCTTATCATCTTGGCGGCAGGCCGTGGGTTATCGCATCAATCACCCGTACTCTTTGCCCTGAAAAAATTAGGAATGCAAATCCTATAAAGAAGAAATGAGTATTCCCGCATGAAAAATGTGAAAAAAAATCGATAAATGTTGGCGATTTCGCTGATAAACACGATATTTGCACCCGCTTTAGAGCACCCGCCGGCAATCTCTGGCAAGGAACGCTACTTGTATATATTGCCAACGGTCTATTTTAATAACCCTTTAAAACTATTCAGAGTAATGGATTTAATGAAAATTGCAGAAGAGGCTTTTGCCACAGGCAAGGAGTTCCCTTCATTCAACAGCGGTGATACAATCACTGTTGCCTACCGCATCAAGGAAGGTAATAAGGAGCGTATCCAGCAGTACCGAGGCGTAGTTATCCGTATTTCGGGTCATGGTACCAAGAAGCGCTTCACTGTTCGCAAAATGGCTGACGGTGTTGGCGTTGAACGTATTTTCCCGATCGAGTCACCTTTCATCGACAGCATTACTGTCAACAAGTACGGTAAGGTTCGTCGTGCCCGTCTTTACTATCTCCGTAATTTGACCGGCAAGGCTGCTCGTATTAAGGAAAGACGTGTTGTATCGGCTAAATAATATTGACCATAGGCGATACGAAAAAAGTCTGTCGGCGGCGCTTTCTTATGGAAAGGTCGCCGATCTTTTTTGAATAAAAATAAGTACATCGGTCGGATGAGGGACTTACGCGTACGATTGGCGGGGCGCATTCATAATGAAGATATCCGGGAATTATGCTTCAAGGCCCAGGAAGAAGAGAACGATGGGCTGAAAGAGCAACTTTATGCCCTGACCTGTGACGGGGAAGACCGGATCGCCTACAATGCTTTATGGATATTGACACATTTCCCGGCTTCGGATATCCGGTGGCTCTATGTCCGGCGGCAGGAACTCATCGAACGGGTAATGATGGAACCGCACAGCGGCAAGAAACGGTTGTTGCTCACACTGCTTGAACGTCTACCATTCGAGGAAGAGGATTTGCGGACGGATTTTATTGACTTTTGTCTGCACCGTATATTGTCGGCCGATGAAACTATCGGAAGCAAGGCTCTATGTATTAAATTAGCCTATAAGCAATGCCGGTATTATGAAGAGCTGAAAGATGAATTGGCGGTCTGTCTCGATATGTTATCCGTAGATTCAATGCCGCCGGGAATCGGAACGACCAGAAGAAATATTTTAAAGAAACTGAGAAAAAAATAATATGACAAAATCGGAATATGCAAAGTCCAACCGGGAATGGTTGGCGGCGAAAGCTAAAGAGGAGGGAGTCCAATCTCTTCCTAAAGGTATTTTATATAAGGTCCTGGCCTCAGGAGAAGTTTCGGGAAAACAACCTACACCCCGGAGTATCGTCACGGCTCATTATACGGGCTGGACAATTGACGGCAAGCAGTTCGATAGCAGCCGTGGTGGGGTACCGCTTGCAGTCCGGCTATGCGATTTGATCGAGGGTTGGATCATTGCCATGACGCAGATGCGTGCAGGTGACAAATGGGAGGTATATATTCCGGCTGAGATGGGATATGGTAATTATTCACAACCGGGCATTCCGGGCGGATCGACTCTTATTTTTGAGATTGAATTGCTCTCTGTCGCATGATTGGCGGCTGGTAGGATTGCCGGTTCTATCGGTAGCCGGTATTCTGTTCCGGTGGTGTTTCGGCAATGTGAAAGCCTGTGGACTTATGTCGGATAGTTCCCGGAAAGACGGATGTGAAGCGATGAATGAATATCTTATTTATTATTTCCGACGATGAATGTAGAGGAAATCAGAGATTACTGCCTGTCGTTACCACTGGCGACCGAGGATCTCCCTTTTACCGAAACCGCCTTGGCTTTTCGTGTATTGGGAAAGATTTTTGCCATGATAGATTTGGATGACACGGAGTGGTTCGTACTGAAATGTGCCCCCGATTTCGCGTTGGAATTGCGTGAGATACATCCGGAAATCAGAGGCGCGTGGCACATGAATAAAAAGTACTGGAATCAACTCAGTTTGTCTGGTGCGCTTCCCGATGACCTGATCAGAGCGCTCATTCGGCATAGTTATAGCGAGGTGGTGAAAAAAATGTCACGGAAAGTAAAGCAGAACAATACCGAGTTGCTGTCCGTACTGTTATAAAAAGGATAATGTCCTTTGTCGATGTTGTCCGGGGCTTTCTTTTGCCTCCTTACATGCCGGTAAAAATGTAGTAATGAATGCTGGGGTTCGCAAGTTGCAGTGCTGATACCCTCCGCATGATAAAAAAATAAGGCAGGAATTTCCTAATTGGCTAACGTTTTGTAAATTTGCCGTGCAAAAACAGGCTGTGAGTGAATGCGATGCGGGGGCGATGGCCTGCAAAACGGTCGCTGTCGGTTGTTTTTGCGAGGCATATGTTATAATTGAGAAAAACAGAAATCCCATGAAGGAAAAGATTTTCAGAATCTTGCTGTTTGCGGTTGCCGTGGGCATTGTGACCTATTTTTTTCCTCATAACGATGTTTTCCGTTATGAGTTTGAGATCGGTCGGCCTTGGCGTTACGGTCTGCTCACCGCTCCTTACGATATCCCTGTTTATCGCAGCGATTCCACTATTAAGGCGATGCAGGACAGCGTTGCGCGTCGTCTTGAGCCCCGTTATGTTCTCAATACCGAGATAGGGGCACAGCAATTGGTGCGTATGGATGCCGCCCATCGTTCCAGGCCGCGGCTTTCAGATCCGGATTATACATATCTGCGTAACGCAGTGGCCGGATTTTATCAGCGGGGTATTCTTTCCACATCCGATAAGGCCGATATGCAGCGGCGGCAATTATTGCAAATTTGTATTGAGACGGGAATGAACCGTGGGCGCTCGGTTCCTTTGGCCGAAGTGCCGACTGTCCGCGAGGCCTATGAACTGATATTGCAGGGTGCGGCCGATGCTGGTGTTTTAGAGCAGGGGGTAAAAGGGTTCGATGTGAATCGTTATCTCTCGGCCAACCTTGAATTGGATTCCGCTGCTACCCGAAAAGAATATTATGCTCTCATGCAGGGCATTTCGCAGACCTCCGGTATGGTGCAAGCCGAGAGCCGTATTGTCGATCGCGGAGAAATCGTCACCCCGGAAATCTACAACATCCTCAATTCCTACCGCCGGGCACAGCTCAAGCGTCAGGCTTTCGGTGGAGATGAGGTCATGATGGCCGTCGGTCAGTGCTTTTTGGTCATTCTCTTTCTCGGTGCGGTTTTGCTCTTTCTCTATCGTTTTCGTCCCTGGATCTATAAATCGCAACCGGCCACACATGCCGCTGTTTTCCTGATCGTGCTGATGGTAGCACTTACCTCGCTGCTTTCTTCCATTTACGTGCAAGGGGCATACGCCGTTCCTATCGGTATCGTGACCATCGTGTTGTGTACGTTTCAGGGCTCCCGCATGGCTTATTTCTGCCACATTGTCATGGCGGTTCTCTGTTCCTTCATGGCTCCTTCGCAATTTGAATATCTCGTTCTTCAGGCTGCTGTCGGTATGGTCATTATTTTTAGTCTGAAAGACGGCCTGACCGAACGTTCTCAATTGATGCGGGTAGCGATCTTCGTCCTGCTGACCTATTGTTTATGTTATATGGCGTTCGCTATGGCCGGGGAGGGATCGCTGCACAATTTGTCGTGGTTTACCTTTGTGCTTTTTCTTGTCAATTCCTTATTGCTGTTACTTACCTATCTCATCATCTTCGGTTTGGAAAAGGTTTTCGGATTCATGTCAGGGGTGACATTAGTCGAGCTCTGCAATCTGAATACCGGCCTGTTGCTACGTCTTTCTGAAGAATGTCCCGGCACGTTCCAGCATTCCATGCAGGTCAGTAATCTGACGGCCTATGCGGCTAAGAAAATCGGGGCCAATGCCCAGCTGGTGCGTACAGGAGCTCTTTATCATGATGTCGGGAAGCTTTGGAATCCTTCTTACTATACAGAGAATCAGCATGGGGTGAATCCGCATGACCAGCTCACGACCGAGCAGAGTGTGGAATACATTCGCCGGCATGTTTCCGAGGGTGTCCGTCTGGCAGAAAAGGCCAACTTGCCGTCCGAAATCGTCGATTTTATCCGGTCGCATCATGGCTGCGGCGTTATGAAATATTTTTATAATACCTGGTATAACGCCCATCCCGGAGAAGCGCCCGATCCGTCGCGTTTTGCTTATCACGGTCCTGATCCGGTCACCCGTGAGCAGGCTCTTCTTATGATGGGCGATGCCGTTGAGGCCGCTTCCAAGAGTATGAAAGATTACAGTGAGGAGGCGTTGACTAAATTGGTCAATGGCATTATCGACGGCCTGGTCGCTTCCGGCCGTCTGAGCCAGACGAACCTTTCTTTTCGGGATGTGGAGGTGATCAAACGCTCCTTTATCGAATATCTTCTTTCCGTTTATCATACTCGAATCGCTTATCCGGAATTGAAACAAAAGTCGAAGCGGAAGAAATCCTGAGCGTAACGGTTACGGGCAGGAACCTTACGGCAAGAAAATTCATTTATACATTACAATCAATAATTCAAAAACAACTATGGCAAAAAAAGCTTTATTACTTATTCTCGATGGCTGGGGATGTGGCGACAAAACCAAATCGGATGTAATTTCCAGCACCCCGACGCCCTATTGGGATTCTCTCCTGAGTAATTATCCTCATGCACAGCTCCGTACAGACGGTCTTAATGTAGGCTTGCCGGAAGGACAGATGGGCAATTCCGAGGTCGGCCACATTAATATCGGCGGCGGTCGTATCGTTTATCAGGACCTGGTCAAAATCAACATGGCTTGCCAGGATGGCAGCATTCTCCGGAATCCGGAAATTGTTGCCGCGTTTGAAAATGCCAAAAAAGGCGGTGCCATTCACTTCATGGGGCTTACTTCTACCGGCGGCGTCCATTCGTCACTCGATCATTTGTTGAAACTCATCGATATCGCCAAAGTTTATGGTCTTGAGGAGCGTACTTTCATCCATTGCTTTATGGATGGCCGCGACACCGACCCGAAGTCCGGTCTCGGTTTCGTCAAGACTGTTTGCCAGCATACAAAAGAAACCGCTTGCGGCAAGGTGGTGAGCGTTATCGGCCGTTTTTATGCCATGGACCGCGACAAGCGTTGGGATCGTGTCAAAGTGGCCTACGATCAATTGGTCAACGGAATCGGCGAACATTGCTCTTGCATGGGCAAGGCCATTCAGGCATCCTATGATGCCGGTGTGACCGATGAATTCATCAAGCCGATCGTGCGTGTGGACGAGAACGATCATGTTATCGGGACCATTCAGCCCGGTGATACGGTGATTTTCTTCAATTACCGTAACGACCGCGCCCGTGAAATTACCATGGCATTGACCCAGCAGGATATGCCGGAACAGGGCATGAAGACTTTGCCCCTTTATTATTGCACGATGACTCCCTATGATGCTAATTTCACAGGTCTGCATATTCTTTTCCCGAAGGAAAATGTACAGAACACTCTCGGTGAAGTAGTCAGCAATGCCGGCAAGACCCAGTTACGTATTGCCGAGACCGAGAAATACGCTCATGTGACCTTCTTCTTCAACGGCGGCCGCGAGGATGAGTACACCGGCGAAAGCCGAATCCTTGTCCCCTCTCCCAAGGTGGCCACTTATGACCTGCAACCCGAAATGTCCGCCCTTATTGTCAAGGACAAGTTGGTGGATGCCATCAAAAGCCGCGAATATGACTTTATCGCCTGTAACTTTGCGAACGGCGACATGGTAGGACATACCGGTATCTATGCCGCTATTCAGAAAGCGGTCGAGACCATCGACGTCTGTCTGCATGATGTCGTTGAGGCCGCCAAGGAATCCGACTATGAGGTCATTATCATCGCTGATCACGGCAATGCCGATTATGCTGTCAACCCGGACGGTTCTCCCAACACCGCCCATTCCCTTAATCCAGTGCCGGTAGTCTATGTCTCTGCCAACGCCGGGGCCAAAGTGGAAGACGGAAAGTTGGCCGATGTGGCTCCGACAATCCTTCACATCATGGGATTGGAACAGCCTGCTGAGATGACCGGTCATAATCTGATCGCATTATAAATATCTGCTGAAGAAATGCCGCCCCGTCTGATAATGGTTGTCAGACGGGGCGATTTGTCTCCTTTTCAGGGCGAGTGTGCCGCTTTGCCGTTGCTTTATTCCGGCGGTCGGTCTCTTGTTCCGGCGTCCGGGGCCTGGGGATTGTATAGCGGAATATAGTGACGCGGCAATAATACAAGCTGTTTCTTCCGGACGTTTTCCTCCTGATAAAAGATTTCTTCTGTTGATTCTCACCAACCTTCAGGAGAAGACTTGTTTCAGGATTTTATTTTGAAAGTTCCTGGTTGAGCTGGGAAACATCGAAGCGTGAAGCGCCGGAACTATCGAGATAGACCTCATCTGCGAAACCGCTGAGATTACATTTTCCGGCTCCGCTGTTTTTGCCGCTGAGCTTTTTGCAATGGACATTGACGGTGAACTTTCCGGCCCCCTTGTTTTGCAGGGAAATTTGGTCGCCGGCCAGGTCGCCTGTAATTTTTCCGGCCCCGCGGTTATGGATTACGGTCTCTTTGGATTGTGAGGTGATGTTCAGTTGCACTGCGCCGCTGTTTTGTATTTTGGTGTAATCTGACTTGCTGATATTGATTTCTGCTTTGCTGGCGCCATTCAATTCGGCATCGAATGTTTTGCATGCAATTTCTGAGATTCGGATTTTCGAGGCGCCGTTGCAGTTCAGTCTAAAATTGTCGCTTTTAATAGGACTCGATGTCGTAAACCGGGCGACGCCGTGAAGACGGATGTCATTCAATTGCGGAGCAGAGATCCGGCAGAAAATCTTATCGTGTTTGAAGATCCGGATTCTCTCATTTTCTTTATAGCGGATATAGAGGCATTGGTTGCGGACTTTATATTCGATGCGGCCGGCCATGGTTTCCGGCATTTCCAGTTCGATGCCGGTCTTTTTATTTGGCGTGTAGATGATTTCGACATTGATGGAGCATTCCAGTGAGATAAAGTTATCGAGGCTGGTTTTCTCTGTGACTGTCTTTGCAGAGGTGGCGGAAACCGTTTCCGTTTTCCCGTGGCCGGAGGATTCGGAGGTGCGACATGCTGCGGTCGCAGTGATGAATAAAGTTGTCAGAAGGATAGCGAATGTTTTCATGTTTACAGGGGTTTTGAGATGATTGAATCGGGGTTATTTTTTGTCGGGATTGTTTTTGGTAATGATTACCTGCACTTGCATCCGCAATTTTCCGGTTTCGAGGATGTAGATGCGGCTTTGCGTTTCCTCCTGGAAAATAAGGGTGAAGGATTTATTGTCTGTTGTCTGTTTGTTTTCCGAGAAGACGGCGTTCTTGCTTTCATTTTTGAAGGCTTGGTAGAATTCGTTTGCCTTCAGGGTATTATTTATCTCAAGTGTTTTAATGATTTTTTCTATTGCCTTGGTTTGCTTTTCCCGGATGACAAGCGATTTGTAATGAGCTTGGCCTGTCGTGGAGAAGGAATCCATCAGCCGGTCGATCTTTTCCTGTCCCTGTACCGCAGCAGCGGTCAACCAGAAGATCAGCGGTAATATCTTTTTCATGGGAACGGGTATTTATGGTATGTTTACTTGTATGTTCAGCGAGTTTTCTATCAGTTGCCGGATGGTCGGGTCTTCTGCATCTTCAAGAAGCCTTTTCAAGAGGTTTTGTTCCGTTTCCTGTTGCTGCCTAAGGCCTTCCAATGCTCTTTGCTCCGCCTCCTCGGATTTGTGAAGCATTGCCAGCAGTTCGGGGCGCAGTTGCCGCAGGTCGGAAATCATTTCTCCGTCGATGATCATGTAACTGCCTTCGTAGGTGGCGGTAAACTGCTGCCATTCCTGTTGTTGTCGCCAGCCGTAGAGCCCTGCAATGACGGTAATACAGGCGGCTGCCGTCATTGCGATGCGTTTCCACCGTCGAATGTGCCGTGTTTTTTGCAAAGCCTCGTCCGGCATGCCCGTTTCCAGATATGCCAGCATATCGCGGTAAGGTGCCAGTTCCGGATCTGCCGCTACATTGTGCGAGCGGAAATAAGCATAGAGAGCCGCCTCTTCCGCATTGCTCGTCTCCCCGTTCATGAAGCGGGTGAGATAGGTTCGGACGTTGCCGGTGTGGATGATGGATGGGTTGTCGGGTTTCATATCTTTTTCTTGTATGGATCGATAGAATCTTTGTTTTGCCTGGGTCAGGAACTTCTCAGCCGGTCGAATTGTTCCTTAAGCCTGTGGCGGGCGCGGCATAGGTTCATACGCACCGCCTCGACGGAACAGCTCAAAGTGCAGGCAATCTCTTCGGTTTCCAGCCCGTCGATGTGCTTCATGCGGAGCACCATCTGCTGTGTGTCCGGCAGTCGGGCGATGAGGTCCAGCAGTTTCTGCATTTCTTCGTCTTTCTCGATGTCCGGATCCGATTCATCGGCGGTATCTGGAAGGTTTTCATGCCATGGAACCTCGTGCTTTGTCTTTCGCAGCAGGCTGAGACAATGATTCCGCAGTGCCGTAGTCGCCAGTCGGTCGATGCGGGTGTAATGATCCAGCCTCTGACGGATGCTCCAGAGTTTGCACAGAATATCCTGCACGGCATCTTCGGCATCGGCCTCTGTCGCCGTCAGCCGGAGGGCCTGCCTGAGTAGTGCGGGGCGGATCCGGGACATTGTTTTTTCAAACTCTTTTGCTTCCATTCATCTGTAAGACGCGTTTAGGGGCGAAATGTAACATCAAAGATGGAAAAAATTAAAAAATAAACGATTTATTTTTTTTAAATAGTGGAGAAAACTTTTGTTTGACCGTTAGAGACCGGAAAATGGTAGGCCGCAGAGCCTTGCCTGGGTTCTGCTTTCAGTTTCGTCGGGCTCCCGGCTTTTTTTTTCAATGTCGGTTCTTGCTTGTTTGGATAAAACGGGATGTCTGGAGCGGCTTTTTAGTATTTGTAAGCCGGTTGCCGGATTGATTTTTGACAATTACCTACAAATATTGATTGTCGGAGTCAAAAAAAATCGCGACCTTTGCCCGACAATAATGGTTATTGAGTATATTTCATCATATTTTAGTATCAGCTATGGGGCATAAATATCGCAGTACCGATCGGATGAGCGCTGTTATATCGGATGATTATAAATTATTGCAGGTCATGAGCCGTTTTGGCCTTTCGCTGGGTTTCGGCGAAAAGAGTGTGGCGGATGTCTGCCTTCAGAGCGGAGTGGATTGCGATACCTTTCTGGCTGTCTGTAATTTTATCGGCAGCGGTATCAAGCCCACTTTCGATGAATACTCTTTGCTGTCGGTCAGTTCCCTGATGAGCTACCTTCGTAATTCGCATTCCTATTTCCTGGACTTCATGCTTCCCAATATCCGGCAGAAGCTGGTGTTGGCGGTCGATTGTTCTTCCCGTAATGAGGTGGCTTTTCTGATTTTGAAGTTCTTCGATGAGTATGCGGGCGAGGTGCGCCGGCACATGGACTATGAAAATGCCCATATCTTTACTTACGTGGACGGTTTGTTGGCCGGCAAGCGGCAGACCGGGTTCAGCCTGGAGCATTATGAAAGCGAATTTTCGCATGCCAGTCATAAAAATATGGATGGCAGGCTGGGAGACTTGAAGAATATCGTGATCCGCTATTGCCCGACGGCACACAATAATAATCTGCTCAATTCCGCATTGTTCGATCTTTTCTCTTTTGAGGAAGATCTGCTTTCTCATTGTCAGTTGGAAGACACGCTTTTCATTCCTGTCGTCTCCATGCTGGAAAGTTCTGTCGAAGCGGAAGATGATCCGGAAGAAGAAGAAACGGTCGGTACCTCGGAGCGGGAGCCGCTCAGTCAGCGCGAACGGGAAATCATCGTCGGGGTTGTGAAAGGCATGACCAACAAGGAGATTGCCGACAGTCTCTGTATCTCTATCCATACCGTGCTGACGCATCGCCGCAACATCGCTCGTAAATTGGAAATCCATTCATCGGCAGGTCTTGTCATCTATGCCATTGTCAACGGCATTGTCAATGTCGAGGATATCAAGGATCAGAATTATAATTGATACATCGTTTTTTTCATTGTGCACAGCGTGGCCGGTTCTTCCGGCTGCGCTGTGATGTTTTTTTAAGGATATGGGCAGTGCTTGCCGCGGCGCGGGGAGGGGCGAGGTGAGCGTTATCGCAGGTTGCGGCGACGAAGTAGGCGGTTTCGCTTGGTCGATAGATGCTTCTTTTGTGGCGGTAAGGGGAACCTGCGGTCTTTCAGTTTTTTCCGGCGTAGAATAAAGTACCGGAAATGCCATGGGTTGTGGCTGTGATAACAATTATTGTATTTACAATTCGGAAGATGGTGTTTCCCGCGAAATTTTAATGTCTTTGTATGGAATGATTGCCTTTTGCTTTCAATTTTATGCCGGTTATTTGTGGGAAAGAAATGATGCTGCCTTTCCGGGAGAGCCCGGACATTTATAAAAAATCTTCATTTCTTTGGCTGTGCACAAAACTTTCGTTATTTTTGCAATTCAGTTTAATTCTGCGGGGTGCTTTGTCCCCCTGATAAATGAAAAGATAAAACGGCATGAATGATTCAGCGATGGTTCTCACCCTTGAACAGGTTCGGCAGCTGCTCTTTGGCGGTGTCTCAATAGATCCCGATACGCTGCCTTTGCGGAAAGTGGAGGCTTGTTATGACTTTTTGAAGTCTTTTGCAGCCGAAAAGGTGATTTACGGTATCAACACGGGCTTTGGTCCCATGGCCCAGTGGCGTGTGGATGATGCCTATCTGACCGATCTGCAATATAATATCATTCGCAGTCATGCCACCGGAGCTGGAGACCCATTGCCCGATCTTTATGTCAAGGCCGCTATGATTGCCCGCCTCGGAACTTTTCTACAGGCCCGTTCCGGTATTCACGCCGATGTCGTCAGGCTTCTGACAGAGTTCATCAATCGGGGAATCTATCCGTTCATTCCGATGCATGGCAGTGTCGGCGCCAGCGGCGATCTGGTACAATTGGCACATATCGCCTTGAATCTGATCGGTGAAGGAGAGGTGCATTATCGGGGCGAATGGCGCCCGGCCGGCGAGGTACTTCAGGAATGCGGACTTCGACCGATGCAAATCCATATCCGCGAAGGTTTGTCTGTGACCAACGGCACGTCGGTCATGACCGGCATCGCAATGGTGAATCAGTTCTACGCTGAAAAAATTCTTGACTGGGCAACGCTTGCTTCGGTCTGGATGAATGAAATCGCCTCCTCTTATGACGATCTGATGGCGCCGGCGCTCAACGAATGTCGCCGTCATGAGGGGCAGCAGGTTATCGCTGCGCGCATGCGCCGCCTGGCAGAGGGCAGCGGCTGCCTGATGAAGCGCGAGCACAGCCTTTACAACGGCGGGCATACAGATGATAAGGTTTTCGGCCATAAAGTGCAGGCTTATTATTCGTTGAGGTGTACACCGCAGATCCTCGGTCCTGTTTATGACACGCTGGCGCAGACCCGGCGCGTCCTCGAAGAGGAGTTGAATTCGGCCTGTGACAATCCGATTGTCGATCCGGATACGCAGAATGTCTATCATGGCGGAAATTTCCATGGTGATTACATATCGCTGGAGGAAGACAAGGTGAAGATTGCCCTTGTGCGTGTCTGCATGACGGCTGAACGGCAGCTGAATTATCTTTTCCACGATCGCATTAACGGCATACTGCCCCCGTTCCTCAATATGGGGACCCTCGGACTGAATTACGGTATGCAGGCCTGTCAGTTTACAGCCACGTCGACCACGGCGGAATGCCAGACGTTGGCCATGCCCAACTACGTGCATAGCATCCCCAATAATAATGACAACCAGGATATCGTGTCGATGGGCACCAACACCGCGCTGTTGACGAAACAAGTGATAGAGAATACGTGGCAGGTACTGGCGATTCAGTATATCGCATTGGCGCAGGCCACCGATTGCCTGAAAAAAGCCGGCTCATTGGCCCCTGCTACCCGTCGCATTTACGAGGCGGTGCGCTCTTTGGTCCCTGTCTTCGTCGACGATACACCGTTTTATAAAGACATTGCGCGGATCGGGACTTTCTTGAAAGAATATGACACTGCTATGCTGGTAGGTCCCAGGTGAAAGAATCCAGGGATCGGTTGTCATGTTATGAAATCCCGGTTGAGAGGAAATTGAAAAATAAATAATACTATATATGATGCATCTGAGTCCGGCTTTACAGAAAGCGTATACAAAAGAACCCCTCAATGCCCGTCAGGCACAGCGGCTGGCCGAATTTATAGCGTTCGGGCCAATGGTATTTCAGGCTTCCCGTCTGATGGTGAAATTCGGTATTCTTGATTTGCTGCGGGACAGTGACTCCGGAATGACCCGTGCCGAATTGGTGGCAAAGACCGGTCTGTCGGACTATGCCGTCGGCGTTCTTCTGGACGCGTCGTTGAGCATAGGACTCGTTCTTGTCGATCCGGAGCCGCCGGAGGCACGCTTCCGGCTTTCCAAAACGGGCTGGTTTCTGTTGACCGATCTTGCGACGCGGGCCAATCTGGATTTTAACCACGATGTCAACTATATGGGGCTTTTCCGGCTGGAAGAGTCGCTGAAAGAGGGAAGGCCGGCGGGGCTGGAATATTTCGGCGATTGGCCAACCATCTACGAGGGGCTGTCGCAGTTGCCGCCGCAAGTGCAGAAAAGCTGGTTCGGGTTCGATCATTTTTATAGCGATCATTCTTTCGACGAGGCATTGGAGATTGTTTTCCGGCAGCAGAAGACCCGCACCCTGTTGGATGTGGGTGGAAATACCGGCCGGTGGGCTTTGCGCTGTGTCGGATATGATCCGGATGTGCGGGTTACCATCTGCGATCTGCCGCAACAGATTGCCATGATGCGGGAACAGGTTGCCGACCGGCCCGGAGCCGATCGCATCGATGGAGTAGGCATCAATTTGCTCGATCCGGCAACCGCATTCCCGGCCGACAGGCGGTTCGACGCGATATGGATGAGCCAGTTCCTCGATTGTTTCGGTATGGATGAGATTGTTTCCATTCTCACCCGTGCGGCAGGCATTATGCAGCCGGAATCCCGTCTTTATATTATGGAGACGCTTTGGGACCGGCAGAAATATGAGCCCGCGGCTTTCTGTCTGACGATGACCAGCCTCTATTTTACCGCTCTGGCGAATGGCAACAGCAAAATGTATCATTCGGAAGATCTTGAACGGTGTATTGCACAGGCAGGTCTTGCCATAGAGACGGTTCATGACAATCTGGGGCAGGGACACAGCATCGTGGTGTGCAGAAAAATGAAATGAGAAAGAGTTGAAAAGGAATCATAGATCATTAAAGTGCGTATTTAAACATGGACAGACAGGAAATCGAGGCAAAAGTGAAGGCCTTCATGATAGAAGATTTGGAGATCGATGAAAAAAAGATTACACCGGACGCCCGTCTTAAAGAGGATATCGGTATCGATAGTCTGGATGTCGTCGATATCGTTGTTCTCGTGAAAGAGGTTTTTGATTTTAAGATGAAAACCGAGGAGATGAGTACTGTCCTGACTTTCGGACAGTTTTGTGATTATATAGAACAGAAGCTGGCCGCCGGATGCTGAATTCGGAAGGGGATGGCTGATGGCCGGTGATCGGGCGGGAGACGTTTTGATACTGATCTCTCCCGTTTTTATCCGGCCGGAGAAATGAACGAGTCTATGGAAGAACAGATTAGACATGACCAGTGGAGCGGGAAGACGGATGGAAGGCCCTGGATGCAGCGGACGTTGATTGCATGGCTGCGTGTGGCGGATATCCGGCTTCTATATGGCGTCATGGGGTTGGTGATCCCGTTTTACATGCTTTTTTGTCATCGTGCCTATTTGGCCAGTTATCATTTTTTTCGTCGCCGGATGGGTGAATCCATGCTACGCTCCTTTTTCCATGTCTATTTGAGCCAATATCATCTTGGACAAGTCGTTCTCGATCGTTTCGCGGCTTATGCCGGTCGTCGCTTCGATATAGAAATTGAAAATTTCGATCTTTTCCGGAACCTTTCTATGGCTCCCGGCGGTTTTTTGCAGATCAGTTCGCATGTCGGTAACTATGAATTGGCCGGCTATACCCTGATTGCTGAAGACAAACCGCTGAACGCGCTGGTGTTTTCCGGTGAAACGGAAACCGTAATGCAGGGCCGCAGTCGGATTTTTGCAGAACATAATGTCCGGATGATTCCCGTGCGAGAGGATTTGTCCCATATCTTTATGCTGAGCAATGCCTTGAGAGACGGAGAGATCGTCTCTATGCCGGGTGATCGTATTTTCGGTTCGCAAAAGTCTGTCGAGTGTGATTTCCTGGGTGCCCCGGCGCTGTTTCCGCTTGGTCCTTTTGCTCTTGCCGTTCAGCGGGATGTCCCGGTCCTTGCCGTTTTTGTGATGAAAGAGACGACGTGGAAATATCGCATCTTTATCGACCGGCTTGATACTTGTCTGCAGTCGGGAGACACATCCGCGAGTATGGGGACGGCTCAGAAGTCTGCGGCTGCCGACGCAGAAGCTCCGTTGAGGTCCGGACAGGGCCGGCGGGAACGGATGGAAGAACTTGCCCGCCGGTTTGCGGGCCGGTTGGAACAGATTGTAAGACGTTATCCGACACAATGGTATAATTTTTATGAGTTCTGGCAGCAATAATATTGTTTCCGCGGAGCCGGTAGCCTTTGACCGTATTCTGGTCGGGGAAATCTTGCCGCAGCGGCCGCCTTTCATTCTGGTGGACTGCCTGTCGCACTATGATCCTGTCCGCACGGTCTGTCGGTTCGGAATACGCCCGGATCATCTGATGGTGGAAGACGGCAGACTTTCGGCCTGCGGCCTGATAGAAAATATCGCGCAGACCTGTGCGGCCCGTATCGGTTATATCCATAAGTATATCCTTCATCTTCCTGTGGCTTTGGGCTATATTGCTTCTGTCCGTGACTTGAATATCAGTCGTCTGCCGGCGGTGGGAGAGACGATTGAGACCGCAGTCGAGGTCCGGGAAGAGATTTTCGGGATGACATTGGCTGTGGCGGAAATTCGCAGCGGCATGGAACTTCTTGCTACGGCGGAAATGAAAATCGCTCTCAGCGACAAGACGGTGGAAATGTAATTGTATCTTCTGAAAAATTGGAACCGAATCATGCTGACGAATCCGATAATTGTCAAACTTGCCGATAATATATTCTCTCCGCTGGGGGTGACGACCGCCGAAAATTATCAGGCGGTCATGGCTGGCAGTTCCTCCCTTGCTCTGCATCGGAAGACGGTTTCCATGCTTGATTATCCCGGGGCTGTTCCGGAGCGGGA
>CAZMOE010000021.1:15772-38638 GCA_964567855.1 uncultured Prevotellaceae bacterium
CGGTCGTTGCGACGTTGCGGTCGTAATCGGTGCCGATGAGCAATCGGAATTCATCGTGTCGGGCTTCCAGTCATTCAAGGCTTTGTCTGCAGAGCCTTGTCGCCCTTTCGATGCCGCCCGTGCCGGGCTCAATCTCGGAGAAGCTGCCGCCACGATGATTTTAGGCCGTAAGGACATTGTCGATGCTGCTTCCGGTGAGTGGGAAATGGCCTCCGGCGCTATTCGTAACGATGCCAATCATATTTCTGGCCCTTCTCGGGTGGGTGAAGGTAGTTTCCGTGCTTTGCGTGCTGTTCTGCATAGGGTAGATGATGCCAGCGCCGTTGCCGCGGGCACCGGTTACGGGCTTTTTGCCTCTTCCGTCGACATGGCAGGCTCCGGAAAGGGTATATGCGCGGCTTCCGTCAGGGAGGCAGCCGCTGATCTGGCTTTCATTAACGCTCACGGCACCGCCACGCCTTATAATGACGAAATGGAATCTATTGCCATCGAACGGGCGGGCCTTGCCTCGGTACCGGTAAACGCTCTGAAAGGTTATTACGGGCATACGATGGGTGCTGCCGGGGTGCTTGAAACCGCCCTTTCCATGCAGGCGGTCGATCATCATACGGTCATCGGCACACGTGGATACGAACAATGTGGTGTTTCCCGGCCGTTGCGGCTGGATGCGCATCATTCATCTGCTGGGCAGCGTTCTTTTATCAAACTTCTTTCCGGTTTCGGCGGTTGTAATGCGGCGCTGTTATGCCGGAAACTATAATATTCTAATATCTGTTCCTATGCCAGTTTCTATCGGTCGCATCCAGATTACTCCTGACTCTGTTCTGCTTGACGGAAAACCTCTTGCCGTAGAGGGCATGGGGCGCACGTTGCTTTCTTACCTCTATCGGAAGCATGTCGGCGATTATCCCAAATTTTTTAAGATGGATACGCTGTGCAGACTCGGTTTTGTGGCTTCGGAATTGCTTTTGCAGGCCGAAGTCGGTCGGGAGGCGCTTCATGGAGGCGCCGGATATATGGAACGTTTTGTCTCTCGTGAAGACCGGGCCGTCTTGCTTTTCAACCGCAGCGGTTCGTTTTGCGACGATTGCCATTATCAGGCTACGATTCAGGATGCCGACAATTATTTTCCCAGCCCTTCGGTCTTTGTCTACACTTTGCCCAATATCGTTACCGGTGAGATTGCCATCCGCAACAAGTACTTGGGCGAAACTTCGTTTTATGTTCTTGAAAGTCGTGACGACCGTCATATCGCCAGGGTTATCGACGAGGCATTCATGGATGGCGTGACCCGTTCAGTGCTCGGTGGGTGGCTGGAGTGCGCTTCCGACGATTCTTTTGAGGCCGATTTGTCGCTGTGGGTGCCTGCCGCGGATCGCTGAGGTGGTTTTAAGACAATGGGATGCCGCAGATGGAGCCTTGCAGAGGGCTGGAATTTTCTCGGATGCCGCATTCTTTCCGCAATTTGCCTTTTCTCTCGGAAAATTAATGTATATTTGCATCCGTATATATCATCACATTGTCTATATTCTATTAGGTTTATTTATGGAAGCATTGATTGCACAACTGAAACAGGAAATTATCGAGGCGTTGAATCTTGAAGACCTGACGCCGGCCGATATAGAAAATGATGCACCGCTTTTCGGTGAGGGGCTCGGCCTGGACTCTATCGATGCGCTGGAACTCATCGTGCTGATGGAGCGTAATTACGGCATCCGTCTTAAAGAGGCTTCGGAGGGAAAGGCTATTTTCAAGTCGGTGAGTGTGATGGCTGAATATATAGCCAAGAACCGCACGAAATAATCTGTAGTTATGTCATCTTCTGTCGTCATTACCGGGGCCGGAATCGTTTCCGCTATCGGGCTGGATAAATCCGAAACGCTGGCTTCGCTGCGTGCATGCAGAAG
This sequence comes from uncultured Prevotellaceae bacterium, assembly GCA_964567855.1. Taxonomy (GTDB): domain Bacteria; phylum Bacteroidota; class Bacteroidia; order Bacteroidales; family UBA3663; genus Liminaster. The sequence continues at coordinate 17,680 of CAZMOE010000021.1, forward strand.
CGGTCTTGCGCCGGTGCGTTATCTGGATACTGTTCACAGGGAGTTTCCCGTCGGTGAAGTGAAACTGAGTGACGACGAAATGAAAGCCCGCCTCGGTCTTGCGGCGGATGCCCCTGTGGTGCGGACCTCCCTGCTCGGCATGATGGCTTTGCGCGAAGCGCTGGCCGACGCTGCTTTATCGCCGGCCGATTTGCCCGAAACGGCCTTTATATCTGGAACGACAGTGGGCGGAATGGACAAAAGCGAGCAGTTTTATCTCGATTTTCTTGCCGGCGATACCCATAAGGAATATATTGCCTTACACGACTGCGGGGCTTCGACCGAGGCAATTGCAGATCACGTCGGCCGGTTCGCTTTTGTCACTACACCGTCGACAGCCTGTTCTTCGGCCGCCAATGCAATTATCTTGGGGGCGGAGTTGATCCGTAGCGGCGAGTTTGAAAGGGTCGTTGTGGGTGGGAGCGAGTGTCTCTCTAAATTTCATTTGAATGGCTTCAATACTTTAATGATTCTCGACCGGGAATTATGCCGTCCGTTCGATCTGAGCCGTGCCGGGCTGAATCTTGGGGAAGGTGCTGCCTATCTGGTATTGGAATCCGAGGCTTCGGCGCAGCGCCGTAAGGCTGTACCGAAAGCTGTCCTGGCCGGATATTGCAATGCATGCGATGCATTTCATCAGACCGCTTCTTCCGCAGACGGCGATGGCGCATATTTGGCCATGCGCGGCGCGCTGGCAATGGCCGGAGTGGCACCGGATGCTGTCGACTATATCAATGCTCACGGTACCGGGACGCCGAATAACGACGCCAGCGAATTTCGGGCGATGCAACGCTTGTTCGGTGCCGCTGTCCCGCCGGTGTCTTCCACCAAGGGCTTTACCGGACATACTACCAGCGCCTCCGGATCCATTGAGTCCGTCATTTGTCTTCTGTCCCTGCAGGAACAATTTCTCCCGATCAGCCTGAATTGGAGCCGGCCGATGGAGGAGGGACTTATACCGGTTGTCGATATGACTCCCCGTCGTCCTCTCCGTCACCTCCTTTGCAATGCTTTCGGTTTCGGCGGAAATGATTCCTCTTTGCTTTTTGTAGGAGGGCCCCGGTGAATTGGATTTGAATATTTTGATCGTAGTATGAAGCGAATTTATATATCGGCGGCCAGCCAGATTTCTATGCAGCATCCGTTATGTGAAGATTGGATCTCTTCACCGGAAGTGTGTTCCGATTCCTATTGTCCGGCAGAGGATCCTGATTTCAAGGGATATATGACTGTCGGGGAGGCACGTCGTCTGAGCAAGTCTTTAAAGCGATCGCTGGCGGTTTCGGTTCACACCCTTCGGCAGTGCGGTATTACCTGCCCGGATGCGGTCGTGACCGGTACAGGTCTTGGCAGTGTCGAGAGTACGGAGGCCTTTCTCAAGGATCTTTGCGAGCATGGAGAACAGTTGCTTAAGCCTACTCACTTCATGCAGTCCACTCACAATACGTATGCGGCGCTGATTGCTATTGCTACCGGCGCCCACGGCTACAACAATACCTATTCCCATAAGCATATTTCTTTTGAATCCGCTCTTTGGGATGCCGTATTGCAGTTGCGTGCCGGAAAAATCGGCAATGCGCTCGTCGGCGCTCATGATGGTGTTACCCCATCATATTTTACATTGCTTCAACGCATGGGATATGTGGGTCGGGAGGGAATGGTTCCCTGTGCGCCGTTGAATGTTGCTCTGATGCTGCAGGCCGGAGAGGCCGATTCGTCTCTTGCCGGAGATTCATTGCCGGCGGCGGCGCTTTGCGAGCTGGCCGGGGTCAGGATTCTCTATCGGCCGGCCGACGAGACGTGGCGGGCCGCTGCCGACCGTCTGTTGGCTGACGCCGGTCTGACACTTTCGACGCTTGACGCGGTTATGACAGGCGTTAACGGCGATCCGTTGAATGACCGGTGGTATGACCGTGCGTTTCCCGATAAGCCGAGGCTTCGTTACAAACATCTTTTCGGGGAGTCCTATACTGCGGCCGGTGCCGGCCTGTATGCCGCGGCCCATTTATTGCATCGTCAGGCGGTTCCCGCCGGCATGCGGCAGGGAGATATTTCCATACCGGTTTCCGGCTTGAAAAATCTGTTGCTTCTGCATGCGTATGAGGGAGGACGTTACGTCAGCCTGCTATTATTGAAGGCGTTATGTGGCAGATAATTCCTCTTTCCATTCTCCAATCGCTTCTTTTAGCCGGCGGGCAGGTGCTGTTGAAGTTCGCCTTGCGTGACTTGGGCGATTTCGTATGGTCGTGGCCCTATTTCGGCCGTGTGTTGACCTGCGGATGGCTATTGGGGTGCGGTTGCTGTTATGCCGGAGGTACTATCCTGTGGTTTTATATCCTCAAACACTTTCCTTTCAGCATGGCCTATCCGATGATAAGCCTCAGCTATGTCTTCGGTATGCTTGCCGCCATTTTTATATTTCATGAACAGGTATCCGTATCCGCTTGGATCGGAATCGCGATGATCATGTGCGGTTGTATGTTGATTGTCCGCTGACGGGGAAACGGTAAAGAGCATAAGAAAATGAGTATGTTGGACAATTTTTTTATTATCGATGCCATTGATGGGACTTCCGGAGGCTATTCGTGCCGTGTCCGGCTGAATGGGGAGCATGTCATTTATCGGGCGCACTTTCCTGAGGATCCCATTACACCCGGCGCTTGTCTGGTACGCATGGCCGGCAAGGTTTTTGCCCGCTGTCTCGGCCGGCCGATAGCGCTGAGGCGTGCGGCTACAGTCAAATTTATTCATGTTCTGCGACCGAACGACGTCGGTGTTCTTTCCATCGCTTATACACATCTTGAGGCTGTCGAAGATGGTTGCAGCGTGCGTATCGTCATTGCCGACGAGAAGACCGTATATGCAAAAATGTCGCTTTTTTTCACCTACACGTCCGTAGACAAATAGTTCCAGCGTATGTTATCTCCCGAGAATACCCGTCAGGCTTTATGCGATCTGCATGCGTGCGTCATTATTCCTACTTATAATAATGCCGGCACGCTTTTGCAGGTTCTGGAACGTGTGAAACCCTTTGCCAAGGATGTTTGGGTGGTCGATGACGGTTCAACGGATGATACCGCCGAACTCCTGAAGCGTGTTTCCTATCCGGTTACCGTCATTTCTTATCCGGAGAACCGGGGAAAAGGGCATGCTTTGCGCACCGGTTTTCTACGGGCTATGGAGAAAGGCTTTGAGTATGCCGTTACGCTCGACAGCGACGGACAACATTATCCGGAAGACATTCCGGCGCTTGTCGCCTCTCTTTGCGCACACCCGGGGGCGCTCGTGGTGGGCAGCCGTTGTCTGAAACAAGAGAATATGCCCGGCAAAAATACTTTTGCCAACCGGTTTTCCAACTTCTGGTTTGCCTTCCAGACGTGGCAGCGGCTACCGGATACCCAGACCGGATTCCGTCTTTATCCGCTGCGCCGTCTTTCCGGGTTAAAGTTACTGACTTCCCGTTATGAGGCGGAACTGGAGCTGCTGGTTTTGGCCGCTTGGCGTGGCGTTCGGCTGGTGCCGACACCGATCAGGGTCTATTATCCACCGCAGGAGGAACGGATTTCGCACTTTCGTCCTTTTACGGATTTTGCACGCATATCACTGTTGAACACCGTCCTGTGCCTTCTCTCTTTTGTGTATGGCTGGCCCTCTGTATGCATACGTAAAATTTTAAAGAAAGAGATTGACAAATGAATGGTTGGCAGCAAATGAAGCGCTGGGTGCGTACGATCGGAGTGCTGGGCTTTTTCATGCTTGGAATATTGTTGTATGTCATCCCTTATACGTGGGTGTTTTTTCATATTGGCCGGCGGACAGAGGATAGGAAATGGCGTTATCATCGCTGGCTGCACGGAATCTTTCATTTCGCTTTCCGCTGTTTGCCCGCGGTGCGGTTGAAGATAGAAAATTCCGGTCGGGAGGATTTTTCCCGTCCTGCCATCATTATTTGTAACCATCAGTCCCATCTGGATATGCTCTGTCTGTTGCTGCTCTCTCCCCGCATCGTGGCTTTGAGTAATGACTGGGTATTGCGTAGCCCTTTCTATGGCCTTGCGATGCGATATGCCGAGTTTTACCCTGCTTCGGACGGAATAGAACGCAATGAACAGCATGTCGGCGATCTGTTGCGCCGGGGATATTCTGTTGTCATTTTTCCCGAAGGGACACGCTCGGAAGATTGCAGGATCGGCCGTTTCCATCGGGGTGCTTTCTATTTGGCCGAACGTTTGCAGGCCGATCTGTTGCCGGCTTTCATCAGTGGCTCGGGACGTGTTCTTCCTAAGAAGAAGATGCCCCTTCGAGAGGGAGAAATCTCCCTCTGCATAGGTCGTCGTCTGTCGCCGGCCGATACTGCCATGGGGGAAGGCTTCAGAGAGCGATGCCGGGCCTTTCATCGCTGGTATCTGCAACAGAATGCTGACAATGAAAAAGGAGGTACTGCATAGATGCCAGATGATACTGATTGATTGTGTTATTGTTAAACCGATATTCTGAATATGTCTTCCGTTTTAATCATAGGCGGTGGCCTCGGTGGCCTTTTTACCGGCGCGTTGCTGGCGCATGAGGGATATCGTGTCGCCGTACTTGAAAAAAATCATGAGGCCGGCGGCGGCCTGCAGTGTTTCACTCGCTATGGCGAAGTATTCGGTACCGGGATGCATGTGGTCGGCGGATTTCAGGAGGGGGGCTCCTTGAACAGGCTTTGCCGGTATCTCGGTATCATGGATCGTCTCCGTTTGCAGCCGTGCGATGCTGCCGCTTCGGTAACCTTGGGCGACGGCACCGTTTATCGTCTTCCCCTTGGATCGGAGAAGCAATACGACTATCTTGTTGCCCGTTTCCCGGACGAGGCGGAGGGGGTAAAGCGTTATTTTGCCGTTATCGCCGCTTTGGCAGGGGAGACCGATCTGTTTCATCTCCGTTTCTCGCAGTCCGGAAGCATCTTCTCCAGGCATTCCGATTATTTCCGGCCGGCCGATGAAGTGATCGCCGACTGTGTGCGACATCCTCGTTTGCGGGAACTTCTGACTTGGCCGTTCCTGTTCTTTGATGGTTGTCCTGGACATACTCCAGCTTATATCCATGCGCTGATTTCCACCCTTTTCGGTCAGAACAGCCAGATGTTGATCGGGGGCGCCCGGCAGTTGGCCGAAGCTTTGGTCTCGGTGATCGTTGCCGCAGGCGGCGAGATGCTGACCGGCCGGCAGGTATTGTCGGTGGATTGTGAGAACCGCTTCATTACTGGGGTGAACACGTCGGGGGGGAAATGTTGGAAGGCCGATTACTATGTTTCGGCCATCCACCCATGCACGTTGCGCACTTTGCTTCCTCCGGATGCTTTCCCGCCGGCATTTTCCCGTCGGCTGGAGCAGATTCCCTCTACCGTCTCGGCTTTCAAGGCTTATTATGTGATGCGGGAAGGTTGTTTTCCTTTTTATGCGCATCCCTGCGTAGTGCATGGTGGCGGCCGCTTCCGAAAATTGCTTTACGTGACACCTCCTGTGTCCGGACAGACCGACTGGGCGCATACGCTTGAGGTGGTCGTTCCTCTTTCTTTTGAGGAGGTCCGTCCATGGGAACATACTGCGGTCGGCCGGCGCGGCGCGGATTATGAACGCTGGAAGCAGGATTGCCTGCGGGCGGTGACATCCAGCATGGAGCAGTTGCATCCCGGTTTCGGCGCGGCGGTAAGCCATGCCTTTGCCTCTTCACCTCTTTCCCTGCGCGACTGGCTCGGCTCCAAGAATGGTGCTATGTATGGATTTTTCAAGGATAACGCCAACCCCGCCCTGTCTAAGCTTTCCGTCGTTACGAAAATCACCAACCTCTTTCTTACCGGTCAGTGCGTCCATCTGCATGGCATCTGCGGCACACCGCTTACCGCTTTGGAAACTGCGGAAACGATCATCGGCGACCATGTTATCCTTTCCCGTCTGGCCGGAGAGGGCAAATAGAGTGTGGGTGCCCCTTCCGGCGCAGAGTCAGGCATTACCGCGACAATTGTCAACCGTTTCCGGCTGCCGGCCGGCTGTTATGATAATCTGTTGGTAATATTCCGGCTGTGCGGCAACGGTTTTTCAAATAATGATGTATATTTGCAGTGAGACTTTTTCCGCTTTCCGGAATATTGTGGGTCGATAATTTTTTGAATGATGAAGATAAAAGCGATTTTATATACGGGGCTGTTGGCCTGCTGTTTTTTAATAGCACCTTTACGCTCCTTTCTTTTTGCCGGGAACTTGCCTCCTATCCATATCTGGAAGGCGACATCTGCACAACGGCACGATGTGCTTCTTACACCCTATTTAGCGGATGGCGGCCCCCGGGGCAACGCCTCAAGTGCGGTGATCGTCTGTCCCGGCGGCAGTTATTCCTGGTTGTCCCGGGAGACGGAGGGGCACGGCGTGGCCCGCTGGCTGCAGGAGAACGGGATTTCGGCTTTCGTGCTGGAGTATCGTGTTCAGGGGGTACCGTCGTTTGTGACCCATTATCGCCTGCTTGCCCGTGGGGTGCGGTATCCGGATGCGCTTCGGGATCTTCAGCGCTCCATCCAGATCGTTCGGGAACGTGCGGAAGAGTTGGGCATTGACCCGGAACGGCTCGGTGTGATGGGCTTTTCGGCCGGCGGGCATTTGGTCATGTCCGCGGGAGAATTTTTCGGCACGGATTTCTTGTCTCCGCTCGGCATCGTATCGCAGGTGTCGTTGCGGCCGGACTTTGTGGCCGCTATTTATCCGGTTGTGACGATGTCTGATGCGAGGTATGTCCACAAACGTTCCCGGCGGGCGCTGCTCGGTGAATGGGGAAAGTTTCGCCAGCCGTTGCGGGACAGTCTTTCGTTGGAGAAGCATGTCCGCCCCGACACTCCTCCGGTTTTCTTGGTCAATTGTGTCGACGATCCGACCGTGAAATACCAGAACTCGGTCTTGCTGGACTCCGCTCTGACCGCGGAAGATATTCCTCACTGGTATTTGCAGTTTCATACGGGCGGCCACGGCTTTGGAGCCGACGGGGAGAAGGCTTCGCCCGAATGTATCGCATGGAAAAATGAATTTTTGCTGTGGCAGCAGGGCCTGTGGCAATCAGATAGTCGTAATGTAACTTATAAAAGAACCGCCAGATGATGCTTGATAAAGACAAAGACATAGAATTTCGTCCGGCCGACGAAATAAAGGCCTTTCAGGAAGATCGCCTCCGGCAGGCGATGGCCTACCTCAATACGCATTCCCGTTACTATCGCCGGATGTTCGACAGATATGAGATCAATATCGATAAAATCCGGACGTTGGAGGACTTGGTGAAGATTCCTTTCACCGAAAAAAAAGATTTGCAGCTTTTCAATGAAGACTTTCTCTGTTGCCCGAGGGAAAAGGTGGTCGATTATATCACGACCTCCGGTACCTTGGGTGATCCCGTGACGTTCGGATGCACTGAGCGGGACCTGCAGCGGCTGGCCTACAACGAATGCAAGTCATTTGCCTGCGCCGGCGTCCGCCCCGGCAATGTCATTCAGCTGATGACCACGCTCGACAAACGTTTTATGGCTGGCCTGGCCTATTTCCTCGGCATCCGGGAGCTGGGGGCCGGGGTGATACGGGTTGGAAACGGTATTCCCGAACTGCAGTGGGATACGATCCGGCGCATTCAGCCAGACACCATCATGTGTGTGCCCTCTTTCATCCTGCGTCTGATAGAATATGCCGAAGGGCATGGCATCGATTATCGTAATTCCAGCATTCGCCGCATCATAGGAATCGGTGAAGGGTTGCGTGAACAGGACTTCTCGCTCAATCTTTTGGGCAAGAGAATCAGGGAGAAGTGGGATGTGGAACTTTTCGCCACCTATTCATCCACAGAGATGGGGGCCACGTTTTCGGAGTGCGAATATTCCTGCGGCGGACATGTTCATCCTGAACTTGTGATTGTGGAAATCATAGGAGATGACAATCTTCCTGTGCCTGACGGAGAGGCAGGCGAGGTCGTGGTGACGACGCTCGGAGTAGAGGGAATGCCGCTGCTACGGTTTAGGACGGGCGATATTGCTGCCAAACGGGTGGAAACTTGTCGTTGTGGCCGCAATAGTTACAGGTTGACGCCGCTGATAGGGCGGAAGAACAATATGATCAAGCTGAAAGGAACGACTCTTTACCCGCCGGCCGTCAACGACGTACTGGATAATACGGATTATGTTGAAAATTATGTTGTCGTCGTGCAGGATAGTTCCGCCGGTACCGATGAGGTCATTGTCAAAATCGGGGTGAAGGCCGGATATACGGTAGCCGATGCCGATATTGTCAAGGATTTGAAAGACCGCTTCCGTTCCCGCATCCGCGTCGCGCCGTTGGTGGAGATTCATCCAGTAGAAGAGATTCACCGGATTAATTTTCCGGCCAAAAGCCGAAAGCCCGTGAAGTTTATCGATAAAAGAACGAGAGGATAGAAAGATGAAAGTGTTTCTGTGGTTATACGATCTGCTGCACACACGGCGGTGGTTGCGCGGTGCGTTGCTGTCGGGGCTGATTGTGCTGTTGGTGTCGCTGGCCCTCACGCTTCGCTACCAGGAAGACATTTCGGCCTTCCTGCCACTGGATGCCAGGCAGCGTAAAGCCATGACTTTGTGGCAAAATATTTCGGCCTCCGACCGGCTGGTCGTTTTATTCGAGCTCCGGGATACGGCTGCGGTCGATATCGACCGTTTGATCGCCGCAGTCGACACTTTCGGGATTTTATTGGAAGAAGAGGCCGATCCGGATATTGCGGCGACCTATGCCCCCGGGATAGACGATGAGCGGCTTGCTCTCCTTACGGATAATATATTTGACAGAATCCCTTTATTTCTTACCGATTCCGACTATCAGCGGATGGGAGACATGTGCTGCGATACGGTAGCAGTCAGGAATACTCTTGCCGCTGTCCGCGGCATGCTCTTGTCACCTGCCGGCAGCGGTCAGGCCGAATCCTTGCAGCGGGACCCGCTGGGATTGTTCTTGCCGGTGGTTCGCCGGTTACAGCAATATCAGGCCGGTGTCCGTCATAGTCTTCACGACGGTTATATTTTTACTCCGGACGACCGTAAGGCTATTGCCATGCTTTCGTCTCCCTATGGATCGAGCGAGACCGCCCGTAACGCGGAACTGATGGGCACTCTGGAGCGTGTTACCGCCCGTCTCTCGGCCGCCATGCCTGAGGTCTATTCCCATATCGTCGGTGCGCCGGCCATAGCGGTCACCAACGCTTCTCGGATCAAGACCGACAGCATTGTGGCGGTTTCCATCGCTGCCGTGTTGATACTTCTCCTTTTGCTGTGGGCCTTCCGTAACTTTCGCAGTCTGCTGTTCATCGTTGTTTCTGTCGGCTTCGGCTGGCTTTTTGCCATGGCCGGCATCGCGTTGCTTCGTGATCAGATCTCTATCATCGTATTAGGTATCGCGTCGGTTATCATCGGCATTGCGGTCAATTATCCCCTGCATTATGTCGCCCACCTCCGGCATCAGCCGTTGCCGCGTGCGGCGTTGCGGGAAATCGTTACACCGCTTCTGATCGGCAATGTGACCACCGTGGGGGCATTTCTGTGTCTGGTGCCTCTGGAAGCGCCGGCGTTGCGGGATCTGGGGCTATTCAGTTCGCTGATGCTGGTGGGCACGATATTGTTCGTATTGCTCTTCTTGCCCCATTGGGTCAAAGTGAAACCGGCGGATAGCCACGGAGCGGAGGCTCCGTTCGGATCCTCGGAATCTACATTGCAGGAAAATTCCTCTTCGAGTCTGCCGCAGGGAGAAAAGCGAGGCTTTGTTCCTGCCGCCGGGTGGCGCTACCTGCGTCTTGCAGGATGGGCGCTCTTTCTGCTACTTACGCTGTTCTTCGGATATCATTCTACGGGCATTTCTTTTGATTCCGATCTCCATAATATCAACTACATGACCGACGGACAGCGGCAGGATCTGGCCGCCTTTGCCGCGTTGCAGGGCGAGGCCCGGACGGTGACGGTTTATGTGGCGGCGGAAGATTCGGCTTGGGATGCCGCTTTGCAGCATATAGAACGGTTGCAGCCCGAATTCGGTCGTTTGCAGTCTTCCGGTACGATTGCGGGCTTTAAAAGCCCGGCGGATTTCCTTCCTTCCGGCAGTATGCAGTCCGTCCGATGGCGGCGGTGGCAGGCGTTTTATGCGGAACACGGTGAGGCCCTTCTGCAACTGTTGCGTAGTGAAGCGCAGGCTGCCGGGTTTCGCCGGGAAGCCTTTTTGCCTTTCGAGGAACTATGGACCCGCTTGGGAGATGCTACCTCGGAAGACGGGATTGCGGCCTCCTGGGAGGATCTTAAGCCGTTGGCCGAAGCGGTTTTCGGCAACTATCTGGTCGGCGACAGCGCCGCTTGTACGGTTATCGCCCAATTGCAGGTCGTGCCCGCCGGAGTGGCTGCTGTAGAGGCCGCATTCCGGCAGGAGCATCCCGACCTCTTCGTCTTTGATATTGCCGGCATCAACCGTTCGGTTTCCAATACGCTTTCCGATCAGTTCAATTATATTTGCTGGGCTTGCGGTCTGATTGTTTTTGCTTTCCTGTGGCTTTCTTTCGGTCGCCTCGAGCTTGCGGCGCTTGCTTTTTTGCCGATGGCGGTCAGCTGGTTGTGGATATTGGGGATTATGGAACTATGCGGTATCCGTTTCAATATCGTCAATGTGATTCTTGCCACATTTATCTTCGGACAGGGTGATGACTATACCATCTTCATTACGGAAGGTCTTATGTACGAATATGCCTATCGCCGCCGCCTTCTGGCCTCTTATAAGCAGGGCATTCTGTTTTCCGCCCTTATCATGTTTATCGGTATCGGCTCTCTTGTCGTGGCCCGCCATCCGGCTTTGTTTTCATTGGCCGAAGTAACCGTTGTCGGCATGATTTCCGTGGTTCTGATGGCTTGGCTGCTGCCTCCGGCCGTCTTCGGTTTTCTGGTCCGCCACCGTGATGGAAGGTATCGGGATGTTCCGTTGACCATCAGCTCGTTGCTTTCCGGACTGAAACGTCCTCAGGCTCCCCGTACGATCGGGGATTGCAGGCGCTACGTTGTGTCCAAATACGCCTATAAGGGAGCCGACACGGAACGGCGCGCCCGGCGCTTCTTCCGTACTTCATCGGAGGTGCTTGCCCGTCTCGAACGCTATGACGGCAACGGTGTTGTGATCATCTACGGCAACGGGCAGGGCGAAGCAGGCCTCGTGTGCGCCCTTCTCCATCCCGTCGCGACGGTTTATGCTTGCGATAGTGATCCCGACAGCGTCGCCTTGGCCGCTTCCTGTACCCTTTTACCTCCTAACCTGCATATTTTAAACACCACCGATCTTCCGCCTGCGGTCTGCCGCGCCGCCGATGCGACTTTCGACTTTCGTTGAGGCGGTCGCCGCAATGCAGGAGCCGCCGCACAGAACCCTGGTGGTCGAATCGGCAGAAAATATGATTGTTAAAACGATATAAGTGATGCAAAAAAATGGCGGGGAAATGTTTTTAACAGACAATTTTTGTGTATTCGCACATTTTGTTTTATCTTCGCCGCAGAAAGAATATTCTCCAAAAACATTAAAATCAATACACATTTACACATTATGAAGAAAATTTTCGGATACGGGGCTGTATGTACAACACTCCTCGTTGCTGCAAGTTGCGGCGAAAAGAAATCCAATGAAGTTGCCGCTCCTACGGCAGAGCCGGTTGTTTATACCGATACTGTCCGCCATACGAATGGCAAGGGTGTCTATAATTTTATGGAAGTCAGAGGTTACGATGCCCAGGGACAGCTGGCTGTTGTCGATGGCTATAAAGTAAAAGAAGACAAGACCACCGTCGCTTCCGAGCAGACCATTTACCGGAACGGTATGCCGGTTTACATCAAGTATGTGGATGAGAACGGCAATCTTACCGGCGAAGAACTCTCCGTATATACCGACGGCCGTATTACCGAAACTCTCGTGAAGGCATTCAATTCCGAGAAACAGAAAATGCAGGACAAGTCGAAGGTGGTTTATACCTATGACGCTGCAGGCAATGTGACCAATATTCTTGAATCCGTTTGCGAAAATCTGCACTGGAACAATGCCTATGAGTGGACGTATGCTTACGACGAGCAGGGCCGTGTCTCCGACCGTAAGGACTATACCTATTCCGATGGCCGCAAGCAGTCCCGCTGGGAACTTTATACTTACGATGAAAATGGTCGTCTGTCCATTTTCGATTATTACTTCTTCGATATCCGCAAGGGCCGTCAGAAACATGATTCAAAGACCTCTTATTCCTACAACGCCGCCGGTTTGCTTGAGAAGGCTGTCGTAGAGCGTCACAAGAACACCTTGAAACGTGAACTGGTGAAGTCCCGTGAGTATATTTACGAGTACAACGATAAAGGTCAGCTGACCTATTTTGCCCGTCAGAAGTACACGGTTGCTACCAAGTCCCTGAACAACGAGCTTACCACCAACAGCATCTATGATGAGCAGAACCGTCTTGTTCAGCGCAACAGCATCTCTCTGGTAAGACCTAAATCAGAGTCTGCTTACATCGCCTACTCTTATTCCGACGGTGCCATCAGTCCGACTTCCGTTGCAGAGACCTGCAAGACCTCTTTCTTTATTCCGGTTGCAGATGGCAAGCCGGTTGTCAACCTTTCGGAAGCCAACAGGTCGCTTACCGAGACGGAAGATGAATAATCCTGTTTGAAATTTATCATCGAGAGCCGAAGATTATCTCAATTTTGGGCTCTCGATTCTTTTTCTTTATACATTATCAGTTCTCCGTTTATTTCATTTTATTGACCTTACAGGAATGTACACGCTTACTGACTTCCGGCATCGCAATCCCGACGACCAGCGTTCTCTTACCGATGCGCTGGCATTCGCATCTTATAGGTATTATGTCGAAAATGATCCGCCGATGTCGGATTTTGAATTCGATATGGAGTTCAAGCAGCTGCAGCGGCTTGAAGCAGCATCGGGGACGGTCTATCCCAATTCGCCGACATTGCGTGTCGGCTCGGACATACAGGGCGGCTTCGAAAAGCGGAAGCATCTCATCCCGATGCAGTCTATCGAAAATGTTTATAGCGACGAGGAATTGCAGGCGTGGCTGGTTTCTACGTACGGGCGGCTGCATACCGCTTTCCCTGAGGATGAAATTTCGTTCACTTATGAGCCCAAATACGACGGGGTCTCCATTTCCCTGATTTATTCCGACGGGGTGTTGACCGACGCAATCACCCGCGGCAATCAGATAGAGGGGGAATCGGTCTATGAAAACGTCCGGACGGTAAAGAATATCCCTCTTGTACTGGACCGGAACGTGTGTCCTTCGTTGCCGGCCTATTTTGAAGTGCGTGGCGAGGTGCTGATGACCCAGCCGATGTTCCTGCGCCTTAATGAGGCGCGGCAAGCGGCCGGAGAGCGGCCGTTTGCCAATAAGCGGAATGCCGCTTCCGGATCGCTGAAACAGTTGGATCCGAAGGTGACGGCGCGGCGCGGGCTGGTGATCAACGCCTTTGCAGCCTATTCGACCGATCAGGCATTTCAGCAGAGGGCGATGGCTTCGCAGGAGGAGACGCTGGCATTGCTGCGGGCGTTCGGATTTTCGTATTATGGCGAAGAGCGGGCGTTTACCGATATATCCATACTGACAGAGGAGATCAACCGGTTCGACGAGGTGCGCAAATCGCATGTCTTGCCTTATGACTGCGATGGCGTTGTCGTCAAGGTCAACCGCAGGAAACACCAGGAATATTTAGGATTGAACACCACATTCCCGAACTGGTGCAAGGCGCGCAAATTTCCGCAGGAAGCATCGTCTACGATGGTCAAGGGTGTGACCTTTCAGGTCGGTATGACCGGGCACATCACCCCTGTCGCCGAACTGGAACCGACGGTCATCAGCGGGTCGGTCGTTTCCCGGGCCACGCTGAACAATGAAAACTATATCAGGACGCTCGGCCTGCAGGTGGGAAGCTATGTATTCGTGCAGAAAGCCGGAGAAGTTATCCCGCAGGTGGCGGAAGTGGACGAGGAACGCAATCGTGCGGAGGGGGTGGCGCTGCAAGAGGTCGTTTTCCCGACGCAGTGCCCCTGTTGCGGCTTCGCATTGGAGCGAAAGGGGGAATATTGGATCTGCCCCAATCATCATTGCCCTGAACAGATTCTCCAGCGGCTGGAATACTGGTGCGGCAAGGATTGCGCCAACATCCGCGGTCTGGGACCGAATATCCTTCGTGATTTTATCGATAAACTGGGCATCGGATCGGTCAATGATCTGTATCGCAGGTTTGTCCTGGATGAAATGGCGGATACCGTTGCCCGTGGCGATGGAAACAACACGTCCGGAAGTGTTGCCGGGACAGCAGGAAATGGAGCAAGTCCGCTGGAAGAGGGAGATCTCTTTGCGAGTGTGGAAGAAGAGGAGGCACCGACATGCCGACAGGCAGTTATGGAGGCTTTGGGAGATGGTTATGCCGAGAAATCGGTGAATCTTTTCTTTGACGGTATCCGGCGGAGCATCGGTACGCTGACATTGGACCGCATGATCGGCGGTTTCGGCATTGACGGAGTCGGCAAGATTACCGGCCGTCTGTTGGCTGCCCATTTTCAGTCGCTCGAAGCTTTTCGCGCGGCTGCATTCGAGGATCTTGTTTCTATCGACGGTATCGGCGAGGTGATGGCGAATGCCATTCTTGAATTTCTCGGTCCTTCCGGTCATATCGCCGACTACTCCTGCCTTTCCGATCCCCGTTACGGTTTCAATACTGCTTATGCGGCGGCAGAGCGCCTTGGCAGCGCCTTGGAAGGAAAGACCATCATCTTTACAGGAACCTCTTACCGCTTCAAACGCGACGAGATCAAGAGTTTCTTTACCGCTCACGGCGCAAAATATGTCGGTTCTGTCTCCGGTAAAGTCGATTACGTCATCACCGGAGACGCTCCCGGTCAGAATAAACTTACCAAAGCGCGCCAGTTAGGCGTCGAAATCATCGATGAGCGTGCTTTCTATGAAAAATATAGCCTCTGACAGAGGCTTGTCGCCGCTTCTTTTGTTGCCGGAAGGACCGGTAAGGGAATAGACGACGGTAGCGGCAAAAGAAAACCGGCCGTAAACCGGCCGGTTTGTCGTTCCCGTCTGTCCGGAAGGGGGACGAAGCATGTGGTTGCCCGTTCCCGCCCGGCGGTTTCGTGCTCTTGCGGTGTATGTTCACTCTCCCAACAGATCGGGACGCAGTCTCCTGGTCCGTTCGACGGCCATGTCGTGCTCCCATTCGCGAATCTTTCTCTCATGACCCGAAAGCAGTACTTCGGGCACTTTCCATCCCTTATATTCTGCCGGGCGGGTATAGACCGGAGGGGCGAGAAGATCGTCCTGGAACGAATCCGAGAGGGCGCTTTGCTCGTCTCCGATAGCTCCGGGGATCACCCTGACGACGGCATCGGCGATAATGGCGGCGGGAAGTTCTCCGCCGGTCAGGACATAATCTCCGATAGAGATCTCGCGGGTAACGAAATGTTCGCGTACCCGATAGTCGATACCTTTATAGTGTCCGCACAGAATGATGAGGTTGTCACGCATCGAAAGGTCGTTGGCGATATGCTGGTTGAAGGTTTCACCGTCGGGGGTAACGAAAATCACTTCGTCGTAATGGCGTTCGGCTTTCAGGGCGGAGATGCAGCGGTCGATGGGCTCGATCTGCATCACCATGCCGGCGGTTCCGCCGAAAGCGTAGTCATCGACACGTCTGTGCCGTTGGTCCGTGCTGTAATCGCGAAGGTTATGAATCTTTATTTCGACCAGTCCCTTGGCTTGTGCACGCTTGATGATAGACTGATTGAGCGGGCCGTCGAGAAGTTCCGGCAAAACGGTGATAATATCGATGCGCATAAAGATAAATCGGGAATAGATTAGATGATAACGGTTGCAAAGATAGATAAATTATTTCAGTTTTACAGAGTGTAAGGTCTTAAAATCTCTGCTTTTATGGGTGTGCTCTACCTCGGGAACGGCTCTTTTATCCATTTATGGACCTATTTTATGCGTGGGAATATTAAATATTAGGAATTTATTATTACATTTGCCGCATTCAAACATAAATGTTTAACTAAATTTATCACATTATGGATTTTGTAACTGCATTGAAAACTTGCTTCAGCAAGTATGCTACATTTGAAGGGCGCGCTCGTCGCTCCGAGTTCTGGTGGTTTTCTCTGGCCATCTTCATTGGTTCATGTATCCCTTTATTAGGTTATATTATCGGTGTGGCAACATTAATTCCTTCATTAGCAGTCGGTGCTCGCCGTTTGCATGACACGGGCCGTAGCGGATGGAACCTTCTTTGGATGTTGCTTCCTGTCGTCGGAAGCATCCTTCTTATTATCTGGTGGGCATCGGATAGCAAATCGGGTGACAACCAGTATGGAGCTAATCCCAAGGCCTGATGAGCTGCTTTTA
This sequence comes from uncultured Prevotellaceae bacterium, assembly GCA_964567855.1. Taxonomy (GTDB): domain Bacteria; phylum Bacteroidota; class Bacteroidia; order Bacteroidales; family UBA3663; genus Liminaster. Next base: position 34,186 of record CAZMOE010000021.1, read on the forward strand.
ATGAGATAAGAATCAAGCAAGTCCCCTCCGTTGCGCATTCCGATGCAACGGAGGGGACCGTTTTTATGCCGTGTACCGGCAGGAGCGGGCAATATACCGGCCGCTTATTTTTTTCTTTCCAATTCCTGAAGGTTTTCCATCTTCTTTTTTTCCAGGAACTCATAGATTCCGCAAAGGTGTTCTTTTACCTGACCGCCGCCGAACTCATATACCTTGTTGACAAGTCCGTCGAGGAAGTCGCGGTCGTGGCTGACCACGATAAGGGTGCCGTCGAAATCGCGCAAGGCCTGTTTCAGGATGTCTTTGGTCTTCATGTCGAGGTGGTTGGTCGGTTCGTCGAGAATGAGGAGGTTGACCGGCTCCAGCAATAGCTTGATCATGCAGAGGCGGACGCGTTCGCCGCCGGAGAGAACTTTGACCTTTTTCTGATTGTCCTCACCGCCGAACATGAAAGCTCCCAGCAGGTCGCGGATCTTCAGCCGCACGTCGCCGACGGCGATATCGTCGATGGTCTGGTAGACCGTCAGTTCCTCGTTAAGAAGAGATGCACTGTTTTGGGCGAAATATCCGATCTGGACATTATGTCCCAGCGTAAGAGAACCGTCATGCCCGATTTCTTTCATGATGGCCTTGACCATAGTGGACTTTCCTTCGCCGTTTTTGCCGACGAAGGCGACCTTGTTGCCCCGTTCTATTGTAAATGTAGCGTCATGGAATACCTTGTGGTCGCCGTAGCTTTTGCCTACGCCCTCGGCAATGATCGGATAGTTGCCGCTGCGTGGCGAGGGAGGGAATTTGAGCCTCAGGGCAGAGGTGTCCTCTTCGTCGACTTCCACCAACTCCAGTTTTTCCAGCCATTTCACTTTGCTCTGCACCTGGTAGGTCTTGGAGTAGGTGCCCTTGAACCGTTCGATGAACTCTTTGGCATCGGCAATTTGCTTCTGCTGTTCGTCATATTGTTTCTGCTGCTGGGCCCGGCGCTCTTTGCGGAGTTCCAGATAGTGGCTGTATTTCGCTTTATAGTCGTAGATGCGGCCCAGGGTAACCTCGATGGTCCGGGTGGTGATCGTGTCTACGAATTTGCGGTCGTGGCTGATGAGGACGACAGCCATCGGGCTGTCGGTGATGAACTCTTCCAGCCAGCCGATGGACTCTATGTCGAGATGGTTGGTCGGTTCGTCGAGCAGAAGAACGTCCGGATTTTTCAGGAGAAGCTTGGCCAGCTCGATGCGCATGCGCCAGCCGCCGCTGAACTCGGCGGTCGGCCTGTTGAAATCCTCCCGCTTGAAGCCCAGACCGAGAAGTGCCTTCTCTACGTCCTCTTCAAAATGGGTCATGTCGATGGCATAGAACTTCTCGCTCATTGCCGTCACCTTTTCGATGAGGGCCATATAGCTGTCGCTTTCATAATCGGTGCGGGTGGCCAGCTGATTGTTCAGCTCCTCTATTTCCTGCTCCATGGCTTTGAGGTGAGCGAATGCTTGGGATGCCTCCTCGAACACGGTGCGGCGGTCTTCTGTCATCAGATGCTGCGGCAGGTAGCAGATAGTGCAGTCCTTGGGCACGGAAACCGATCCGCGTGTCGGCTGACGTACTCCGGCCAGAATTTTGAGCAACGTGCTTTTCCCGGCTCCGTTTTTGCCCATCAGGGCGATGCGGTCTTTGGGGTTGATGACGAAAGAAACATCCTTGAAAAGGGTTGTTCCGCCGAATTCGACTGTCAGTCCGTCTATTGATACCATAATTTTTTTTCGCTGAGTGATGATGTGTTTGTTGAAGGGGACAGGCTCCGGCGGTTTTTCTTCTGCCGGCCCGGCAGAAGTCCGGCCCGGGAAAAACGGAACGTTGTCGATCCTCCGGTAACCGGCTGCCTGCAAAAACGGGGACAAAGATAGTGAATGGCGGCTAAATAAAAAATAGGGGCGGTCATTTTATCTGTTGCGTGGCCGTTCTCCGTCGGTTGACGAGGAAGTTCTTCGGTTGCCGGAGCGGGAATTTTCATCAAAGATTTGTATATTTCTTCCAAATCCTGTAACTTCGCCTCCACATATAACACCATGATGAAGTCATTTCATGATTTATTTTTTCGGCGGATGGGCGGAAAGCGTGTGAGAGCTCTTTCCTGCGTCGCTGTATCGGCCTTCTACATGATGATTGCCTGTTGCGGCTGCGCCGATAGGACCTCCTCTTCCGATGTTCCTGCTGTCGGCAGCTATTCGGTGACCGGTCACTATCTCAGAGGCGCGAAAAATCCGGCCGATAGCGTTACCGTTTATGTTATGGCCGATCGCCACGATACGTTAACCGGTGCACAGCTTCTTTTGGATCCTTCCGGCCGTTTTTCTTTCACCTCCGGCGCAACGGATGTCAGTGAACTCTATGTAGAAACTTCCGACGGGCATGTGGCCAGGATGTACGCCGTTCCCGGCGGGCGGTATGAGGTCGTGCTCGACAGTACCGGGCATGCCGCATTCTCCCCCTCCGATACTTTGAACGGCTGGCTGCAGGCTGTATCCGACACCTTGGCCCTTCATTCCATTGCCCGCCGGAGAGCTATGATCGACTCTTTGTGCGGACGTCACCCGGCCTCCGTGCGGACGGCTTTGCTGTTGCGCGATCAGATGCAGGTGCTCGGCGATACGCTTTTTGTCCGTCGTTGTCTGGGTCGCCTTCTGCCGGCGGCCAGGCCGGATTGGCTGATGGCCGATATCGACCGGTTTATGGATACCAATTTCGAGATTCTGAGGCGGAATCATACGTTGAAGAACTTTACTTTTACCGACATGGAGGGCAAATCTTTTACGTTGACATCGCTGAACAGAGACGTGCAGCTGCTCGTTTTCTGGGCCGATTATGATACGCTGTCCGTGCAGGCACTTGAAAAATTGGTCGCTTGGGGGCGCGACTATGGTGTCGGTGATGAAAATCTCGCCCGGCTTCGTAAACAGCCTGCGGGAAAGCCCCGGCAATTGGGTATGGTGACCTTTTGCCTTCATGCCGCCGACAGCGCCGCCTGGCGGGCCGCTGTCAGGGAGGTGCCCGGCCGTCATGTCTGGCTGCAGGAGGGCTTCAACCATCCGGCTGTCCGGTCGTGGGCTGTGCGGCGGATTCCCGTTGCGCTGTTGCTCGGCACCGCCTCTACATTGAAATACAAAGGCCGCGTGGATGACGATCTCCGTGTCCGGCTCGACAGCTTGCCGGTTCGTCTGGCCCCGGGCGTGTTGCCGGTTGGAAACAATCGTTCGCCGGGAGGTCGTTCCCGTTCCGGAAATAATAGAAGATAAAGTATCAAGCCTATGGTAGTCAGGACAATTTCAGCTGCGGTGCAGGGCATAGACGCCACGCCCGTATATTGTGAAACTTCGGTTTCGGCAGGTTGCCGGGTCGTGCTGATCGGATTGCCTGACGCCGCTGTCAAAGAGAGCCGCGACCGTATAGAAAGCGCTTTGCGGGAAGTGGGTCAGCACATGCCGCGCCGGCAGGTGACCATCAACCTGGCTCCCGCCGATGTCCGCAAGGAGGGATCGCTTTACGACGTCCCGATAGCCGTGGCCGTTCTGGCGGCCGACGGCAGGATTCCCGTCGAAATCCTTGGCGGATATATGATGGTCGGGGAACTTTCCCTGGACGGGACCGTCAAGCCCGTGAGGGGCTGTTTGCCGATGGCCATCAAGGCCCGCGAGATGAATCTGAAAGGCATCATCGTGCCACGTGAGAATGCGCGCGAAGCGGCTGTCGTCAACCGGCTTGAGGTGTTGGTGGCCGACCATCTGCGCGACGTCATCGCTTTCTTGAACGGTGTTTCCCGGCTGGAGCGGATAGAGGCCGATACCCGGGCTTTGTTTTCCCAGGCCGAGCGGACTTTCCCTGTCGACTTTGCCGACGTTAAAGGGCAGGAGGCGGTCAAGCGGGCCTTCGCTGTTGCTGCCGCCGGCGGCCACAATCTCATTATGGTGGGTCCTCCCGGTGCCGGCAAGAGCATGATGGCCAAGTGCCTGCCCTCTATTTTGCCGCCCTTGTCGCTTTCCGAGGCTTTGGAAACCACTAAGATCCATTCGGTGGCCGGCCTGCGCGCCGAGACAGGGCTGATTACCCGGCGCCCGTTTCGGGCGCCTCATCACACCATTTCGAGTGTCGCCTTGATCGGCGGCGGGGTGAACCCCATGCCGGGTGATGTCTCGCTGGCTCATAACGGCGTGCTCTATTTAGATGAATTGCCGGAATTCCGGCGTGAAGTGCTGGAGGTATTGAGACAGCCGTTGGAAGATCGTGTCATTACCATTGCCCGGGCAAAGAACACGGTGACCTATCCGTCGTCGGTGATGCTCGTCGCTTCGATGAATCCTTGCCCTTGCGGCTATTATAATCACCCTACACGTGATTGTGTGTGCTCGGAAACTCAGGTCAGAAAGTATCTGGGACGTATTTCCGGCCCTTTGCTGGATCGCATCGA
>CAZMOE010000022.1:0-38238 GCA_964567855.1 uncultured Prevotellaceae bacterium
TACGGGGGATAAAACGAAATGTGTAAATGTGTGTTGATTGCCAGTCTTGTCTAAAGGTGTTGTATACAAGTGAGTTACGTGCGTTTTGAACTGCGGCGAGTTGATGTAGTAGGCAAAAACGAAACGTAACATTTGCTTTACGTTTGTGTTACATTCAAAGAACATTTGAATGGTGTTTTAACAGGAAAATGTAACATTGCCAGTGCGGTTGTGGCCTTTTTTCTTTTGATGTATTATATTGCGGCTTAATGATAACATTTTACCTTGATTTTATTCTATATAGTGATTATTTAGTATATTTGTATCAAAATATATAGGATATGGCAAAGGTTATACATGTACATCTATTGGATAGGGGACGCTATGAGCGTAAGGACTATTATTTTGCGAGTATATCTGCTGTATATACCGTTTTAACGGCTCAGGACGTTGGAGCCACAAAGAACTATCTGCTGCACGCCGGACTGTCTGGAAATGGCACTGTGGCCACGAAATGCGCTATTATAAAGCAATCTACGCTTATACGTGGAACGAGGCGCATAGAGGGGCAAGAATAGCCCTTTGAACGTTTTTACGCTCCTATGGTAGGGTAGGGGTTATGCAGGGGAGCTTAGGCTTCCTTTTTTTATGCTCAAAAAGTGGGTTGGGTGGACACTTGGGTGGACATTTGGGTGGACACTTTTAACATAAATAAAAGTGGATTAAACGGGCGGACGGGTCTGAAACGGTTGAAAACGATTGCTTTTTATAGTTTTCGAGGGGCAAAATACAGAAAGCAACCGTTTTCGAAGGGCGGAATTTATAAAAAAGTACATGTACTTAGTTATTTACGTAAAAAAGAGCGAAAACTGTGGGTGTATTTCGTTTATTCTAACCTGATTGTTCCTATAATAAGGGCAACATTGTAGATGTCTTCGTATGCCAATTCAAATGAGTCGTATTCCTTGTTGTCAGATACGATGAGTACGTGTTGGCTGTCTGAACCGGGTTTTATTCGTTTGATGAGTGGCCCTTGATTCGTGTTTATTATATAAGGTCTATTCCATTGGAAGAAAAGGTCTGACATTGGGACGCGTTGGCAGGCAACAATGTCGCCGGAACGATAGGTTGGTGTCATGCTGTCTCCTTTTATAGGCATAAGAAAATCAGCTCCTTTGAACGCGGGTATAATATATCTTTCACATTCATATTCAAGGACGGACGTTTCTCCTGTTAAAGCTCCAGCCATGGCACTGAGTGGAATAAGGGGTATGTCCATTTGTGGATTATCAGTATAATGCGCAATTGGTGTATCTTCTGTTCCTTTTAACATAGACCCTTTTCCCGTCAGTAACCATTCGGGTGATATGTTTTCGCATTTTGCGAAAATTAGGTCGTAATCCATTGTGTCACGAGATAACCAAGAACTAATAGTTGACGGTGCTACACCCATCAATTTCGCAAATACAGACGGTTTGCCACTGCTGTATTGCTCAATAATTGCCTCCAATCGTTCTTTTTTAGTCATAATATTTGCAAAATGCGAAAAATAGTTTGGTTTTCACTTCGCAGATTGCGAAATGTTTTATATCTTTGCAGCGTGTTCAGAATATGAACAGCGCGCCAAAGGTACAAATATTTGGCGAGAATAAAGAATGATTTAAAAAATAGAAACAATGACACAGAAAGAATTTGAAGAGAGGACACACATCAGCCTGAGTGCAGATGATTTTTGTATTGTACATGACATTTATATGGGTTGTGGTGATGATATGGATAAGGACGAGTTTTGCGCCTTATTTAAAGGGAAGAAATTTTGGGAACTGCTCAATCGTGTGACGGATGAGAAGAAGATTACTGAGCAAGCCTATGATATGGCTATGAATAAGATTAAGCAGATGCAGAGCCAGCAGGAGACCAAGAATACGGAACTTGCCGAATTTCTGCTTGGTAAGGCTTGTGTCTATGAGGACACAGACTTCTATAGGGAGGCAGTCAAACTTATCGGTCAGCGTGAGGTGGTGCGGATGAAACTGGAGATGGGGTTGCCTCTGTGGGAAGAAGACAAGACGTGCATTCTTTCGATGTTTGATAAATAAACAGGTGAGGGCGGTTAGTTCAGTTGGCAGAACAAGCGAAACTCCGGTCAGGAGAAGCTATTGTCCGCGGTTCGAGTCCGCGACCGTCCGCAAATACTAATGTAATAAGAATATGAGAAAAATAGTAGTGGAGTATGGCAATGTCGGCAAAATAGCCAAGGTATTAAGTTGCACACCCGAGATGGTGAGCAAGGCATTGAATTTTAAGAAGAACAGTCTGCTTGCCCGTAAGATACGCAAGGTGGCTAAGGAGCAGTTCGGTGGTGTTGAAATAGGCGATTAAGGAGGACGGTATATGAAGACAGTGTTAAAGATGACGCTTGCGGTATTCCTTGGCCTTGTTTGCATGTGGTTCGTGCTGAGCTTCAAGTGGAGCTATGACGACATGTCACTGCCGGAAAAAGTTGTAGGCGTGGTTTATTTTTTTCTGATGTTCCCAATCTATGAGGGCATCAAGGCTCTCGGCAGGTGGCTTATCAGATGAATTGAAAAAATAAGGGAGCTGCAGTATGGAGTTTTACAAGAGAATATTATGCGTAACCTTTGAGGAGCTGACGGGTGGAGAACAACCAATAGTTACCGGCCAAACGCTTATGAAGAACGTCCAACGCGGCAACATTCGTTGTGCACGTCGTGGCGGAGGTGAAAACACAGTAGCTCTGTATGAATATGCTTCCCTGCCTTTGAAATACAAGATGAAGTTCGAGTCGAGATACGGCAAGCCTGATGACATACTGAAAGCCCAGGAATTGCGCGATACCGTGAGGATTGATGAGGAAGCCCGTGAATTTTACGAGTCGTTTGAATACGATTTGAACGGTGTTCAAACCCGACTTAGTGAGAAACTGATACAAGAATATACGATGAATGCAAGCGTGCTCGGAATGTTGTGGAAGCGTATGAACGAACTTGTGGCGACAAGCAATGCTCTCGGCAACGGCAGACGCAGCGATCTTTGGGACATTGTGTTTGCCCAAAGTGAGAAATTGCGTGATGTGACTGACCACACGCTACCCAAAAACCTTGCGCGTCTGAAAGAGAAAATGAACCAATACAAGAAAGACGGATATAAGGTACTAATCAGTGGTAAGATAGGTAACAAGAACACGCTGAAAATAACCGAGGATGCCGGCCGCCGGCTTATCGCCATGAAGCGCAGCCGTGTTCCGGTGCTTACAGACCGCCAGATATTCGACGCATTCAATACCGAGGCAGCGGGTAGGGGATGGAAGCCGTTGAAAAGCGTGCGCAGCCTGAAAACATGGCTGAACAGCCCTGCTGTCGAGCCCCTGTGGCATGATGCCGTGTATGGCGAGATGAGCGCTCATCAGAAATTTGACCGCCGGCACAAGACGCAGTTGCCTACGATGCGTGACGCGCTTTGGTACGGTGATGGAACGAAGATAAACTTGTATTACCGTGACGAAGATGGCAAGGTGAGAACGACCAGCGTGTATGAGGTTATGGATGCGGCTACGGAGGTGTTCTTAGGCTTCTGCATCAGCGACACGGAGGACTATGAGGCGCAATACATGGCATACCGCATGGCGATACAGGTGAGCGGTCACAAACCATACGAGATAGTGCATGACAACCAGGGAGGACACAAAAAGCTGCAGAACCAACGCTTTTTTGACAGGTTGTGCCATGTCCACAGAACCACCGCCCCGTATAACGGAGCCTCAAAGACCATTGAGAGTGCTTTCGGCAGGTTCCAACAGCAGGTGTTGCATAAAGACTGGCGGTTTACCGGTCAGAATATAACCGCCAAAAAGGCGGACAGCCGTCCCAATATGGAATTCATCGAGGCGAATAAAGACAAATTGTACACGCTTGAGGAACTGAAAGTCGCTTACCTGAAGGCGAGAATGGAATGGAACGAAATGCTCCATCCGGTAACAGGCGAGCGGCGCATCGATATGTATAAGAAAAGCGTGAACCCAGACACGCCGGTTGTGACGGTCAACGACATGATAGACATGTTCTGGGTGCAATGCGACAAAATGAGCACATTTACCAGCAGTGGCATTGAGGTGACCATCAAAGGCCAGAAGCGCAGGTATGAGGTGATGAGCGAGCCCGGTGTTCCGGATACAGAGTGGCGCAGGACGCACACCTATCAGAAGTTCGTCGTGAAATACGATCCATATGATTTTGCGAGCATCAGGCTGTACTGGAAGGACAAAGCCGGCGGTCTTCGTTTTGAGCGTGTGGCAGAGCCGTATATCGTGATACACCGTGCCATACAGGAGCAGACAGAAGGCGAGGCAGCCTTTATCCGGGCACAGCAGACCGCCATGGAGCAGAACCGTATCGAGCGTCAGGTGCAAGGCAGAGAGATAGAATACGCAGAAGGGATGTCACCGGAACAGCACGGTCTTGTCACCCCGAATCTGAAAGGAGTGCGTGCGGATGTCCAGCGTCAGATCGACCGACGCACACGGAGATATAATGCAGAACCGGAGGAACTGAGTTTAGGTCGGGTGACAAAGAAAATAAGCAATATGGATTGGGGTGATTTGGAAGACAAGACAATAACCCTGAATCCTCAGAAAGTAGCAGGTAAACTATAAAAAAACAAGAGATATGAAACTGACATTAAAAGAAAAAGAGCAGATATGTACCCGCTTGAAAATGTACGTATCGAAGTACCCGAGTCAAAACAAGGCCGTGGGCAGTCTGAAAGACACCAGTGCCGGAACTGTGAGCAGCATCCTGAACGGCAAGTGGGAGAATATTAGTGAGGACATGTGGCGTAAAATAGGTGACCAAGTGGGTACTATCGGTGACAGCTGTGACGGCTGGCAGATAGTGGAGACCGTAGCCTATCAGGAAATCAGCTTTGCGCTTGACGATGCCCAGAAATGGAAAAATGTCACATGGGTAGTCGGTGAGGCCGGTTGTGGCAAGACCACCACGGCAAAGATATATGCCGAGGAACACCGTGAGGTCTTCTATATGCAGTGTTCGGAAGACATATACAAGGGCGAGTTCGTGCGTGAGATAGCCCGCCTTGTGGGTATCCGTGGCGAGGGCTATACCGTGCGTGAGCTCTGGAAGGCGATACTTGCCAACCTGATACAGATGGATGCCCCGCTCCTGATATTCGACGAGGCGGACAAATTGACGGAAAGCGTGTTCCACTACTTCATCAGCCTGTACAACAAGTTGGAGGACAAATGCGGTGTGGTGTTTATGAGTACCGACTATATCAAGAAGCGCATCAAGAACGGCCTCCGTTGGGAGAAGCCCGGCTATAAAGAGTTCTACAGCCGCATAGGGCGCAAATACTTCGAACTGGAGGAAACCACTCCGAATGATGTATATGCCATTTGTACGGCCAACGGATTGCGTGAGCGCAAAGATATAGATACAGTTATGAGGGATGCCGAAGCGAGCGACTTTGATTTGCGTCGCGTGAAAAAGAGCATCCACAGAGTAAAACGAATGAATGGAAAATAATGTTATGGGCAGGGCATTGACAGTGAATGAAGTGATAAACAGGAAGCGTGAGGTATTTGCCTTCGGGGGCAAATGGGCTGAAGCCTTCGGTCAGCCGGAACGTACCGGCGTATGGTTTATCTGGGGCAATTCCGGCAACGGCAAGACCAACTTCGTGATGCAACTTTGCAAGGAACTCTGCAAATATGATCGTGTGGCATACGACAGTCTGGAGGAAGGCGCGAGCATGACCATGCAGCAAAGCCTCCAGCGTCATGGAATGTGTGATGTCGGCCGTAGGTTCCACCTGCTGGATGTAGAGCCGATAAACGAACTGTCCGAGCGTCTGAGCCGCCGTAAGAGCTGGAACATCGTGGTGATAGACTCTTTTCAATACACCCAGATGAGCTATAAGGACTATATCCGTCTGAAAGAACGCCACCGTGACAAGCTGCTGATATTCATCAGCCATGCGAGCGGCCGTTCTCCCCGTGGTGGTGCGGCCGTGAGCGTGATGTATGATGCGACCTTGAAGATATGGGTAGAAGGTTTCAAGGCATTTTCCAAAGGCCGTTTTATCGGTCCTACCGGTCAATACACCATCTGGGAAAAGGGAGCCGAGAAATACTGGGGCGCGAAATAAGATTAACAACATAAATAAAGAATATTATGAGTGGAGTAAAAAGATATGTCGAATTGAATCACCCGTCACGCATGGGCAAACCGGGCAAGGAACAGCTGGTGAGTGCCGGGCATAAGTGTAATTACTGCCAGGGGAACGGCTGGTTCTGGGGTAGGGACGATGCGCATGATGACGTGAAAATACCCTGCCCGATGTGTGGTGGTAGCGGAGAGGTTGATGCTGTTGTTACAGTGGAGTGGAAAGCAAGTAACAGACAATAACAATGGAACAGCAAGTAACCAATTTCGCGCGTTTCTATGCCGTTATGAACCGTATGCATTTTGGCAGCGATGACTTGCGTGAGGAGTTTAAGAAAGGCTGTGTAAGGCAGTTTACAGGCGGCAGGACGGAAAGTCTTCGTGAGGTGACCATGAAGGAATACAACGCCATGTGTGAGGCTATGGAGGCAATGACAGGATATTTCCGTGAAAAATATGTGTCAGAGTTGAAACACTCGCGCAGCATCTGTTTGCGTCTGATGCAAAAGATAGGGGTGGATACAACGGATTGGAATACCGTAAACAGATATTGCGGAAGCCCTAAAATAGCTGGCAAGGAGTTCCGTCAGTTGAGCATAGAAGACCTTGACGCACTTTCATTGAAGCTGCGTATGATACTGAAAAAACAAAAGGACAAATAATATAAAATTACAGAAGATGGACAGAAAAGACCAAAACAAATTATTGGAAGCAGACTTTTCCATTATCCGGAAAGGAGATTATCCGACTCCTCATATAAAAGCGAGGACAATCAGAGACTGGAAGACAATCGGGAAGTATAAGACAAAAGCCGAGCGTGACAGAGCTTTTGCCGGATTGCTTAAAGACAACAATACAATAAGTGATTAATCATTAAAACTAAAGAAAATGAACAAACAGGAACTTATCAAGAATCTTTCGCCAGAGGAACGTAAGTCGTTGCTGGCGGAACTGCAGCAACAGGAGCGGGAAGACCGTCAGAACCGCCGTGAAACATACGAGGGTTTGCGTGCCCAGTTTTTACATGATGTGAAAGGCAGACTGCTGCCACTGGTTGAGGATGTGAGGGCTTTCCGCGAATGGATAGAGAGTGAAAGCATGGCATTCTGTGATGTCATGCGAGAGTACGGCCAATTACGTAAGGATGACCAACGCAGTTTCACTATAGTAGACGGTAATTTGAAAATGGAAGTGCGTTGCAATAACGTGAAGACTTTTGACGAACGTGCCGATATGGCAGCCGAGCGTCTGATGGAGTATCTGAAGTCGTACGTCGCCGGCAGCGAAAAAGGATATGACGACCCTATGTACCAGCTTGCCATGACATTACTGGAGCGTAACCGTCAGGGAGACTTGGACTATAAGAGCATCAGTAAGTTGTATGAGATGGAGTCCAAGTTCGATGAGGAATACAAGGAGATAATGGACTTGTTCCGCGAGAGCAATACCGTTCAGAAAACAGCGGTAAACTATTATTTCTGGCATCGTGATGAGAACGGTGTGTGGCGAAAGATAGAACCCTCTTTTTGCCGTCTTTAATACCGGCAAGGGCGTCTTTGTTCACATCTTGAACTGAAAAAAGGAGGCATTCCGTTTGGAGTGTCTCCTTTTTTCAGTATTGTGGATTAAAATGCTTACTTTTGCATCGTTATGGCAAAAGGCAGGAACAAGGAACTGATAGAACAGCGCGACCAAAAGATGTTTGAGCGTTACTATTATTGGACGGAGGTACGTCGCCTTCGTTTTGATGATACCATCCGTAAGCTGAGTGAAGAAGAGTTCTTTCTAAGCGAGAGCCGTGTCATGCAGATAATCCGGAGGATGATACAGAGCGGTGCCATGGTAGATGGCAAGCGCATCGAACGTCCCCAGTTTACCGGCTTCAAAGTCCCGTCTAAAGTTTCCCTGCCGAAATCACAACCTTGCGTGGAGCGTCGGCTTTTATTGTTTCCTGAATGATGTCCTCCACCGATATGCTGTATGTCATCTCATATACCTTGATGCCATGGCTCCATGTGTAGAATCTGGACTTTTCGCGTATCAACTCTCCTGAACCGGTAGGACGGAAGCATTGCAGGAGTCTGTGCAGTTCCGCGACCATTTCCTGACGATTCTCCATTGCTTCCATAGTTCCGGAGCTGTAATGAGTATCATCATAGCAGTCAATGACAAGCCTGAAGACAAGTTGCGTTTTCCCCTTCTGACTTTTTTCGCTCAGGTTGGACCAGTCCGTTTCCAACGTGTTGATGAGCACAGCCGGAAAGGTAATCGGGTACATATCCACCTCGCTTTTGTCCAGTGCTTCCAGTTGTCCGTAGTCCTCATCGACGAGCGAGAGTTCCGGCATATTCTCTTTGATATGGTATATAAGCCTATAAAGCATTGATTCCATCCTTAATCCGTTTTATAGATTCGTTAATGATTTTGTTTATCTTTGTACGCAATTCTGACGAGTCTCCCATGAACTGTCTTTGCGGTATATGCGCATGAACGGTGAGCCGGCTTTTCTTAGTTAGTGCAAGCCCTTTCCATTTTTCTGCCTCTGCCGGAAGTTCTTTGGGCAGTTTCCCCTTCCCCTTGACTCCGGCTAAAGCATATACCATGCGCCATGCGTATTTGCGCATTTTGCCTGTAATAGTCGGGTGCGAGGTAATATCACCGCCTTCATTATGAATAGCTGCATACGGAACTGGGTTCTCTATGGAAACCTCGCCTGGAGCCATCCGTGCCTGTATGGAGCGCATGAGGTGGTCACGTCTGGAGGTGAGTGGTCCGTATTTGGCATCCGGTGTGTTTCCGTCCTGCCTGCGGGTACGTTTCCACGGGTGTAGTCCGTCGTCAAGCCATCCTCCGTCCCTGAAGTTCTGTTTGAAATGGTTTACAGCCACGACACCGACTTTGCGCGGAAGTAGGTCTGTAACCTCTTTTTGTATGTCTTCTTTGGCACGTATGATACGTTTTTCAATCTCTTTTGGGGTCATATTAAAAATAATTTGTATTTTTGCAGTGTCCCTTTCGCTCATATAGGCTGTCTCGGCTTGAGGTTAGGGACTTTTTATTTTTCTTTAAGTGAGTAAAATTGCTCATATCCATGTTCGCACAAAGCAAGTTTTACTTCAAAGGTTCTGCCTTGATAGTCAAATTCATATTGTTTAAACTCAACAAAGTGTAGTTTTTGCCGTTTTTTTTCGATGTTTGCCTGATTTTTAGGTAGAGACATGTTTTTACCCTCTCCCAACGGACTCGTCCTGACAAATCTCATGTCTGTCGGGTTGTTCCATATATGTACGGCAGCATCCACATCATAATCGTGATGGCAGTGCTTAAGGAAAGTATTGCGTACTTTGTTTGTTCGGTTTATCATACCAGATACAACAGCAGCACATATTTCCTTGTCTGATTTTGGCATAAGGTCATTTTCTTTGACTAATTTCTTTTTAGCAAATGCATCGGTTTCTATCTTCTGTTTCGCTGATACTCTATCTAAACACCCGTCTATAAACGGGCAGTTGTAACAGTCCTTCTGCCTGTTGGTGAACAACTGAGCCAGACGGTTCTTTAATCCGCTATTCTTGTATGCGAAGCAATTGCTGCATTTTTCCGGAAAATACGGGTGCGTATCGTTAAAGATATGCCTGTCCTTTCCCGGATTGTTCTCCAGTCCTCGTTGCGGTGTCGTCGGTTCCATGTCGACAGGTTTGTTTACCGGTTCGTCCGTAGCTTCTAAAGAGCATTTACAATTCCAACGGTCGCCGGGATGATGCTTGTCCCAGAACGGGTCATCGATGGATAATACCAGCCCCGACCGCCAATATTTCTCGTGACTGCCCTCCGGATGCGGTGATGTGGTAGACATCCATCTAAGGTTCGGCATGATATCCTTGTTCCGTATAAACTCCTGCCAGTCTGCCGCGGCATGTGCCCGTATGACCGCCGTGTCATATTCTGTGCGCAGCCATGCTCCCACCTGATGCGATGATATGCTGCTGATGTCCGCGAGCCATCTGTCAAACGGTTTAAGGTTACCTTGTCCGTCAAACAACTTTGCTGCCATGTCTTCGCCCATCATGTGAACCTTGAATGCGGCAAACACCTCGTTAGAGTGGCGTAGCTGCTGATAGAACAGTTTGTCATGTGTAGGTGGTACCGGAGCCTCCGCAAGTCCCTCCACCGTCGCATCATTGATGATGTGCAGTACCTCTTTCCACATAGATCGTTCCACCTCGCTTGCCGTATCAAAACCGTTGTAGACTTTCCTTATGAAACCGTCAAGCACATTCGCGTCAAAGCGTAATGATTCTGTATTATGGAAATGACAACCGCATGTACAGTGGCTGTCACCATAGTAAAGCGTATCAATCAGAACTCTGTGTCCGCCCCGGTGTCCGGGGCTATTCCGAAAAAACTCCTCAAACGGTTTTTGAACGATTTTTGAGCGGTGTTCAACTCCTTTTTATCCTTGTCTTCAACTCCGTCCAATTGTCGTTTAATAGCCTGTCTCTGCTCCTCCGCCTCCGCTTTCTGCTTGTCATAGTCTTTGGGCTTTTCCACCCCGAATGTCTCATACAGCCAGTCGTCATCCATTGGCAGTCCCATGTTCTTGAGTCCCTGTACGATGGTGAGCTGCTGTGTCGGTTCCATTTTGTCTTTTTGGGCATATACGAACTCACCACCTTCCACATTGAATCCCAGGTTAGCAAAAATCGGGCGCATCTTATAATTTAGAATGTCAAGAATACAATTCCTGTCATCCGCGTTCATTTCGTCCTCTTCTTTTTTGTGTACCGTTCCGAGTGCCTGTGTACCGGTGTCCTGTGCATCAGTGGTCAGCGTATTGCCGAGCACCCTGATAGACATAGCCTTGTCCCAGTAGTCGGCAAACGTCTTGTACAAGTCAGACGAACCGGTCTTGTTCCCGGCCTCCACCAATGTCAGCTCACTGTCCTTGGGGTGGATATACACCGCGTTGGTCCCCTGTCTGCGTGCATCGGCGATAAGCCTCCTGCGTGCCGTCTCGTCCCCTGCATCGTATGTA
Organism: uncultured Prevotellaceae bacterium; assembly: GCA_964567855.1. GTDB lineage: Bacteria > Bacteroidota > Bacteroidia > Bacteroidales > UBA3663 > Liminaster. The sequence goes on from CAZMOE010000022.1 coordinate 11,215, forward strand.
TATTCACGTATGGGCATGCCGAAAATGTTGCAGAACTGTGCCCAGTCCGCCATGTCACCGCGTTTGTAAAGTACAGCCGGCATAAGTTCTGCAAAGATCCCCAGTTTTCGATCGGATCCAACAAACAGAATGTTGTCGAAGTTTTCAATGGGGATGCCATCCTGGTCTCCCTGATATTTAAGCAGCACTTTTCTCACCGGATCATAATGTTTGCGGTCGATTAGGTCATAACGGATATTTCCCTCTTCGTCAAGGTATAACTGTACGAGTGTGAATCCCCAGAACTCAGACATGATAAGTTCTTTTCTAAGCTCCTTGAACCACGGTGAGCGTAACTGTTTGTTGATAACCTCATCCGGTTTTCCGTTGCGCTGAAATTCTATTGGCAAGCGTGTGACTCCGCGCAGACGTTTTGCCAAAACCCCGGAAAGATGCAGATCGAGCGTAGCTGATTCATACATGTCAAATAACCTTGTTCGGCATGAATAGTCAATGCTTTTGGCCTGTGTAACCGCATTCATGTATGCGTTCAAGTCAAAAAGGAAAATTTCCGGCATCTGCAATATCACATCCGGCAGTCTTTGCCCTTTCTCCACACGCATACCACCTTGCGTGATAAGTTTGTTCTTTTTATTTCTATCTTTTTTCATAAAATACGAATTTTATCTGAATGTCGGCCGTATCTCGTCTGTCTGTATCTGCCATGGCGAATTATCTCCCAGTTCCCCTTCTGGCAGCATCGGTGCCCCGTCAATGGTTATATCTCCTTTCATGACCCCTTTCAGCCACTCTACGGCTCTTTCGTATCTGTCCTGTCTTATCTTTGCTATTTTATAAGGGTTGTGCTGGCAAAAGATATGATATACCGTGATGTCTATGGCGAACATGAGAATAAGGGGATGCCTATCGGAACCGGCAGCCGAGAAGATGCTGTCGCAGTCGTATGACTTGTTCAGATACGAGCGCATTTCAGAAACCGCCCTGTCCTCGCATATCTCGATAATCTGCGGGTCGTATGTACTTGCCTCCTTGCGTAAAAGCGAGTCAAGGATTTCACGATGTATGGTTGCATCGTAGTCCTCTGTAGTGATGAAATTATTCATAATTACATTCTATATGAGTTTTGTTCGTTAAGCTCCTTGTATGAGATGGTTATGGTAGGCTGCAGTTCTGCTGTCTTTTCCGATATGATAGTGATACCGCCCTCGATGCAGTCCGGACCGTCGGCATTATATGGCAGATGCAGCTCGAAGAGCTTGAACTGGTTTATCAGTTCCTGCATGTGCGGGTTGTCGCGTTCCTCCTCGTTGAATACCCATGCCCCGTTGCGGTCAATCGGCTCCAGATTGGCCTCAATACGCGTTGCCTTCTCTGTCTTTTTCCGTTCGTCCCCTTTGATATACAGTTCCCGTTTGCGTTTTTTCACCTCCTCGCGCAACAGCGGCTTGAAAACCTGGTTGAAGAACGGGTCCTGCAGTTTGTTGTTCTCCATGTAACAGTACACGGCAGTTTTGCCTGCGACATAATCCATGAGGTCAAAGTACCAGGATATGAATGTGGAGTTAAGCTCGCGTGCAAGAAATCCCTTGATGATATAATAAATCCCCCTGTGTTTACCAATGAGCCATAGTGCCTTCGTGCTGCTTGCTTTCTTTCTGGAGTCTGAATAAGCAGGGTCGCCATAGATAATAAGGAACGGGAACTTACGTAGTGGAGGCACCTTTCCGAGAGGCAGGTTTTTGAATATGGTACCTTCTGACACCGGATTGTTGAAATACTCCGCCTGTGCATTCTTTGACGATATGTTTGAAAGCACCGTGTCAATCTGTTCCTCCGTGTTTTTTTGCGGCCATGTGCTGCGTCCGTACTTATCCCGTATGTTTACTATGTCCCAGTGTCTGGCCTTTTCCCCGGCTCTTTTGATACAGCAGTCCTTGGCGATGATATTGCCGCACCACAGAATCAATGTAGGCTCAGAAATGGAACGGGTAGGGTAGAGGGCACCCTCAAACCAGTCCCATTTCTTTTTGAGCGTTTCCGGATTGCGGCAGTCCTCGTCCGTGTCATAGTCGTCCATGTAGATAACATCAGGGCGTACCTCTTCATTTCTTGCACCGCGCGGAGCTGATCCGGCACCCAATGCCACGAACTTTGCCCCGCACCGTGCAGTAAAATCCTTGTCCGTCCAAGAACCGAGTGTGACCTGATTCCCATAAAACTGTCTCAGCCTCGGATTGTTCTCAAAGTTCAGTTTGTACGGTGTCAGCAGCCGTATGGCCGATGTTTCCGTGGCCGATGCAAGTACAATAAACTTTTTCCGTCCCGTGAGTGCCAAATACATGAGAATAAACATGGCGACCGTAGATTTTGCCAGTTCACGGCTCCATGACAGAACTTCGTACCATTCGTCGTGTTCAATAACCCGTCTGATGGCACGTACATGGAAAGGCGCGAAATCATACTTTGCATATTTGGGGAAGAAGTATTTTATCCATTCAACAGGGTCTTTCTCCAGCTGAACACGTTTCTTTTCAATATCCTGTTTGGACATCCAGTCTTCCACCGGGATGTCTGCCGCAAGAGCCTTATGGTGCTCCTCCCATCGTTGGAGGGCTTTCTTGTCTTCTTGTGTCATTTCAATTGGTCTTTGATGAATGCGTCAAACAGCTCATTGTATTCTTTGGCCTTTTCCATACCGAGGGGGCGGAGCCAATTAGTGAAGCGGATCCCCACATTTACTATATCCGCTATCCCCACATCATTTTCGATTTTCTTAATGGCCGATGCCAGTTTGGCAAGCGTGTCCGCTTCCGTGACTGTAGCGAATCGTTTGCCCTCCTCTCTTGTGTTGATATTGTTGTTGATTTCTACAATCTGCCGGTTCAGCCCAGCAAGTATCTGGGTTGGAGTAATCGTGATAGAAGCCTTCAATTGCTCCCATCCGCCTTCCTTTACCCATCTTGAAACCGTCTGTCTGGTCGTACCTACTTTAGCTGCGATTTCCTCCTGTGTGAAGTTACCATTTAGATAGAGCGATTTTGCGATGTCCTTTTTGTCTATGTTCGTATTAGCCATATTTTATGTATAAAAGCGTTGCAAAGTTCCGAATAATCAAGGAGAAAAAGAAAGTGTGTTTTTATGATAACATCCTGCGTGACTATGAAATACACTGCTGGTGCTTATGACAAAAACGGCATTTTGCAGTGGCGGAAAAACCTGCGAACTTTGCGGCAAAAACAGTGCGGATGAGAAAAAATTTTTTTAATATAATTCCCGGTGAGGATACCGTGGCATTGCTGCTTTACGGTGATATTGGTGACGGATATAAGGTTGAGAGCGGCCGTGTGGTGAGCGAGCTTCTTGCCCTGCAGTCCCAGTATGACAAGATAGACGTGCGCATCAACAGCAGGGGCGGTGATGTATTCAGTGGCATGGCGATATATAACGCCCTCCGTCAGTCCACGAGCGACATAACCATCTATGTGGACGGTGTGGCCGCGAGTATTGCGGCTATCATAGCCCTTTGCGGCAAGCCCCTGTATATGTCCCCATACGCGAAGCTGATGCTACATAGTGTGAGCGGTGGTACGTGGGGCAATGCCTCCGCCCTCCGCCAGATGGCTGACCAGATGGAAGTGCTGCAGTGCGACCTTGCCCATATGATAGCCGGTCGCTGCGGCATGTCTGCAAAAGATATACAGGAGAAATATTTCGACGAAAAAGACCATTGGATAGATGCCGGTGAGGCGGTACGCATGAAACTGGCTGACGGAATCTACGATATGACCACTATGGAGGAACCACCGAAGACAGAAGAAGAGATATATCACTATTTTAATAACCGGCTCCAACGTGAGCCACAAAACGAGAAAACAATGGCATTAATAGATGACATTAGGGCAATTCCGTCTTTTCAGGACAAGGCGGATGCCGGGGCTATAACAGCACACATCAGAGAACTTGCCAACAAGGCAGCAAAGGCAGATGCCCTCCAGCAGGCTAATAATACTTACAAGGCGCAACTGGAGAGTATGCAGAAAAAGGAAATTGAGACATTCCTCAATCAAGCCGTGTCGGACGGTCGTATTACCAAAGAACAAGTAGATACGATGACAAAGCTTATGGAATGTGACCGTGACAACACGATGGCACTGATAAACAGTATGAGACCTCATAAGGGTGTAGGACGTGCCGTAGACTTTATTCAGTCCGGATCAAGGTCAGGTAATTATGAAAATAAGACATGGGACGAACTTGACAAGGAGAATAAGTTGGCTGAATTGAAGACCTCCGATCCGGAACTTTTTGCATCCAAGTTCAAGGACAAGTTCGGTGTGGACTACAAAAATTGACAACCAATATCAATAATCTTTAAATTCAAAAGAAAATGGCATTAAACAAAGAGATCTGGCTGACTACCATTCAGGAGAACTTCTTCCCTGACAACAGTTTTGCCACGAAGAGTATCGACGACAGCATCTTTGTGAGCAATAAGACCGTACATATCCCCAATGCCGGTGTTCCCTCCGGTGTGGAAATTAACCGTACTAAAAAGCCGGCGAGTGTCAGCCAGCGTTCTGACAACGACCTGACCTACGACATGGATGAACTGACGACCAACCCCATTTACATTCCCAACATAGACATGGTGGAACTGAGCTATGACAAGCGTCAGAGCATACTATGGAACGACCGCATGGAGCTCCAAAAGAATGCCCATCAGAATCTACTCTACCGTTGGTTCTGTGCCGATACTGTTGTAGAGACCGCAGGTGCCGCTCGCGCCACTCATACCAGCGACAAGGCCACCGGTACTCGCAAGAAGCTGACGAAAGCCTCTGTGCTGGATTTGATGACGAAGTTTAACGTAGATGATGTTCCTGCCGATGGTCGTTACATCCTGCTCGATGCAGTGATGTATGCCGACCTTCTGGGTGACCTCACCGAAAAGGAGTTGAGTGCATTCCTTGCCTCGGCAGATGCCCAGAAAGGTGTGCTTGGCAATCTGTACGGTTTTAAAATTATGCAGCGTTCAAAAGTGCTGCGTGTAAAGGCCGACAAAAGCTTGCTGAAATGGAATGAAGCCGGTGAGGCGGGAGAGCTTGCCTCGGGCCTTGCCTGGCAAAGCCAGTGCGTTAGTCGTGCCTTGGGCGATGTGAAAATGTTCGATAACACGGATGATCCGACCTATTATGGTGACATCTATTCGTTTCTGATGCGTGTTGGCGGATCTTACCGTCGTTATGACAAGAAAGGTGTGGCTGCCATTATCGAGGCGTCTGGTGTATAAACAAAGAATATTATGCAATTACCAAGAGTTAAAATACAATTCTTAAACGGCCAGTTAGGTACTGTCGGGGAAAGTCCCGACGGGCTTATGGCCCTTGTTTGCGGTGCGTCAGCAGTCAGTGATACATTCCCATTAAATAAGGCGTATTCCGTGAACAGTATGGATGACCTTATCGCTTTGGGTGTGACAGAGGAGAACAATGCCGTATTATACAAGCACGTGAAAGAGTTCTATGATGAAGCCGACAGCGGAACCAAGTTGATACTTTACCCGGTATCTCCCACGGTGACTATGACAAGTTTGTGTGACTATACGAAGACCGGTGAGGGTTTTATTCGCCATCTTATCACCAAGCAGAACGGAGCCTTGCGGGGTATAGGCCTCGCGAATGTGAATACCAGTGCCAGTGGTGCCAGTGTGAACGGACTTTCTCCTGATGTGTTCTCCGCGCTTCCCAAGGCACAGCAATTGGCCGAATGGGCGACAACCGAACTTTACGCTCCATTGTTCTTTGCTTTGGAAGGTTACGGATATGACGAGACCAAAGAACTTAAAGACCTCACACAGGAGAAATACAATCGTGTGTGCATTTTGATTGGTGATACTGAGCAGGGCGGCAGTGGTGCCTGTATCGGCACAATGTTAGGGCGTGTGTCCTCCATTCCGGTGCAGCGTAATATCGGTCGTGTCAAGGATGGCAGCTTGTTTCCGACAGAGATGTTTATCGGCAGCAAGAAAATAGAGGAGAGTGGTAGTATTGTTTCGGACATATATGCCAAGGGATATATAACTCCCCGTAAGTATGTAGGCCGTAGCGGTTATTACTTTACCGATGACAGCATGGCCTGCGATGTGACAGACGACTATGCTCATCTTGCCCCGCGAAGAGTGATAGACAAAGCATACAGGGTGACTTATGACACTGCACTGGATTTTATGATTGACGAAATAGATTTGAACGAAGACGGTACGATGTTACATGGCGTGATCAAAAGTTGGCAACAGGCATTTGAGAATGCCATTAACCGCCAAATGACCGCTAACGGAGAATTGAGTGCGGGGCAGGATGGCAACGGCTGTAAATGTTATATCAACGAAAAGCAGAATGTGGTCAGCACATCGAGGATACTGGTCTCGGTTAAAGCGCGTCCCCACGGTTACAGTCGCTATCTCGATATTAATCTGGGTTTCCTTGTCGCATCAGTATAATAAAGAAAAGAGAAAATTATGGCAAATACGAGAGAATACGAATGGTCGGATGTCAGTGTAGTGCTTGCCGGTCGTCCGGTTACTGGACTCCGCGGAGTCAAATACAGTGCCAAGCAGGAGAAAGAACTTCTGCATGCCAAAGGGAACAAGCCTCACAGCATACAGCGGGGCAACAAGACATACGATGGTGAAATCACTTTGTTGCAGTCTGAATACGAAGCCTTGAAACAGGCCAGTGGCGGTGACATTTTGGATGCCAGTTTCGATATTGTCGCCTCATACGGTAATCCTACGAAGGGTGACGTGATAACAACGGATATACTAATCGGCTGTGAATTTACAGAGGATAATACCGAATGGAAGCAGGGCGACAAGTTTCAGGAGAAGACATTGCCTTTCCTGTTCACAGACAAGAAGAGTGCCTGATGTGTTCAAACGGTATTTTAAGACATTTCAAACAGTAATAAAATGGATTATACAAAAGAGCAGGTATCTGCCTGGAAACAGAAACACGGAGAAATCTTTGAGATAACAGTCGAGGACAAGAGTTGTATATTGCGTAAACCCAACCGCAAGGACTTGAGCTACCTCAGTGTGGTGAAAGACCCCATCAAGATGAGCGAGACGATGCTGAAGCAACTGTGGGTCGACGGCGATATGGAGATTCAGGCTGATGATGAATACTTCTTTGCTGCCATGCCCAAGCTGGAGGAACTGTTGAAAGTTAAAGAGGCTCAAATAAAAAAACTTTAGCGGATGCAGATGTCCCGGATGCCGAAAACGGTGATGTATTGTTCCTGAATACATTGTTACGGTATTATATGCACATAGACCCCGACACATTGAGAGACGAAGAATGGGCTTGGACAATCCGGTATCTGATAGACATCCGCAAAATGGAAGCGAAAGATGGACAGCGTACTTAAATTCCTAATCAGGTTACAGGCAGACGAGGGTAACGTGCTGAGTGTGGCACACCGCACCTCCGAGCAGCTGGACACCATATCCCGTAAGGCGACTTCTGTCGGGGCTCGCCTGCGGGACGCTTTCTCCATATCCAAGTTTGGAACATCGCTGATGTCCATTCCAGGTATGCAGTTCCTGATGAACCCATATACGCTTGTCGGTGCCGGAATAAGTGCCGTTACAAGTCTTGGCGCACAGGCGGAGCAGACAAGTGTGGCATTCACCACGCTTGTCGGCAGCGAGGAGAAGGCAGCAAACATACTTGCCCAAATCAACGATTTAGCAGCCAAGACACCGTATGGCAATCTCGATCTGACAGATAATGCCAAGACCATGCTTAACTTCGGCGTGGAGGCGGACAAGGTGAACGGCTATCTCCGGCAGTTGGGAGATATAGCCGCCGGTGATAAGAATAAGCTCGGCAGCCTTTCCCTTGTATTCGGTCAGGTGGCCAGCGCCGGTAAGATGAGCGGACAGGATCTGCTGCAGTTTATCAATGCCGGTTTCAACCCGCTGAAGGAACTTGAAAAGATGACAGGCAAGACCTATGCCGACCTGCAGGACATGATGAGCAAGGGGCAAATCGGTCTCGATGCTGTGGCTGCCGCTATCCGTCATGCAACAGAGGAAGGTGGAGCCTTTGCCGGGATGAGTGACAAGCTGAGCCAGACCGTCAGCGGAAAGTTCTCCACATTGGTGGGCAATATACAGCAGGCAGCGGTAGATATGTTCGCCAAGTTCCAGCCTGTTATCAATGCCCTGCTTGACCTGTTTATCTCAATAATTCCTCCGATAGCCTCCGCCTTGCAAGTCTTGTTGTCCATAGTGGAAAAAGTCATAAGGTTCTGTGTCAATTGGAAAACGGAACTTGGCTTGTTGGTGGCAGTCGTAGGAGTGGGAACCATAGCGTTCAATCTTCACACCATTGCGTTATGGGGTGTGGTAGGTGTCATAAAGGTTGTTACTGCAGTAACAAAGATGTGGGAAGGTGTGCAGTGGCTGCTTAATGTGGCCCTGACAGCAAATCCCATCGGTATCGTGATAACCGTGATAGCCGCTCTTGTAGCTGCGGTGGTTTACTGTTGGAACAAGTTTGCCGGCTTCCGTGCCTTTATTCTCACCATGTGGAACACGATGAAGGGTTTTGGTGATATTATTAAAAACTATCTGATAGACCGTATCAAGACCTTGATGAGCGGTATCGGCAAGATAGGTCAGGCTTTCTCCAAACTCTTTGACGGTGATTTTAAGGGTGCCTGGAAGAGTGCGGTCAGCGGCGTTAAAGACATGACCGGTATTACCAGTGCGGAAAATACATTCGCCGCTACCAAAAAATTGGCATCCGGTGTAAAAGAAGAGTATGACCGTAACTATGCGTTGGAAAGTGCCAAGAAAAAAGAAAGCACAAGTAAGACAGCGACAATTACCGAGCCGGGCACGAAAGGCAGTTCTAAGGAAAGTGTCACGTTTAATACGGCTTCAAGCAAAAGCAAGAACAGCAAAGGCCGAAAGACTGCCGAGGCACTTGCTACCGGTGGCACCCGTAACACAAGTATCACCATGAACATAAGCAAGTTCTTTGATAATATCTATGTGACGATGGCAGACAAGACAGATACGGCAGAGCTTGAACGCATCATCCTCCAGAGTATGAACCGGTCATTGGCCATAGCGACAAGTACAGATAGATGAACACGACAAGATTCCTATTGGAAAATGCTGCCCTCCGTGCCATGGGACTGACCAAAGTCCCCCCTTATTGGCTGTTCCGTGAGAATAATTTCCACGGTGTAAATACCGGCTATATCGGAGGCAAGACCCTGCCAGACGGTTCTGACTTCAATGTTGAGACCATGAGTGACGCGGAGCTGGAGGATGTTGTCCGGACAAACGCCCGTGGTGTTCCCATGGTAATGCCTTTACGTTTTCAGCTGGAAGAAGCCGGTGCGGAAGACTGGCTGTTCCCTGTGGAGCCTATGGTAAGCGTCAACGGTCAGAACATTCTTGTCCGCCGGCATGTCAGCAAAGGCAGTGTTAAAGGCAGCATCAAGGAACGTTGGACCCAGGACGACTACACAGTGAGGATAGAAGGGATACTCATGTCGGCTGACGAAAAATATCCGTCAGCCGATGTGACCCGGCTGAAGAACTTCTGTGAGGCCGGACATGTGAAAGTCCTGTGTCCGCTGTTGGAGATATTCGGCATCAGTCACCTTGCCATCGAGAGTTGGGATATACCCTTTACGAGCGGTGCGACCAATCAGAACTATACCATTACCGCTTACAGTGATGACATATACAAACTGCTGTTGAGCCGTGATGACTTAAATGCTTGATAAATATGTACACAATGATATATGACATAGAAATCGGCAACTATAAGTTAGGTATGCTTGACAGCGTTGAGATCCATCGCAGTGTCGAGCTGCTGTCTGACACGGCCGTAATAATGCTTCCTGCCGCGCAATATAACAATGCGCTGGAGATAGAAGACAAGTTAAGACGCGGTGACATGGTGAATATAATGTTCGGGTATGAGGAAACCGGACTTGTCGGAGAGTTCAGCGGCTGGCTGCAGCGTATATCCACAGACGGGGGCAGTATAAAACTACACTGTGAGGATGACATGTTTCTGTTCCGGCGGGAAATTCCGGATGAGGTGCTGAAAAAGATAACCCTGCAAAGTCTTTTGGAGAAGGTCATATCCGGCTGCGGCCTTGATTTGCGTGTGGACTGTTCTTACAGCTGGACGTATGACAATTTCGTCATCCATGATGCGACAGGCTATGATGTATTGAAGAAAGTACAGGAGGAGTGCGGTGCGGACATGTACCTCTGTGATGGGAAGCTGCATGTCCATCCTCCCGGCGAGAATATGGATGATGAGCGTTTCTATGACCTTGCCTTGAATGTGGAGGAGGAAGACCTGACCTATCGTAGGGCGGAAGACAAAAAAGTTAAGGTCGTTGTAAAGGCTCTGTTGCCGGATGGAACCGTCAAGGAGGTTGAGACAGGAAGTACCGGCGGTGATAAGATAGAAATCAAATGTGCCACGAGCGACGAGGCGAGCATGAAAGCCCGCGGAGAGCTGGAAGTCAAAAGACGCACCTTTGACGGTTATGAGGGTAGCATAACCGGATGGCTGATACCCATGTGCCGCCCGGCAGACTCCGTGACGCTGCATGACAAGGACTACCCGTACAAGGACGGGACATATTTTGTGACCAGTGTGACGACGACTTTTGGCAAAGACGGTGGCAAGCGTAAAATTGATTTGGGTTTCAGACTTTCTTAAATGGATAAAAGGTTATGGATGAATACAGAAAACTGAGGGATTATCTCACAGAGATTAAGGGCGGTCGCAACGTCTCAATATATCAGGGTATTGTCAAGAATGTAAGCGGACGGTTGTGTGATGTGGAGATTGGCAAAATAGTCATTCCTGATGTTCGTCTGCGGGCTTCGGAAACCGATGATGACGGCGAGCTCCTTATCACTCCTAAAGTGGGCAGTGCCGTGACAGTCGGAAGTCTGAGCGGTGATTTGACCCAGCTTGTGGTACTGCAGATGGACCATGCTGAAACGGTGGTTATTAATGGCGGCAAGCTCGGCGGGCTTATAAATATATCCCAGCTGACGCAAAAGATAAATGAGCTTATAAAGACGTTCAACTCACACACGCATCAGGTCACGGTTATCCATCCCGGAGGAACTTTTGTTACCGTGAAACCTGGTAGTGCAGCAGCTGACTTCAATAAAGACGATTATGAGGACGCAACGGTAAAGCATTGATATATGGACGGCATACAACTAACATGGGAGGAAGCAGACCAGACGTTGGAACCGGTTGTAAAGAACCGTAGTCTTTTGACGGGTGATATGCTCCGGCAGAACCAGGCCCTGATACTTGCCCTGCATAACGGGGAACTGAAGGAACGTCCTGCTGTAGGTGTCGGTATCAGTGACATGCTGTTGGATAACGACCCCATATACTGGCGGACACGTATCAAAGAACAACTGGAGATGGACGGTCAGACGGTCGGAGATGTGCGTATAACCCTTTCAGGTATAGAGATAAAAGCAAAATACTGACAACAAAAAAGAAAAGCGACATGCAGAAGAATACGAAAGAATGGATACAGTACGGTTCGGCACTGGGAATGCTCGGCAGCGGTGTTCTGCTGACTTTCCTATGCTTTTTCCTAAACGGCTATTCCGTCAGTGACTCTGTGCTATGGTATGTGGCACAGTGCTTGGTATATGCCGGTTCCGTGTTTGGTGTAACCGTTTACATATCCACCAAATTCGGTGATGTTAAGAAAATGTTTAATGAAAAAATAAAAGAACAGAAAGATGAGAAAGATTGAACGAATTTTCGTGCATTGCACGGCAGGCAGTCAGAAAGCCTCGGTGAATGACATTATGGCGGAGTTCCGTCGTAAGGGATGGAAGTACCCCGGTTATCATTATCTAATCACGCCTGATGGTGTAATACATCAATTGCTGGATGAAGAGGAAGTAAGTAATGGTGTAAGGGGATTTAATGCAACAAGTATTAATGTCGCATATTCCGGTGGCATAAACAGCGTAGATAATCGAACAGAAGCCCAAAAGGCAAGCCTACTGCGATTATTGAAGGAACTCCGCCTGCGTTATCCGAAAGCGGCTATAATGGGGCACCGTGATATATCACCGGACAAAAACGGCAACGGCATTGTAGACCCGTGGGAGCGAATAAAAGACTGTCCTTGTTTTGATGCGAAAGACGAATATAAAAATGTATGATGATGGGAACAATTCATAAAATAGGGCTGTTCTTGTTTGTTCTAACCCTGTGTAGTTGTGCTGCGAAAAAGACGGTGACAGAAAGCCGGAGTGAGACTGATTACGCAGGTTCCATGCGTCTTGTAGTGACAAAGAACCTGTCGGATAGTTTGGTGACAGCAATGGTTTCAGAACAGACTATGACAGAGAATGAGTCAGACAGCATTGTGGAAAAACTCCGTGAGCGCATCGTGACAGATTCTTGCGGGAATATAGTCCTGCATGAAAAGGAATTTATTCAGGAACATTATAAGAACAAAGGAAAGAAAAACATTTCCAGTGACAGGGGGAGTGTAACAGAATCTCAAACCGCAAGCCGGACAAAGTACGTGGAGGGTAATGACTCCATTCAAAGTACCACGAGAACTGATATTGTCAAAGAAGTACGTTACCGTCCCCCGTGTGTCATCTATCTTGCCTGCATATTGGTTTTGTTGCTTTTCGTAGGATTTATCATATCAAAAATAAAGAAATGAATTATACTGTCAAGGACGGTCAGACGCTGGCGGACATAGCCATAGAGGTTTTCGGTTCCTGGGAGGCCATGATAGAGATTGGCCGGCTGAACGGTATCAGCATGACGGAACCACCTGAAGCCGGAACGGAACTTGTCATGCCAGATGCCCAATGGAACCGTATGATGGAGAATTGGTGTAAGAGCAATGAGGTCAGTCCGGCAACAGCCCGTGGCGGCAACCGTTTGCGTTTGGGTGTGTTCACAGAAGTATTTACCAAAGAATTCAGATAAATGGCACGTAGTGTTGCAGAAATTAAAAAGACGATGACGGATGCCTTCATGGCAGACGTGACCATCCGTGAGAAATACGGTCTTAGTTCTCAGGATACATGGAACGGCAGTTTTTCGGCTGTCAGTCTCGAGAATATACTGTTCTTTATTCTTGCGGCCTGTTTCCATGTGCTGGAGTCCATATTTGACCGCCACAAGACAGATGTGGAAGAGAAAGTGTCATCTGCCGTCGTGGCCAGTGTTCCGTGGTATTATAAGATGGCTCTTGCTTTTCAATATGGAGATGCCCTTGTTCTGAACCCCAAGACATCCCAGTATGAATACGCACAGGTAGATGAGGAGAAACGTGTCATAAGATATGCGGCAGTCCGTGACAAGGGAACAAGCGTACAGATACTTGTAAGCGGTGAGCAAAATGGCATTCCGTCGGTGCTATCAAACGACGTTTTGTCAGTGTTCAAACAGTATATGAACCGCGTTAAAATAGCCGGAGTGATTTTGAATATAAGCAGTCATGCAAGCGACCGTGTGCTTATTCGTGCAGTGATAACCATAAACCCTTTGGTCCTGGATGAAAAAGGCGCGCATCTGAAAGACGGAAGTAAACCTGTGGAAACGGCAATAGCCGGTTATCTAAAAAATATCGTCTATGGAGGTACCTTCAATAAGACCCGTCTGGTTGATGCCATACAGGCCGTTGATGGAGTGGAGGACATTGAACTTGGAACATGCAGTTACCGTACTGACACCTCCGAAGATTGGACGGATATGTCCGGAAACAATTATATCGGTGTGAGTGGGAGCTATATTCCCGACGGACTTGAAAACACTTTGATTTATGTGGTACAAGATTGATTTTACGAAGTTGGCGGTATATCTGCTACCTCCTTTGTTGCGGAGCCTGTTTCTTGTGGCCTTGATAAAGGTCATGATAATGCCTCTGCGATATATTTACACGAGGTTCTGTGAGTTGAAAGAGAGTACGGATGACCGATTGAATATAACCGGTAATGTCCAATATCTGGAGAAGACATTAAACGATGCGTTTAGTCTTACCGAAAATCAGATACATATAGAGACACCTGGCGAGGATATATACCGTTCCGTGCTCTATTTTGGGAGAGAGGAACAGCCGGCTGTCTATATTCGTGCCTTGTCAGAGGGGGGAGGGCATGTACTCCGTCGTAACGGCGAGTATAGTTCCACAATAAACTTCATCGTATGGGTTCCCACTTACCTTTGCACCTCCATAGAGAGTAAGGAGCAAGACAAATACGGATGGAAAAATTATCAGATTATCCTCAATTTGCTTGGATATTATAAACCAGCCGGGCGTATGTTCGGCATAAAACTATATGATTATGAATAGGCTTAAATTCAGTGAAGGCGGTCAGCCTATATACCTTGAAGACCTGCAATTATTACAGGACAATGAAAAATCATCTGTCGGTCAGTTGCTCTCGGCACTTGGCCGTGGCCGTAATACCATGCTGCTTGAAGAACCTACGTACCTGTATACAGAAAATGAAGCGGGTGACTTTGTGATTAAGGTAAGTCAAGGAACAGCCTTTATAAATGGTGATTTTGTATCATGGCGTGATGCAGTCATTGTCGAACCCCAGTCGAAAGATGACTTGTGGCTGTGTATTCGGGAAATCCCCGGTGATAAGCGCACCTTTGATGACGGGCAGTTGCGCAGCTGTATGGTTTCGCGTGAAGGATATATAAGCGCGGATCCATCAGGAGCTGTTGTCAGCTATAAACTAACCTCCCTGCGTTGCATTGCGGACTACATTCAGGAACTTATCGGTTATAAAATAGCTGTCTGGCAGAATGTAAAAGTGTCATTTTTTAACGGTTATTCCGGAACTGTAAAATACAAAGAACTGGATGATTGTTACCGTGTGTCCGTTGATATAAAAAGCAATAGTTATAAAGAATTAAGCGGTACTCTGTATTTGTTCTATACGGATAAGACATTTTTACAGTACTTTCGGTCCCCTTGTGATGCTTTTGTCCATACAGAAAATGGTGTCTCGAGTGGAAAATTGTATGGTTTTGAGGGTAATGTTTGTTTTGATTTACAATTGCCTTTTGATGATGTGACAAGTGCCGCTGATGTGCCCGTAAAAATGATTTTTGAACTACCCAAATAAGATAGCAGATGGAATCAATCTATAATCTACAGAAACGTGCCGCCGCGCTTAGGAAACAGACGCAGACGGACAGCATAACCCCTGAAGATGTTGGCGGACTTCATTATGACACATTGGAGTATATTGCCAATATGGAGCAGAGTGCCGACGGCCTCGGTATAAGGAACGTCTACAAGACAAAGGCTGCAATGGAGGCGGATAAATCCCCTGTCGGGACAAATGGGAAGGCTTTGCGTTACGGCCAGCTCGTATGCGTCTATGACGAGACCAATCCTACATCTGCCGAGAACGGTGATATATATGCGTGGCAGAACCCCGGCTGGCTGTTGATGGGAAACATGGGAAGCATCTATGAACTGAAGGAGAAAATAGAGGCGGAAGCTGCTGCACGCCAGCAGGCGGATGAGACATTGAACCGCCGTCTGGGCGAGTTGTCAGACCGGCATTCAGAGGATATTAAGACGCTGCAAGGCGGTGTGGATATAGAAACGACAGCCCGTAAGAATGCAGATTCCCAGTTATTCCAAACACTGGCCAAAGAGGTGACGGACCGAGAGTCTGCTTGCGTGTCTCTTCAAAAAAGTATAAGCGCGGAGGGCATTGCACGTGATTCGTTGGCACGTGAGCTGCGTGCCAGCATCACTAATGAAGGTAAAGCACGTGAAGCGGACATCAGTGCTGTCCGTGATAATCAGGTAGGCTTACAAAATGGTATGACAGTGCGCATTCATGAGATAACCGACCTCGTGGAGATAGAAGATTCGACCGTCAGCACGGAAACGGAGGGCTTGCCTGTCAGATATGACGAATACCGTAAGGTCTTCTATGTGGAAGACGAGGGTGTGAACTACCGCAACTTCCCGGAGAAAGACCAGTACATGGACTCCTCCTTCCGTCCGTTGAAGGACAAGATATATCTTCTTGGTGAGACGATGTATGTATGGAGCAAGGAGAAAGGCACACTTATTGAGTCGGGCGGTAAGGGCAACGGCAGCGGATATTATAACGTGACGGAGCAGATACCGCTTGATAGCGGCTATTACACCAAGACGACCGCCATAGTCGCCCTTGCCGGTGTGGATATTGAGGACGAACAGAAGCGCGGCATGATTATCACCTTTGAGACCGCTCCGGGCAAATGGGCGGACTACCGCTTCACCGGCACGAGCCTTGATACGTTCCTTTCACCCGGAGCATGGGAGGAGCATGGCAGTGCCGGAGCCGTGAAACAGATAACCCTCAACGGGCAGAAGAGGACACCCGATGAGCAGGGTAATGTGAACATAAGCATAGACGTTCCGGAGGTGGACGAAAGTCTTGATGCTGACAGCACCAACCCGGTGCAGAATGCAGCCGTTACGGCTAAAGTGGCAGAGCTGGAGAGTGGTACGCTTTTCGGCAGTGAAGTCGTTGAAAATGATGACAACACGGTGACGGTGCAATTAAAAAGCAAATCCGCTACCATAACCGAGTTCACGATACCATCAGGTGGCGTGGGCGGTGGTGATGACAGTTCCGCCACGAAGATTGTGCTTGGCGCATCGATGGATGCCACTACGATAAAGGAGGGCGGCACGGCCATTCTGACCTGGACGTATGATCATCAGTATTCCGGCGGTGACGACAAAGGGGAGAGTACCGGAGCGAAAGCCACTGTAGACATTATCATCCGGCGTGGTACGACCACGACATACCGTAATACGATGCAGGACGTGAGCAAGGGTACTTATACCCTTGATTTGACAAAGTTCCTGCTTTTGGGCACGAGTGACATCTATGTGACTGCTGTGACCACAGATCCGAATACGGGCAAGCAACAGAAGAAGCAGGCATACGTGAGTGTGAAGGTTGTCACATTGAGCCTATCGAGCATCTATGACCTCGCCAGTGGCCTATCCTCCGGCGGTTATGCCAATACGGACACCGTGGAGATACCGTATGCCGTCAGCGGTACCGGTACCAAGACCGTGACGTTGTACGTGGATGGCATACAACGCAACGCCTATACCGTGACCCGTAGTGGCACCACCAACGGCACATTCATCCTTGACATGGCAGGACTGTCCGCCGGCCGTCATAATGTTCAGCTGGTAGCCGAAATGGAGACCGACGGTCTGACGTTGAGAAGCGAGAGTATATATATTGACACATTGAAACGCGGCAGCAGTGCACCGTTTATAGGGATGAAGATCGTGCATTCGGACGGCCGCATCGTGACCGGTTCCGGACATACGGTTCCTATCATCGAGGTCGGGCAGTATGAGCAGTGCGTGTTCGAGTTTGTCGCCTACGACCCGGCGGTCACCCCTGCTACGGTGGAAATCCTGAAAAACGGCAATCCCCTGCGCAGCGTGAGTGTACCGAGAACCACCCAGACCTACAGCGACCGCTTTACGGAGAAAGGCCGCCAGCAGCAGGTGTTCCGTATAGGGACAACTTCCTATACATTGAATATCAATGTCGCGGAGAGTGGCATAGACATCAGCGAGGCGACCTACGGGTTACTCTTTAAACTCGATACCACGGGACGCAACAATGAGGAAAGCCATCCGAACAAATGGGAGTCAAACGGCATTCAAACAATATTTGAAAATGTGGACTGGAGCAGTAACGGATGGGTGAACGGCGCGTTGAAGCTTACGAACGGGGCGAAAGCCATTATCGGCTACAAGCCTTTCGCTACAGACGTGAAGAGCACCGGACTGACGCTGGAGCTCACGATGCGTGTGACCAATGTGATGAGCCGCAACGCGGCGGTTGTAAGCTGCATCGACAGTGGCAAGGGGCTGCTTATTACGACAGACGAAGCCAGTTTCAAGACCGGCGAGGAAGTAATCTATGAGAACGAGGACGGCGAGACCGTTCAGCGCGAGATAAAACTGGCGACGAACTATGCTGCCGGAGCATGGATGAAGGTCGCCCTGATGATAGGCACCTCAGCGGAAGACCGCCTGATGCAGCTGTATGTGACCGGCAACTGTACCGGTGCGGACATCTATGACGCTTCCTTCAACTTCAAGCAGGACAATCCACAGGAGATAACCATTGACAGCTCGGAGGCTGACGTGGAGATAAAGAGCATCCGTGTGTACAGCCGTGCGCTTACAGACGACGAGGAACTGGAGAA
The DNA here is from genome assembly GCA_964567855.1 of uncultured Prevotellaceae bacterium. Lineage (GTDB taxonomy): Bacteria > Bacteroidota > Bacteroidia > Bacteroidales > UBA3663 > Liminaster. The sequence goes on from CAZMOE010000022.1 coordinate 29,535, forward strand.
CCGCATGGTGGACAGCACGACGACCGATGAGATGATGGAGATTTTTTCCGAAAACGACATTCTCGGCGAGACCGGAGACGTGGATATGGACAAACTGCGCGGACAGGGCAAGGGCGTGCTGCGCATAGTCCGTCAGAATAAGCTGGACGACGTGTATGCGGAGAACAACAAGAAGACAGACTTCTTGGCCGACATCTATTACTATTCGGCACTGGGCAAGGAATATGACTTCATTCTGACGGGCTGCTACATTCGCATCCAGGGAACCTCCTCGACCAAATATCCGAGCAAGAACCTCCGCATCTATTGTTCCAAGGGCAGCGAGCAGCTTTCCATGAGTGGTGACAAGGTAACGGCAGGCAACAAGTACACAATGCGTCCGGGAGCTATCGCGGCCAATCTGTTCTGTTGCAAGAGCGATTATTCCGACTCGTCCATGTCGCTGAACACCGGCGGCGCGAAGCTGTTCAACGACACCATGAAGGAACTCGGACTGCTCACCCCTCCGCAGAGGCATCAGTACGAGCAGGGCGGCAGCATGAATGCCGTCACGGTGCGTTCCGCCATCGACGGAATGCCTGTCGACATCTTCTGTGCGGAAACCGTGGACGGGGAGAATACCTATTACGGTCAGTACAATTTCAACAACGAGAAGTCGAAGAGCGGCGCCATCTTCGGCATGGAGGGCGTGGAAAACTATACGGCGGAATGCCCCATAACCCTGGAGATGCTGAACAACACATCGCCCATTTGCCTGTTCCGGACCACAAGCGATGCTCAGCTGGCAGCCGACTTCGATGCCGGAGCAGAAGTGAACTACGGCAAAGATGCGTCCGGCAAGGCGCAGACAGACGGAGACGTGAAATGGTCAGGGCTTGCACCGGCACAGCAGGCCGCCCTCACCCGTCTGTACACGTGGATACGCTCCTGTATCCCGGCCGGAGCGAATGCCAATGACCTGAGCACATTCAAGAGCGAGAAGTTCAAGAGTGAGATAGACCAGTATTTTGACAAGGACTTCATCCTGACCTACTACCTTTTTACGGACTATTTCCTGAGCGTCGACCAGCGGGCGAAGAACATGATGCTGCGGACGTGGGACGGCAAAATATGGTATACTACCTACTATGACGGCGATACCCAGCTTGGCAAGCGCAACGACTGTTTCCTTGTGTACACTTATACTACTGACCGTGATACATACGACGCGGAGGCGAGCAAATACGCCTTCGAGGGACGGGACAGTTGGCTGTGGAACCTCGTGCTGGCGAACCTTGAAGACGACCTGAAACGCTGTGCCGCCTCATTCCGTGCCGTGATGACCAACGAGCGCGTACTGTCGATGCTGAACGACGAGCAGAGCGGCAACTGGAGCGACCGCGCCTTCAACAAGTCTGGCTATCTGAAATACATCGCTCCGGCGACACGGGAGATGTACGGCAAGGTATGGCCGTTCATCTATGCCTTGCAGGGTAGCAACAAGAGCCACCGCACGTTCTTCATTCAGAACCGCTTCGCGCTGCTCGACGCCAAGTACGGGACAAGTAATTTTACCAGTGACAACATAGACCTGTATATGGCACGGACAGCCGGCGATACGGCGGATGTTCTAAAAATAACCGCCAATGAGGTGTACGCCTTCGGCTACGGCACTAACAACTCGCAGAACATCGCCAATACCGGCATCATCGGGGAGGGGGACACGGCATCCTTGCCAATCACTGGAGCATACACAGTCAATGACCCGTTGCGTGTGTACGGCGCGAGCCGTATGCGCGTGCTTGACATGACCGGAGCGGCCTCACATCTTAAAAATGCCCTTGACCTGAGCAAGTGTAGTGTATTGCGCGAACTCAACCTTCAGGCGGCGCAGGGGCAGGGCAGTACCGGCTGGTGGCTGTCATTGGGAAGTTGCCGGCAGTTGCGCAAACTGAATGTACGGAACCAGTCACAGGCCAAGACCGGCGGGAGCACAAGCACCGCCCTCGATCTGACCAACCAGACGAAACTGGAGGAACTGGACGCAAGAGGTACAAATGTGCAGAGTGTGCAATTTGCCAAGGGCGCCCCAATAACAACGGCCTATCTTCCCGGTACATTGACTACCCTGCAGCTGGAGTATCTGGGCAAGTTGCCGATGAGCGGTCTGACTTTGGAAACTTATGGCAATGTTAAGACTTTCATTTTTGACAACTGTCCGAACCTAAATTGGGTGGCCTTGCTGGCGCGATGCGCCAATGTGACCCGCTTGCGTGTTACAGGTATAGACCGTGAAGACGACGGTACATGGCTCAATGGCTTCATGTCAATGGGTGGTGTGGATACGTCCGGCAACTTTACCGATACCTGCGCTCTGGTGGGTACAGTCCGTTTGACCCGCTACCTTGCAGAAGAGGAGTATGAGCGTATGCGGTCTCATTTTCCAGAACTGAATATCATTCAGCCTGAATACACTATGATTGAGTTTGATGATACTGTTTCAGACGATTCAAATGTCAGCAACCTCGATAATGGTACCGGTTACAAGTCCGGCAACAGATATGAGCCGAGCGGTCATATCTCTGCAATATTATCCCGACGTCACCGTGTTCTTGCCAAGGTAACCAAGAAGGCAACGGCTCGCAATGTGAACATCGCCAATATAGATACGACCATGCCCAATCCGGACGGCGAAATGACCTATTGCCTTCTGGATGACTCAGACAGTAACTTCTATGCCGACGGCAGTCCGGCCAAACTGGACGGTTCAGAGGGGGACCTGATGATGTACGAGCCGTTTTTCTGGAGCAAGGGTGTGAATGACTATCTGAACGGCAAGCATTATAGCTGTTACAGCAGTAATGACAGCGATCACATGCCGTCGGTTCCCGAAGCCCGTGTATTAACGCTTGATGACATCCAACGTGTTGCGACTGATTATCTGAAAGGCCGTAAGATAATGACAGGCAAGGAAACTTTGCAGAGTTCGTACAGTACGGACGCAAATTATTCCGTATGTCGTGTCGATGTGTCCGGATATAAGCGTGTTCGTTTTCCAAGCGTTCCCGGCACCAATATGGTCGGGTCTGTTTTTACAGATGCTGAAGGTAATATCCTGCAGTCCGTTGTTGTTGAAACCCTAAACAGTCGTTTTGAGGCCGGAATGTACCTGATATGTGATGTACCGTCAGATGCCGCATATCTTCACTTTACCATATTGAATACTGCGGAATTTGATAAAGTCGTTTTGAGTAATTCGGATCGTATAGAGGATATGGAACCGGATTGGGTAGCCAATGACGAACACTTGTGTGCTGTAGTCGGTAGCAGTATAGTCGGTAGTAAGCTCCGCTCGTGCATAACCGGTGGAAGCACCGCTTCCAACATGTCCTGGGCAGACTTCCACTATTACAGTGTTCAGCGTGGCATGCAACAGATTGATGCCCTGATGCACTTCCGTATAGCCAACTTGTTCTACGCCAAGTATGGTCGTCGAGACAGCCAGGAACAATGTGGCGCCGGCCAACACACAAACAACCGTACAACCGGCGGCACTGCAAAATATGGCATGATTGATACGATAGGTTATGACGAGGCCCACCACATCAAGGAGAACATAACGAATAACCTTGTAGATAATCTTGTCCACCAGTACGCTTGGTATAGGAGCAAGGACGAGTATGGAGCCGATACCGTTATACAGGTCAATAACACCAGCTGTCTCGGTTATGAGGACATCTATGGCAACAAATACGATATGATGGACGGTGTGGACATACCTAATACCACCGGTAATCAAGGCAAATGGCGTATATGGATGCCTGATGGCAGCATAAGATGGGTAAAGGGAAAAACTGCTACAGACCAGTGGACTACAGCCGTGTCTCATGGTAAGGACATGGACGTGATACCCGTCGGTAGTGTGAATGGCTCATCAAGCACATATTATTGCGACAGATATTACATAAGTACTGCAGTAGGCCGTGTGGTCTATCGCGGGTACCACAATGCGTACGCGTATGGCGGTGTGTCGAATGCGAGTGCGTATTACGATGCGTCGAATGCGTATACGAATGTCGGCTCGCGTCTGGCCTTCCGCGGCAAACTCGTTCGGGCGCAAAGCGTGGAAACGTATAAAGCGATTGTCGGGGTTGCGTGATACGGCATCGCAAAGCGTTAAAGCGGGAGCGAAGCGACAAAATGAGAAAGAGAAATAATAGGGTGGGGGATTGCTCCCCCGCCATTATTCAAGCCGGCGAAGCCGGTCGAAAAAAATATAAAAAACGATGAGAAAAAGAGTATTTTATTTTTTTAGATGTAGCAATAGGTGGAAGCATTTGTTGGGTGGTATGTTTGTCGGTATCTGTAGTCTGTCTGTATTCAGTGCTATGTATTCGGCGGTTGTTTTTCTGCAACATTATGGTTGATAATCTTATAAATTCAATTAAGATGGTGTAAAAGTGACTACCTTTGCAGTCTTAAAAGGTAGAACTTCCCAATAGGCCGTGTGGTCTATCGCGGGTACAACAATGCGAACGCGAATGGCGGTGTGTCGAATGCGAATGCGAATAACGATGCGTCGAATGCGAATACGAATGTCGGCTCGCGTCTGGCAAACAAAATGAATCGGCGTACAACAATAAGGACGTGTCCTCATGTGGAGCCGAGGGAAGTGCACCTCAGCAAAAGTACTCAACAGGTAGAAAGCTGAAAAATCACGAGTCGGGTAGAGTTTGGTAGGACATCAGTGTCTCGAAGAAGTCGGACCCGGAGAAAGGAAGGCACTGCTTTCTTATATCAAAAAACAGTAATGGTGTAATGCGCAGAGAGGGATACATAGTAGAGGAGGCAGCCGAATATTCCAATATGCTGGAATCGTTTGATCAGGTATTGCGTGGCTCCAAGCGGAAACAAAGCCGCCAGGGGCGATACCTGCTTGCGAATAAGAATGAAGTAATAACGGAGTTGTCTGAGCTGATAAAAAACGGTACGTATACAGTAAAGGACTATCGGGAACGTGTCATTAAGGAGGGCGGCAAGATACGTCGTATTCAAATCCTTACGATGAGAGACCGTATTGCCGTCCATGCGGTGATGTCAGTGGTAGACAAACATCTGAAAAAACGTTTTATACGTACTACCTCTGCAAGTATCAAGAACCGTGGTATGCACGACCTCCTGCAGTACATCAACCGCGACATTAAGGAAAACCCGGAGCACACCCGGTTCTGTTACAAATTTGATATATCCAAATTTTATGAGAGCGTAAAACAGGATTTTGTCATGTACTGTGTGCGCAGAGTCTTTAAGGACAAAAAGCTCATTGCCATGCTTGATAACTTTACACGGATGATGCCTGATGGGCTGAGCATTGGACTGAGGTCATCGCAAGGGCTGGGCAATCTTTTGCTGTCTGTATTTTTAGACCACTTTTTGAAAGATAAGTACGGTGTCCGTCATTTCTATCGCTATTGCGATGACGGTGTCGTACTCGGTAGAACGAAAGCGGAATTATGGGTGATTCGTGACGCAATCCACGAGCAGGTCGCGCTGATGGGGCTTCAGGTGAAGTCGAATGAGCGCGTGTTCCCCGTGGAGGAGGGCATTGACTTTCTCGGATATGTTACATACGGCTCTGACGACATCAAGCTTCGTAAGCGTATCAAACAGAAGTTTGCCCGGAAGATGCACGAGGTAAAATCGAGACGGAGACGGCGTGAACTGATAGCATCATTCTATGGAATGGCCAAACACGCCAATTGCAACAAGTTGTTTAATACATTAACAGGCAAAGAAATGAAATCATTTAAGGAATTAAATGTCGCTTACAAGCCGGAAGACGGCAAGAAGCGTTTTCCCGGCACTGTAGTCAGCATCCGGGAACTGGTAAACTTACCGATTATCGTGAAGGACTTTGAAACCGGTATCAAGACAGACCAGGGGGATGATCGTTGTATCGTGTCCATTGAGGCAAACGGCGAGACAAAGAAGTTCTTCACCAACAGCGAGGAAATGAAGAACATCCTCGCGCAAGTGAGAGAAATGCCGGACGGCTTTCCGTTTGAAACGACAATCAAGACGGAAACGTTCGGTAAAGGTAGAACAAAATACGTATTCACATGAGAAGAGTGGAAGGTAGCGCGGGGATACAACTGATGGAGTGTGTCAATCCCGTCAAGAACAAGTGGCGCATCCGCTGGGATGTGCAGGAACTGGAGAACGGAACAGCCTCGTATATGGAGCATGAGTTTGGCCATAAGCCAACAATAGAGGAAGTGCGTTCTATCGTCATGGTATGGTATAATGAGCGGACGGATGAATCCATACTCTCCGGCTTTCGCTATAAGGGGATGTCTATATGGCTTTCACAGGAGAACCAGTTTAATTATAAATCGGCTTTTGACCTTGCCGTTCAGACGGAGGGGAAGACCCTGCCCGTCACGTTTAAGTTCGGAACAGATGAAGAACCAAGCTATCATACGTTTGAGACATTGGATGAACTAACGGACTTCTATATGAAGGCTATGGCGCATATTCAAACGGTTCTGTCCGATGGGTGGAAAAAGAAAGATGCATTTAATCCGGAGGAATATCAAATGAAGTAACAGAATAAATCCCATTCGGGGGAGGGATATAAAAAGCCCCCGGCCTGTTAATAGTCATCTCACCTACATATTAACGAATAGCAAGCGAACCCGCACGACCGGGGGCATAGACCCTCGTCGCGGGTTCGCATTTTTGTGTTCGTATGTAAGTGAGATGTTGCAAAGGTACAAATTTTATCAGAAATGAAGGTAATTGAGATACTGAATTTTAACAGGGAGTTGCTTAAACGGCTTCAAATAGCCGGAATAAGGCTTGAAGATGCGCAATATATAGATATGTATACGGATTATGAAACCATGCTTGCGCATGGTGAGAAAGTATCGTATGCGGTGGCGGTTCTTGCCGATAGGTATGCGATAAGCGAACGAAAGGTGTATGGTTTGATAAAGCGTTTTCAAAGCGACTGCAAACCTCTTGCAGTGTGAAAGGTGTTAGTTATTCTTAGTTCTTCTCAAAAAGTAGGAACTTTGCAACTGCAAAATAACAGAAGAATGAGAAAGCAATATTTATCAGCTCCGCTTCCATTCGTGGGGCAGAAGCGCATGTTCGCAAAAGAGTTTATCAAGGTGCTCGAGCAATATCCGGATGGCACCACGTTCGTGGATCTGTTTGGCGGTTCCGGTTTGCTGTCACATATAACAAAGTGTAAGAAGCCACATTCAACAGTCGTATATAATGACTTTGACAATTATAGGCAGCGTCTGAAAGCCGTACCACAAACTAATGCCTTATTGAAGGAATTGAGGGTGATGGTTGCAGGTACGCCACGCTATAAGCCCATAATAGGAGAAACTCGTGATAATGTGTTTGCTTGTATTCGTAAGTACGAACGTCTGTATGGGTATGTAGACTTCATAACACTTTCGGCTTCCATCCTGTTCTCCATGAAATATCGATTGAGTGTGGAGGAAATGGAGAAAGAGACACTGTATAACAACATCCGCACAACAGATTATCAATCGTGTGAGGACTATCTGGACGGACTGACTATTGTGTCAGCGGATTATAAGGAGGTATTTAACCGATACAAAGATGTTCCCGGCGTTGTCTTTCTTGTGGATCCACCGTATTTGAGTACGGAGGTCGGAACGTATAAGATGTATTGGAGGCTGGCTGACTATCTGGATGTGCTGACTATTTTGGCGGGGCACTCGTTTGTGTATTTCACGTCCAATAAGTCCTCCATATTGGAACTGTGCGATTGGATAGGTAAAAACAAACTGGTTGGCAATCCTTTTGAGACCTGTACAAAAGTGGAGTTTAACGCCCACATGAACCATACGTCCGCCTATACAGACATAATGTTGTATAACAACGCTGCTTGATCAGTATTCAAATATCGTTAGAATGATGAACAAATACCATAATATATTGGCTAAAATCCTTCATGATGGGAAGATGCAGCGCAACAAGAAAGGCGATATAAAGTATCTCCTGAACGAGCAGCTTGTCCTTACACCGGGTGACCTGTTGGACGTATTTGAAAGCCACGGTATAGCAAGAAAAAAACTGAAAAGCGAACTGCAACTGTTCATGCACGGTGAAAGGAATGTGGAGAGGTATCGTGAAGCTGGTATAAATTGGTGGGATTATTGCGGCTCTGTTCTGGTGAATAGTTATCCGACATATTTTGAAAAGCTGCCTGGGCTTATTGCCAAAATCAACAGGGAAAAACGGACAAGCAAGAACTATGTCTTGTTTCTCGGTTCAACCGATGCAGAAAGCAATCAGGCACCATGCTTAAGTCTGGTGCAGTTTCAGATAGATGATGGAGAGCTTGTTGTTTCGGCTTATCAGCGCAGTTCTGATGCCAATTTAGGGCTTCCGGCTGATATTTATCATCTGTATTTGATGTCCCGTCAAATAGACATACCGTTAAAGTCAATCACCTTGAATCTGGGGAACGTTCATATATATGCAAACAATATAGAACGGACGGAAAGGCTGTTAAATGGGGATGAAAGTGTGAAATTTGAATTGAATGTATGAAGATGTAAAAACGGTGTTTGATGACCATTCAAACACCGTTTTTTACGTGAATATATCACATTTCTTTTTTGTTTGGCAGATACACGTTTCGTTTTTGAAATTGCTCGCTTTTCGTTTTGCCGTGATTAAA
>CAZMOE010000023.1:0-15971 GCA_964567855.1 uncultured Prevotellaceae bacterium
AAAGTTACATTTTTTCTCATACAACAGGCAATGCTTGTGCTATTTTTTATTACCGTTCCTCCATTTTTTCTACAAACCGATAAAAACAAGCCCGATTCCACTTGCCGGAATCCGGCCATCGTAGTTGCCATGCTTTTGAAAAACAATCACAAACCGCCAAAGACAAAAGTTGCCATTTTTTCAGATAGCCGGCACAACGGCACCAAGAAATAGAGCGACCGATCTCGCATCACTGATTTCTACACAACCACATTGTCCCAAAAGAACATTTTCAAGAATGTCGGAAGCCGTCCGACAACCGAAAGCAGATTTTCCATTCCATCATTCCGCAAACAATAACAATAGAAAATTCACAGCGACAAAAAAAAGATCGACAAGCGACCCTCTTTACGGCTTGCGGCGTAATCCTTATACAGAAGGACACGCCGCAAAACCGAATTTCCTATACTCTCTCCAGATGATAACAGAAGAGATTTATGCCAAACATCAATTTTCCAGATAAGTATATCCGTATAAACCGGAGCGATAGTTGGAAATAAACTCCCGTCCCTCCTCCATGGTGATGGCCCCACGTTTCACGGACTGTGCAACCCAGGTCTCAATAGCATGCACCATACGCTTGGGGTCAAACTGGACATAATCCAACACATCTGCAATAGTTTCGCCCTCGATAACCTTGTCAACTACATACTGTCCGTTCTCGATTTTTATATGAACCGCACTGGTATCACCGAACAAATTATGGAGATCACCCAATATTTCCTGATAGGCACCGACAAGAAAAACCCCGATGTAATAAGGTTCTCCTTCTTTCAACTCATGTACAGGCAAGTGATAGGAAAAATTGCTGGTAGAGATGAAATTATCGATTTTTCCATCGGAATCGCACGTAATATCCTGCAAAGTCGCGGTACGGTCAGGACATTCATTCAAACGGCTCAGGGGCATCACGGGGAAAATCTGATCAATCGCCCAGGAATCGGGTAAAGACTGGAACAGTGAGAAATTGCAGAAATACTTATCAGGCAAACTTTTGGAAATTATCCTCAATTCATCGGGAGAATGCTTGGATTCGGCAGCCATAGAATTGATTTCACGCGCCACAGACCAGAAAAGCCGTTCAACCAAAGCCCTGGTCTCCAAATCCACTAACCCCAAATTGAAAAGATCCAAAGCCTCCTCGCGAATCTGAGAGGCATCATGCCACATTTCAATCAACCGGTTTGAAGAAAGATTGTTCCAAATCTCATAAAGATCTTTCACCAATTCATGTGAATGCTCTCCAATCTCTTCATCCTCGCCGAATGCCGGCAATTGCGTACTGGCCAGCACTTCAAAAACCAGCACGGAATGATGAGCCGTTAAAGAACGCCCGGATTCGATAATCAAATTCGGCTGTTCTAACGAATTTTTCTTACAAATATCGACTAAGGAATAGACGGCATCGTTCACATATTCCTGGATAGAATAATTGATACTGTTTCCACTGACAGCGGAACGGGTGCCATCATAATTAATACCCAGGCCGCCACCGATGTCGACAAAGCGGATACCATACCCCATCTTGCATAACTGAGCATAAAACTGGGTAGCCTCTTTCAAAGCCGCCTTTATCCTCCGGATATTGGTGACCTGGCTTCCGATATGAAAGTGAATCAGTTTGAAACAATCTTCAAGACCTTCGGCATGCAATAAGGCTAAGGCCTCCAACAATTCACTGGAATTGAGACCGAATTTACTGATATCGCCGCCCGATTCTTCCCATTTACCGCTTCCGGAGCTCGCCAGTTTGATACGAATGCCGATATTAGGCCGGATATTCATTCGTTTCGACAAAGACGCAATAGTGCAAAGTTCCTTCATCTTTTCTACAACGATGAATATCTTACGTCCCATCTTCTGGGCCAGCAAAGCAAGTTCGATGTAACTCTTATCCTTATATCCGTTACAGATAATCATCGAATCGCTATCCGTATTCACAGAGAGAACGGCGTGTAATTCCGGCTTCGAACCGGCCTCCAGACCGACATTATATTTATTTCCATGGCTAACCAATTCCTCCACCACCGGTTTCATCTGGTTCACCTTAATCGGATAAATCACATAACTCTGTGCCTTGTAATCATACTCTTGAGCCGCACGTTCAAAACAATTGGTTATCTTGACGATCCGGTTGTTCAGAATGTCGGGGAAACGAAGTAACACCGGAGCCGAGACATTATGCAATTGAAGTTCATCCATCAACTCCCGGATATCAACAGCCGGACCTCCCTCCTGAGGACAAACCGTTACATTTCCTTTTTCGTTGATAGAAAAGTAGCTTTTTCCCCAACTGTTGATATTATAGAGCTCCGCAGAGTCATCAACTTCCCATTTTCTCATTGTCTTTCTATGTGTATTGAGGTATGGAGCCGTCACCCCATACGTTGTTTATAATCCAAATAATCGAATTTTCTGACCACCTGAAGCCCGCATTCGGAGCCGAAGAGTGCAATAGCGGGATGTGTCACCCCGTTGAACATGGTTGTCTTAACCATGGTATAATGTATCATGTCGCGAAAAGCAATCACATCACCGACAGCCGGTTCCCTCGCGCTATCGAAGGCCCAAGCTCCCAAACAATCGCCGGCCAAGCAGGAGTTGCCCCCCATATACCATTCTTTTTCGCCCGGCTGCGGATCATGCATACCGATAATTTGCGGTTTATAAGGCATTTCCAAACAATCCGGCATGTGGCAGGCAAAGGAAACGTTCAACATCAGAATATTACGGCCGCCATTGCAAAGGATATCCTCTACTCGGGCAAGCAATATGCCGGTATCCCAGGTAAATGCGCTTCCCGGTTCCAGGATGACACGTAAATGAGGATAACGGCACCTAAAATCTTTCAAGATCGCAATCAATTCCTCTTCTTCATATTCCTTGTGTGTCATGAGATGCCCTCCCCCCATATTGATCCACTTCAAGCGAGAAAAATATCGTCCGAATTTCTGCTCTACAGCCTGCAACGTATGCCTTAAATCATCCGGGCGGGACTCGCACAGAGCATGAAAATGCAAGCCCTCAATTCCATCAGGCAAAGTATCCAAATCTTCAGAACGAATACCCAATCTGGACTGAGGACTACATGGGTCGTAAAGGGCCGTTTCCACCGTAGAGTATTCCGGATTGACACGCAGCCCGCAGGAAATACCTTTGCGATGGGCCAATTCACCAAAACGGCGATACTGATTCAGCGAATTAAAAGTCACATGGCTGCTGCAAGCAAAAATTTCCTCCACTTCATCCTCGGCATAGACCGGAGCGTAGACATGTGCCTTGCACCCCATCTCTTCGACCACCAAACGGGCCTCTGCCAACGAACTTGCAGTGGCCCCATCCGAATGACGGGCAAGTTCGGAGAATATGGACCACATAGCATTTGCCTTCAGCGCCACTATGATTTCCGCGCCGCTTTCATTCCGGACCCGATCGATGAGCGAAAGATTGCTTTTAAGCAACTCTGTATGCAGAATATAAGAAGGAGAAGGGAGTCCTTGCAGATCCCACTCCTTCAAAATCATGTCCTTGTCTGTCATGATTACAATTCCAGATCAATATCGAATTTTTCAATCCAGGGCAAACCTCTTTCTCCCAATTCGGCCAAGAACGGATCCGGATCGAACTGCTCGACATTATAAACGCCGGCCCCACGCCACAGTCCACGGGCCCAAAGAGAGGCTCCCAATGCCGCCGGAACTCCGGTTGTAAAGCTTACGGCCTGGGTTCCGGTTTCCTGATAGGCCTTCTCATGGTCGCAATTATTGTATATGTAATAGGTACGTTCACGACCATCTTTTATTCCGCGGATACGGCAACCGATAGAGGTCTGACCATGGTAATTGGCACCTAAAGATTTAGGATCCGGCAACACCGCTTTCAGGAATTGAATAGGAACGATTTCCACCCCATTATACATAATAGGATTGATATTGGCCATGCCGATATTTTGAATAACACGCAAGTGGGTAAGATATTCCTGGCCAAAAGTCATCCAGAATCGGGCGCGTTTCAAGGTCGGATAATTTTTCACCAAAGACTCCAGTTCTTCGTGATAAATAAGATAAGACTCCCGTTCTCCGATTTCCGGATAATTCAAAGGCTTATGAATTTCATGGGGTTCGGTAACTACCCACTTCCCGTCTTCATAATAACGGCCTTTCTGGGTTACCTCGCGAATATTGATTTCCGGATTGAAATTTGTGGCAAATGCCATCCCATGATTACCGGCATTACAATCTACAATATCCAGATAATGAATCTCATCAAAATAATGCTTGGCAGCATAAGCTGTAAAGACAGCCGAAACCCCAGGATCAAAACCGCATCCGAGAATTGCAGTCAAACCTTTTTCTTTAAATCTTTCCTGGTAAGCCCACTGCCAGCTATATTCAAAATGAGCTTCATCCTTGGGCTCATAATTAGCCGTGTCCAAATAATTTACTCCACACTCCAGGCAAGCATCCATAATGGTTAAATCCTGATAGGGAAGTGCGACATTAATTACAATGTCCGGTTGAAAAGAACGCATCAGCTGGATAAGATCCTGAACGTTGTCAGCATCGATCTGAGCCGTCTTTATCCTGTTTCCACCGATAGCGGCTGCTATCTGGTCACATTTGGATTGGGTACGGCTTGCCAACATGATATCAGAAAACGCATCGTCTTTAGCGACCTTGTGTGCCACTACTGTTCCTACGCCACCGGCACCGATAATTAAGACTTTTGACATTTAAATTATTAAGTTATTATAGATGCAGAGTACAGAATTGAGGACCCTGCGGACTCAGTATTCGGAAAACCTCATGCTTAAGATTTGATATATTAATTTGGCAGCCAGGAAATCCGGTGCCTTGTTCACTTCATTAGGACATAGTTCGACCACATCGAACCCTATCAGATGGTGCTTTTTAATAATTGTTCCCAACAATTGCAACACCTGCCGATAGGTCAATCCATCGGGTTCCGGAGTTCCGGTCGAAGGCATATAGGCCGGATCGAGCACATCCAAGTCGATAGTGACATATACATTTTCCTCCAATTGAGCGGATACCTGCTCCATCCAATCCGGGGTCGTCTGTATCTGATGGGCATAAAAGATACGGGCAGGATCGATATTTTGTCTTTCTTCGATCGCAGAGCTGCGGATACCGACCTGCGTTATCGAAGCAGTATATTCTTTCGCCCTCGCCATCACACACGCATGATTATATGCCGATCCTTCATAAGTATCTCTCATGTCGGAGTGTGCATCCAATTGCAAGATGGAAAAGCGAGGATAAAAAGAGGAGACTGCTCGGAATGCCCCGATGCTAACCGAATGTTCCCCTCCAATCAGAACCGGGAACTTATGATCGGATAGCATTTTCTTCATTCGTTGAAAAACTTCCGCGGCCATCTTTTCCGGAGCCGTATCTTCCAAAACCGGCTCCAAGGTGGCAATACCTTTTTTATAAACTTCCGAACCGGTTTCTATGTCATAAAATTCAAGATTATAGGAAGCCTCCAAAAGTGCTTCCGGACCACGATCCGCCCCTTTTATCCACGTGCTTGTTCCATCATAAGGAACCGGCAGGATCGCAATGGCGGCAGTCTCGTAATCGGTTTCTTCTACCGTAAAATCTCCGAACTTTCTCATTTTTGTTTCAATATGAATATTTACATCTCACTCCCGAACCTCACTTATCAAAAGAAAACGGGTCCAATATTTTCCATCGATAGCCTCACCTTTATTCTACGGTAACGGATTTGGCCAGATTACGGGGCTGATCGACATCTTTACCCTTGCAGACAGCCACATAATAGGCAAACAGCTGAAGAGGTATGACCGTCAACAGCGGCGAAAGACAATCCAAAGTCTCCGGCACTTCAATCACATAATCGGCCATTTTGGCAATAATCTGATCGCCTTTCGATACCACTGCGATAATCGTTCCCTTTCGCGCTTTGATCTCCTGAATATTGCTTACAATCTTTTCATAAAGATCGTCGCGGGTCGCAATAACCACAACGGGCATCTCCTGGTCGATCAGCGCTATCGGCCCATGTTTCATTTCCGCGGCCGGATAGCCTTCGGCATGAATATATGAAATTTCTTTCAACTTCAAAGCCCCTTCCAAGGCCACGGGATAATTGTAGCCACGCCCCAGATAAAGGAAATTATGAGCATAGGTAAAGCAACGGGACATATCGGCCAATAATGCATTGCTGGCATTCAGTACCTCCTGCATCTTGTTCGGTATCTCTCCCAATTCCTGAAGGATATTCTTATAATCCTCCTCCCGGACCGTACGTTTTGCCTGAGCGATAGCCAACGCTATTAATATAAGAACGGTCACCTGACCGGTAAAGGCTTTCGTAGATGCCACACCGATCTCCGGCCCGACGTGGATATAAGTTCCGGTTTCGGTAGCCCGTGCAATAGATGATCCTACAGCATTGACAACGCCGAAAACCATCGCTCCCCGTTCGCGCGCGCATTCGACAGCAGCCAGAGTATCGGCAGTCTCTCCGCTTTGAGAAATTGCAATGACAATATCATCGGAAGAGACGACGGATTGCCGGTAACGGAACTCCGAAGCATACTCCACATCTACGGCGATCTGGGCATAACTTTCCAATAAATACTTTCCGATAAGACCGGCATGCCAGGAAGTGCCGCATGCCAGGATAATAATACGCCGTGCGGAGCAAATCCGCTCACGATAACTCTCAATCGCATTCAGGACAATCTGATGAGTATCCAGAAGAAGACGGCCACGCATGCAGTCCTGAATACATTCCGGCTGATCGAAGATTTCCTTAAGCATGAAATGCTCATAGCCTCCCTTACTCAGTTTGGAAAGATCAAATTGCACCTCTTTTATTTCTGAATGAACCTCTTCTTTTTCCAGATTCACGACACAGACGGGCGTATCGCGTTTAAGAATCGCAATCTCACCATCGTTCAGATAAATAATCTGGTTCGTATGGGATACGATAGGAGTAGCATCGGAAGCAATAAAAAATTCCTTGTTGTTTTCGCCGATTCCGACTGCCAAAGGGCTGCTTTTTCGAGCCGCATAAAGCGTATTCGGATCATTTTTATCAATCAGAACAATGGCATAGGCCCCCACGACATTACGAAGCGCGATAAGAAGCGCGGAAAGAGTATCAACCTTAAACCGAAGACGGATATGGTCAATGAAATTAACCAGAACTTCGGTATCTGTCAGGCTATTGAATGAATACCCTTCCTCTGCCAGCTGTTCTTTCAGCAAAGCATAGTTTTCAATGATTCCATTATGAACCAGAACAAGATCCCCGCTCATAGAAGTATGAGGGTGGGCATTGATATCCGAAGGCGCTCCATGAGTTGCCCAACGGGTATGTCCCATGCCAAAAGTCGACTCCAGATCTTTGTCGGCAAGAAGTTTTTCAAGTTCTGCCACTTTCCCTCTGGTTTTATAAACATCCAATTTATTTTCTGCTGACAATAAAGCTACGCCGGCACTATCGTAACCGCGATACTCCAGACTTTTCAAACCGGAAATCAGAATCGGGGCTGCCTTTTGAGTTCCAATATATCCTACAATGCCACACATAATGAATATCTGTTTTAAATTTATGCCATGCTAAGAATCACAGAGTTTGATTTCCGCATTCCCGGCCAGCTGCAATAGTTGATTCTTTCGATGCAAAAGTTTCTGTATAAACGGATGGGAGTCACAAGAACCATTTATTGACCGAAATTCCGACTGCTGCTCCTCATCCGTTCCATCTAACCCATATATAAACTGAAGTGCGGGTGCAAACTCTTTTTTAGCATCATTAAAAAAGTCTGTAAAAGTAACCTCCACACTCTTTTTCCACAACGTAATCCATTCCTTGAGTTTTTCCTTTCCGGCATACACGGGCTGAATCCCCCAATGGTTTTCCACGGTTCTGCAAACCCAGTTCCATTCCCATTGGTCCATCGCCGCGAGACTGAAAGGAAACAACGAACTATGAATATCCGACGGCGAGGACATTTTTAACGCCTCGTTCCAATATTTCTCGACCTCGGCTCTTGGAGCAATATATCCTCCGTAGTCACACCAGTCACCGCTACCTTCTTCCGTGGTCTGCAGATCTGCTCCGCCCTCCACTCGGGCCGCTACTACACCCAGAGTATAATAGTGTAAAGCATTTTCATACAAGGCAATGCCCCTGCGAACCGCTTCAGAAGAGACATAAGCCCCCTGGATAGAAAAATACGATTTTTCAGGATCCAACCCCAATGCCGTACCGGGAACGCCATCACCCGAAGCTGCCGAAACCGCCTTCAAAATACCGATACCCTCATCTATCCGGGCAATCACATACGGATTAAAAAGAGAAAAGGTCGTGAGATCCTCTCCTGTAATAGGTATGTCGCCTCCTGCCGGCCGATAAGCCACTCGCCCATCCCTCTGCGGCCACTTGTCGACATCCCGCATGACACCGACGCTACGCAAAGCGACAGCCGGCACAATCAGCGTTTTACCACAGGCTTCTACAAGATACGAAAACGGAAGTGAACTGAGGTCCGCATGCAAAGTATGATGTCCCAAAACCGTCGAAAAAGCGCCCACACGCATAGGCCAATAAACATAAGAACCTGAGGCCAGCTTGACCCCTCTCTCCAGGATTCCATATTTATTGGGGCCCAACTTATAACTATGATTGCTCTGGTTACTTCCCGAACCAGCATTGAAAAACGAAGTCTGACAGGCTATCAGCAAAGTCGCTTTATGATGGGAAACACTGAAAGGACCGGCCCAAAGAGAGCAAGCCTCTCCATTTTCAAAATGACAATTAGCGAAAAACAAACTATTTACTGCAGAAAAGCCCTGCCCGATATGACAGGATTTTCCGACAAAACAATGGTTCAGCATTGCATAACCGGATACCTGCGTTCCCTCTTTGATGATGAAGTCGCGGGCAATAACCCCGTCCAGGATTTCTGTACGTGCAGCATCGGAACTTAAAACCGTTCCGCACTCCAGACGGCAAACTCCGGAAATAATTGAAAATGCCCCGATGCGGACATCCCGTATCTCCTTCACATTCTCGACACAAGCATATTTTCCAATCCGTCCGGACTGCCCGACCAAAGCATTTGCATATTTTTCGATTCTGGAAAACAAATACTTCAAAATATCTGTCCGATAACGATGCAAAGACATAAGATAGGCCTCCTGTGAGGTAAGATTATCATATATCATCACCTCCCGACCACCCGTCTCGATCAAAACAGGAACAGAAATATTGTTTCCGAACGTAGAATCCAACGTACAGACGATCTTATCTGCATTCCGGATAATCGCGCCATCTCCAATTTCATAGTTCTGAATAAGACCGACGTTCCGGACAAGACAGCCGTTTCCAATCATCACGTTGCGTAAACACGCATTATAAATGCCGACGGAAGTATCGATATTTCCGGCAGACCCGAAATCCCGGTTGAAGTGTCCGATGCGCACCGCCCCTTCCAACCGGGTATTCCGAAGATATTCCGGCATAAAACCAGGGGCGACCTGTACATTTCCCCAATCCGAAGCCTCACACCCATTTGCTTCTAAAACAGAGATTTCAGAAGCAAGCAAATGACGGAACAGAGAAACATCACACATAAGAACAACTATAAAAGAAGACCTCCTCCAGGCAAAACCTTAACGGAGTCTTTCAAGCGATTTCAACAATGCTATGTCATGGATCACGCCACGCATAGCCATCACATTGCAGAATAAACTCAATGCCGGCATCGCAAGCAACATATAATTATATATCACCTCCACCGTTCCGGCTTCCGTCCATGCTCCGATCATACATTTATAATTATGGCACTCATAAAAGAAAAGACCATAGTACAACAGATCAAGCACACCCGAAAAAATGAGAAACCGCAATTGCAGCCAGCGTTTTTTGTAAAGAAAGATGCAGGCAAGCGGTGTCACCAGCATAATGAGAAGCAAAAGGAAAATACTCCAGCCCATCACCTCGGTCGTATTTCCTTCGGTTAGGCTTTTTATCCCCAATGCATTCAGTTCATACGTTGCTTCCGGCACCAAAAATGTAGCCAGCGGCAAAAGCAATAACATTAAAATTGCAATAACGCTGGCTAACATGTATACGGTTTGTATGCGTTGTATCATAAATTACTTTTCTACAATTCGCCAATAGACATTGCCCTCTTCATATTCCTGAATCGCGAGCAACGTAGGCTTCGGCAATTTCTCATAATAGCGAGAAATCTCGATTTGCTCACGGTTCTCGAAAACTTCATCCAGATTATCTCCTGCCGTTGCAAATTCCTGCAACTTTTTATCCAGATCGTGTTTCATTTCGCTCGATATCTGGTCAGCACGACGTGCAATTATATCGACGGTTTCATAAATATTACCGGTATCCTCACAAAGAGCGATAACATCACGAGTTACTGTGTTAAGCGGAGCGTTTGACTTTTTGTAATCCATTTTATTATAATATTATGATTATTCTTTATTGATATTGTTCTAACAATTTATTGATTCTGGCAAACATCTTTTTAACCTCCTTGGCGTATTTCCCGTCCGGATAATCATTCGTAAAGGTAAAATATTCATCCGATGCGGCACGAAGACGATCTTCCTTTTTCTCCTCAACACTCGCCATTGCGGCTTCATACTGAGCGCGTAGAATCACATAGGCCAGATCTTCACGATGTTTTGAATAGGGATAATCATTCTGAGCGTTACGTGCCGTAATAACAGCCGCCTCATAATTATTTCCCATATAAGTCCCAAGATCCAGATACAATTTGGCGCTAAGATATTCCTTATAACAAAGTTTGTCACTCAGTTCATAGCGCATCACAGTTGCAGAATCGGCTAAAGGACTATTGGGATAAGTTTCGATAAACGAATCCAGCTCCTTGATGGCGGTACGGGTCGTAGCCTGATCCAACCGCGCATCGGGAGATGCCTTATAATCGCCATAGGCAAGTTTGAAACGAGCCTCTTCTGCATATTTTCCCCGCGGATAACTGTTGCTATACCGGGCGAAATATTCTCCCGAGGACAGATAATCCTTGATATTGAAATAGCTCATCGCAAGAAGATAAAGGGCTTCCTCCGCCTGTTCCGTACCACGATACATCGGCACGACATCTTCGAGCAACATTACCGCACGAGAATACTTCTTCTGATCATAATACATCTTGGCATACTCATATTTTGTATCAACATCAGCATTTTTCAAGACCTTGTTATATTCATTGCAAGCAGTCAATAAAACAAGCATTACCAATCCTAAGAAACTATTCTTTATTTTCATTTCCTGCAATAGTAGTATAAATTTGAAGCGCAATCGGCGTATTACGCCAAATTGCGCTGCAAAGATAATAGAAATTCAGTTGACAGACAACAATATTTTCAATTTGTTATTCTTTGGCCACGCTGATTTCCAATATTTAACGTAGAGAGCGGCAATCGGTCCCGTTTCATCCGACCGATTCACAAAGTTCTGCACCGATGATCCGGCACAACATCTTCCGCAGCATCGTTTCCTGTTCGAAGAGACTATGCACCGGCTTTTCATCTTCCTTATGCATGGGGCTCTTGAAATAGAACGACAACCATTTTTGAATACCTTTCATGCCACACCGGTTTGCGAGATCCGCCAGCAAAACAAGATCCAACAGCAACGGGGCCGCCAGAATCGAGTCACGACAAAGGAAGTCCACCTTGATCTGCATCGGATAGCCCATCCATCCGAAGATGTCGATGTTGTCCCAACCCTCCTTGTTGTCATTACGGGGCGGATAATAGTTGATGCGAACCTTGTGGTAGATATCACCATATAGGTCAGGATATTTTTCAGACTCGAGAATGGTATCGATCACGGAAAGCTTGGAAACTTCTTTTGTTTTGAACGAAGCAGGGTCGTCCAGCACCTCGCCGTCCCGATTTCCTAATATATTAGTAGAGAACCAGCCCCTCAGTCCCAGCATTCGGGTGTGGAAAGCCGGTGCGAGCACGGTCTTCATCATCGTCTGACCGGTCTTATAATCCTTGCCGCAAATCGGCACATTCATCCGGTCGGCCAATTCCCACATGGCGGGAAAATCCACTGTCAGCGCAGGAGCGCCATTGATAAAAGGAGCTCCCTCCATGATAGCGGCATAGGCATAACACATGGAAGGTGATACTTCCGGAGAATCGGATTTCATTGCAGCCTCCAGTTTATCGAGCGACTTGTGTATTTCGCCGACAGGCAGATAGGCCTCCGTGGAAGCCGCCCAGATAACAACGACACGAGCACAGTTGTTAGTCGTTCTAAAATCCCGGATATCCTGGCGGATTTGCTCCATCTGATCCCACTTGCTTCCGCCTTCTTTGATCCACGTCCCATTCAGTCGGGTAATGAATTTGGGATCGAAGCATGCCTTCATCGGTTTTATGGACTTGGCTTCATCAGCAACCAGATCTATATCCTTCTCTGTCAAAACCTGGGCGTGCATGGCTCCTTCGTAAACCGAATCCGGGAAAATATCCCAGCCGCCAAACACCAATTGATCCAATTGCGACAACGGGACTACATCTTTGATCAATCCTTCATGTGTCGCTGCATTTTTTTGGAATTTCAAGTATGACAACTGGGTAAGGGAACCTATCGGCTTCGCCACACCTTTCCGCGTTGCCAATGTTCCTACTATAAAAGTTGTCGAAACGGCTCCGCTCAAGCCGACAACCAATATACCCAATTTTCCTTCCGCTTTCTCGACATTCATTTGTTTCATATATTTTTCTTTATGATATTTCTATTTAATTTATGTTGCAAAGTTAAACCGTTTTTGCAAACTACGGTTACTATTTTCATACATTTAAAAGTTAGTCTGCAATAAAAAACACCTTTTTTATAAAATTTGTTCGCCACATATATCGATTTATGTACATTTGCACTGTTTTAAGATTTTAACGAATCTAGACCTTTTACAAAATAACCCGCCTTTATGGCAAAATTTATTTGAACCATACAGGCACTAAATCAGTTTAAACTATGGCACAAAACCTTAACCAATTCATTCCTATGGCTTATAACAATGATTTCTGTATGAAACTCTTAGTATTACAGGATAATCTAAGAAATTTTGCATACATGTTGACCGCAGACAGAGAAGAAGCACTCGATTTACTGCAAGACACAACGTTAAAAGCACTTGACAATCAAGACAAATATGTCGAAAATGTCAACTTCAAAGGATGGGTGTTTACAATTATGCGTAACATTTTTATAAACAACTATCGCCGCACGACACGTAACCAGACAGTGATTGATCAGACTGAAGATCTTTATCACCTCAACCTTCCGCAAGAGTCGGGTTTCGATACACCCGACGGATCTGTCGCCATTCAGGAAATTACCCGGACCATCAACGAGTTCGCCGACGAATACAGGATTCCGTTCTCGATGCACGTCGCCGGCTACAAGTATAACGAAATCGCTACGAAGATGAATCTGCCGCTCGGCACGGTAAAAAGCCGTATCTTTTTCGCCCGCCAGAAATTACAGGCTATCCTGAAAGACTATCGATAATAACCGGTCCAAATCATATTGCAGGAATGCGTTCCACAAAATAGGTAGGAACGCATTCTTGCAGTATAATATTTTTCAAGGAAATCGCACAAATAACGATGATGCAACTTGGTATCAGCTATTTTTAGCCTACCCAATCGGCACTCAGCCCTTACTCTTTCAGAATAATCTTCTTTGCCGGCATATCACCCAGTAAAGATAGTGGACGGGCATTATTACCGCAACCCGAAGTAGTTGGCCGACAGATTCAACAAATACGACACCTAAGACTGCTCCAAATATAAGGTGTATGCGGGCGCATATGCCGAGACCAGCGACTTTGGTGAAATCGGCAACCTCAACGCTGTATCGGGAGAGCCGGCTGCATGATAGACATGGGAAACAACTCGGATATGGTAGAGAAGAACTCGTACGCCCCAATATTTGAAAATAAAAATCTATCTTCACATTATTACGCGGAACGCATAACCTTATGGCAAACATCGACTCTGCATCGTCTTCCTCACATGATACCCAAGACGCTCATGCCCAAAATATCAAAAGAAATATATAATCCGTTTCATTGTCATTTTATTTATCATTACGTACCGCATTCTCCAAAAATTCGCCAAGACTTATCCGATAGCTCGATGTCGCCTCTGCAGCCACGACTCCCGCCCCGGTCGACACATTACTGTATCCCCAGATAGGATCGCCAAAACCGGCCTCTGTGATATCTCTGAACGGATCATCATCTCGATGCCACACATAATTGGCCCAATCATAATAACTCTTGGAAACTTTATGAATTGTAACCGTTAATCCACAATCGAACAGCAGAGGCTCCCATTGCTGCGACCTCACATAATATCTGCAATCAGTGTATTGCAGATGCAAAGGATAGGTCCTGCCCGAAAACTGACGGTCGGTAAAAAATGTAAATCCATAAGCATCGCCACCCATGATCGATTCAAACACACCGATATGCTCGGAAAATATCGGTTCTGCATCATAATTCAACTGGCCCAGAATATAACTCAAATTCGGCAGATATTCTCTCCACGAGCTGTCACCTCCGCTTTCCGTTCCGTTATGACAAAAGTCCACGTAGGTGAAGCGATAATAATCCTCCGTTTCGGCAACATCGGTAATGTCCAGTTCAACATTCAGCTTGAACGATAAATCGGTAAGCATTTCCCAACCGTCAATGGTTCCACGCCATTGATCCGTGATTACCGCTTTCCATCTCACAGTCTCAATGGGTATGGAATACGGTACCGCAACCTCCGCCTCAGCACTTCCATAAGTCTCACTTTCTGCAATCAGATGTACTATGTCACCCTCCTGAGGAATATAATCCGTGTTCTTCAGTTCTCCGTTGACTATTATTCTCACAACAGCGTCCGGCACAGAATGATCCTGTTGGCCTTTTTCGTCAGTGAACAACCAGGTTCGCGATACCTGTACATTGATCGGCTGTCCGGCAGTAATCAGGGAATTCATGCACAACACAGGCTTGACCTCCATATCAAGCGTGAAATTTTCGTAACATCCTGTAAGAATGACAGGAAAAAGCGATACAATAATTTTTCTCAGAATTGCCATGTGTATGATATTGATGGGATGACGGGTAATAATTTTACTTTCTGGAATACCGGTGTGGATGTAATGTAAATGTCGGTTCCGGTCCTCTCCACAACCTCTTCGTATTTCCTGCGGATACCGATGGTATTCAGATGGCAATAGGCATTATAAAGACCGAAAGTCCAATAACCGCGTTTATTCTTAACATTGCACGACAGGTCAAGACGATGGTAGAACGGAAGCTGATAATTGTTGACAGGAGCTTTCAAAGCGACATCATATATATAATACCGGCCTTCGAAACTCGGGGCATCATATATCTGAGTCAGAAGCGTGTAGCGGTTCCCGGAATGACCTACCCACGCCGCGTTGAGCGATACCTTATCATTGATATGCCAGTTTGCAACGACGTTGACTGTGTGTCTGTTGTCAAAGCGGGCAGGGTAGCGGACACCGCCGTTTTTGTCCTTAAACTTACGGTCGGCCCATGCAAGAGAATAGCCGACGAATCCGGTAATCCTACCTGATGTTTTCTCGAACTTGAAGTCGATGCCCTTGGCACTTCCCTCTCCCGAAGTAAGACGCTCATTCCACATCTCAAACGGAGAAAGCAGATAATATTCGTCACGATAATCAATAAGATCATGCATGAATTTATAATATCCTTCCAGCGATGCCGAATACATGCCGTTGCCCGACTGCCAATATCCGCCTACGGCAATCTTGTCAGCTGTCTGTGGCTTGAATTTACCCATGATAGGAATCCACTGGTCGGTAGGCAGAGAAAGATAGGT
>CAZMOE010000023.1:16071-37834 GCA_964567855.1 uncultured Prevotellaceae bacterium
GCTTGAATTTACCCATGATAGGAATCCACTGGTCGGTAGGCAGAGAAAGATAGGTGCGCATCAGCTGATGAACATACTGCACCGTGCGGCTGTAGGCGCCCTTTATCGCATAGTTCTTACTGGGCCTATAGCTGAATGAGAGCCGGGGCGATATGCCGTAACGGACCTTTCCGTCGATATTGAACAGCGACGTATGCAGACCGATGTTGGCGCGGAAATTTTCTGAAATCTTCCAGTCGTCCTCGATGTAAACATTGAATTCATTGGCACAATAAGCCCATGTCGAGTCTCTCGCTTCGATCCGGGTGTCATCAAAAGTATATTCTCGCAAAGTACGCCCCGGCAGAAACGAATGCCTCACATAATCGGCACCAAACCGTATCTGGGAATTGTCATCTGGAGTCCAATAGAAATCACCTCTGACTATCCAGTCGTTGATATTATTTTCAGTTTTTTCGATTGTATGGATGGTTGTAACTAAATCGCCATTAAAGTCCTTACTCAGATCATCGTGTTTCATGCCTGAGAAGTAGCGCGTATACGCCACCGTAAATTCAGCGGAAAGAGACGGCCTGATGCGATAATTCAGACCCGTCTGCACAACAAAATTGCCCCAGTTGAAATCATATCTGTCATTTTCATACCATCCGGCAATAAAGTCGTTCAAATCTTTAGAACCTGTCTTCAACAGATCGTTACCGTAATATGTACTGATAAAGCCGTTCAGTTTCGATGAAAACCTATGACTGATTTTCGCATTAAGGTCCATGAAAGAATAACGAAACCTAATCTTCTCATCCTCGAGCCTGGAGTTGATGACAGCAAGCATGGGTATCGTCAGCGCATCATACCATGAGCGACGCAGACCGAAGAGATAAGAGGTTTTCTTCCCTATCGGGCCGGAGATATTGAATGCACCTGACGTCAGTCCCAGCCTCGCCGAGCCGTGATGTTCCCCGGTATCTCCGTTCTGAAGTCTCACATCCATAAACGAGGAGAGACGGCCGTCATACTTCGCCGGCATCGAAGTCTTAAAGAAATCTATGTATCTGATAATATCGGTATTGAACGCCGAGAACAGACCCGCAAAATGATTGACCTGATACAAGGGCACATTGTCGAGCATACACAGATTCTCATCACCGTTGCCCCCGTGCACATACATTCCCGCCAGTCCCTCAACACCTTCAATAACACCAGGCTGCCTTTGCATCGCCTTAATGACATCGCATTCTCCGAACAGAACCGGAGTGTTACGCACTTCGTCAGCCGTTATCTTTTTTGCACCGACCTCAGCGGTTTCGACGGGCGACGCTTCGAGTCGCGACACCACGACGACCTCATCGAGCATTTTTGCGTCAAGAGAGGCCACGGCCGTGAGATATTGCCGGTCAGAAGTCCCAGCCGCCGTATCACGGCGATTATCCTTTTTGCGTCTGAGCACTACATTTTTACCCTTAATACTGTATATTATGTCTGTATCTTTGAAGATTTCATCCAGCACCGCTTCAAGCGGCTTATTATCGGCGCTAACATTGATTTTCAAATCCTTTAGCAATTCCGAAGAATAAACGAAATTCTTTCCGGTCTGTTCGATTATGCTGCGGAACACCGCAGCAGCAGGCTGCCCGACCGCATTGACCGTGACATTCTGCGCATGTCCGGCAAACGCGCAACCCAACAATACGATAATGACAGCTACACGTTTCATCATTTCTTTATAATCATGTCGGTTTCAAGTATATCATTGATAGTCTCGAGCAAGTCGGTTGCAGGACCTTCATAATGCAGCGACAGAATATAGTCATCCGCATTTTCCGGCAGGCCCGCAACTTCTACGCCATACACATTCTTAATCTTTTCGACCACAACCGGAAGTGGAGTTGCTTCAAAGTCAATCGCCCGTACTATCGTTTCGGCAGGAATGGTCTCTGCCGTTTGTCCGGCAGGACGATTAGAATCAATGAAGAAATCATTATGCACCAACACGGCAGCCGTCGCACTCAGCACGGCCATCGCCACCCATGCCGCCGCGATCCGGCCGGGCGTCCACCTTCTCACTCCGGCAGGCCTGATGCGCCGCAATGCCGGCTCCACGGCAAAGCATCCTTGCCGGTAGTGCTTTGCGATATATTCTATTTCCTTATTATCCTGCATAATCGTAATCAAAAATCAAAACCTATTCTGAACAAGAAATATAGATTGAAATCCGCAGCAACCGCGGTGTGACCGGCGGGCCGCCGCGCCCGATAAAATAATAGCCAGAAACATCAATGTGATAAAAAATCCATTCATAACGTCTGTTGATTGTTTACCCTAAAGACGCAATGAACACGAAAAAGTCCTATCGTAAAAATAAAAAAATTACAGGAATGGCAGGAAAAATGGTTTATGGCCCGTCGACAGAAGTTCTCTAAGCCGGCTATACGCCTTGGTCATCTGATTTTTAACCGTCTTAAGCGATAGCCCGAGCTCCTCAGCTATTTCGTCATTCGAAAGTCCGTCGCGCTTGCTCAGCAGAAAAATTTCACGACATCGTTCCGGCAATTCGTCAATGGCACGCCAAATCCGGGCATCGCGTAGCGAAGTATCGACAGCCTCATCGTCGACATCCGGGATATGTTCAATACCCACAGTCTCCTTTCTGTTCCGCAGAAACGATATACATTCATTGCGGACGCTGCGGTACATATACCCTTGAAAATTCTCGATATCCCCACCCGATTCAATAACTTGCCATGCTTTCAGAAAAGCATCCGACACAAGGTCTTCGGCACAGTCGGCATCATCGACAATACGCATGGCGTACATGCCCAGAGGCAAATACATCCTGCGGAAATGATTATCGAACTCTTTGCTTGTCATAGGGTAGCATTACAGATTATCCGCGGCAAAGATAGGCAATTATTCCATCGCGCCAAAATCATCCGACATGATCCGCCATCGTTTCAGAAATCTAAAAAGAAAATCCGATACTGAGATTCAACCCTTCAATATCCAGACGGTCGACACTACACTCATTATTATACATCCGCATCTTCCAGCGGGCCCGTTCAATAGTGTAACCCAGAGCAATATCAAGACCGTATCCCGCTCCTATACGGATAGCCAGACCGGCAGAAGGCTCGCAGAAAAATCCGCCGTCGATATCGATATCATCTTCTATATAGTCACGCTTGGCATTCCACATGACGGCATAGCCAATTTTCATATCGGCGAAAGGAGAAACCTTCTTTTTATTAAATGTATAGCGCAGATCACCGAATACGGGAAGATCATATTCGGGAATATCCTTGTGATGGACCGCCATACCCCAACCTACGCCTCCCCCGGCAAACAATCTATCATGGAATATTTTAACACCATGACTGGTACGAAAGATGAAACGGTCATAACTGTCAGTCGTTGTTCCCGCCGAAAATCCGGCATCCACATACCCTTGATAACAAGGGCGCTGCCCATAAACCTTCGCAAAAACAAAGCAACAAAAGATCAAAATAAACCAAGATACTCTCATAAGCACAAAAAAAGAGTTATAAAATAGAAAAATCTGGCCGTCTTCAGATAAGCTTTCATCCAAAAACTCATCATTCAAACGTGGCAAAGGTAAATAAAACCCGAAAAAGACACAAGACATACAACCCTGTAATATTTATAATAAGAAAAATCTACAACCTGGAAAGCATTGACATTCGGAATGAATCATTTTTGCCATTCAGGAGACTTTACAAACTCTGTGAGTACAAAATCGGCATGGCTACCGGAGGGGAAACGTATATCTGCAATATCTTCAGAAACCTCTGTAATCCGCTAATTCACGGCAGACGAGAGAATCCGGCTCCATATAAACCGATTACAGGAAACAGTTTCAAATAACACAAATCCGGACAGCACTTCCAACACGGAAATCGACGCAACCCGATAAACCTACAACGCAACCCGGTCTAAAAAAACACCCCGGTAATCAGAGTAAAACACAAAAGAGGAAACTTATACAAGTTTCCTCTTTGTATGGTCGGGGTGACCCGACTCGAACGGGCGGCCTCTACGTCCCGAACGTAGCGCGCTACCAACTGCGCCACACCCCGATCTGTTTTGCGGGTGCAAAGATAAGATTACTTATTTTAACCTCCAAGAAAAATGTGAAATATTTTTCCTTTTTATTCACATACGGCCACACGGAAGGGGCAAGAAGAGCGAAAAACAGCCTTTTTTCACGAACATAGGTTCGTTGGCAAAGTAAGTTAACTTCATCGGCCATTTAAGTTGACTTAAATGGCCGATGAACATATGTTCATAAAAAGGGGGAATTTTCATACACAAATCTGCCAGTCCCTCCCACTCCGCAGAAACGCCCCTAAATACCTAATAACCCTCCCGCCGATAAAACAAACACCCATGTTTACATTATTTATAATAGAAAGTTTTTCTACAATGCCGATAATGGGAAAATCATCGCGAAACGGGTTTCCGCGCCAGAGATTACAAATTAGCCATTCACGGCAAAACAAAGCTTTTGCACCGCCGTCTCCATCTCTCAACTGCCACACCCGTTCAATCAGACAGAGAAAAAGGAGCTTTAAAGATCCCCTGGAAAACAAAATTTCCTTCTCGCCCTTGCCGGATTTTCCAAATTACAAGATCTAATCCCATTGACTCATTCGGTTATGAATCTTTTAGCTACAAAACAAAGAACAACAGCATCGCAATTCCGCTCCAAACAGCGGCATCCATATACGAAAACCGGCTTTGCCCTTTTCAAGCAAAGCCGGTCGTTTATCTAAAGAAAACCGAATCAGTCTACATTGAGGTTGACACGCTTGAAAGCGGTGGCAACGAGCCCTTTGCTTGCCTGATTGAGATATTCCTTCACGCTGAGTTTGGCATCCTGAACAAATTCCTGTTCCATCAGACAAGAATCCTTGAAGAACTTCTTCAAACGACCCTGTGCGATGTTCTGAATCATCTGTTCCGGCAGATTGGCAGCCTTCTCTTCGGCGGTCTTAGCCTTCAATGCGCGGATTTCGTCAGCCTGCTCCTCAGTGATGGAACCCTTCATGATACCTTCTTTGAGGTGCTCTTCGTTTTCTGCGATATAAAGATTAAAGCCGGCCTTCTTGAGAGCAGCCTCAACGGCCTTGTTAACCTGTTCCTCCTTGGTCTTTTCGATAGCCACCTTAAACTCGGCATCTTTAACCTCCTGCGGAACGTTAGATTCATCCACTGCCACCGGATTCATGGCAGCTACCTGAAGAGCCACGTTTTTGGTCACAGCGGCATCGGCATCAGCCTGGTTGAAAGCCACCACCGTTGAAAGCATGTGGTTGAAGTGATTGTAAGCTACGACAGACTCACCGGTAATGAACTCGTAAGTACCGAGCTCCATCTTCTCGCCGGTAACACCGCTCTGAGCCACGATAGAATCCTTCACCGTACCGTCTTCGGTAGGCAGGGCAAGCACCTCGTCAATGGTTGCCGGCTTGTTGGCCATCACCAATGCAAGGATCTTGTTGGCCAAAGCCACAAAACGATCATTGGTAGCCACGAAGTCTGTTTCGCACTTCAAAGCCACGATAGCACCGAATTTGCCATCGGCAGCTGCGACAACCGTACCCTGAGCGGCATCGCGGGCCTCACGCTTGGCGGCCACAGCCTGGCCTTTCTTACGGATTTCCTCGACAGCCTTGTCAAAGTCATTGTCAGTAGCTTCAAGCGCTT
Source organism: uncultured Prevotellaceae bacterium (assembly GCA_964567855.1). Taxonomy (GTDB): domain Bacteria; phylum Bacteroidota; class Bacteroidia; order Bacteroidales; family UBA3663; genus Liminaster. Next base: position 21,790 of record CAZMOE010000023.1, read on the forward strand.
TCTTACAGTCCGACATACCGGCGCCTGTAAGTTCGCGAAGCTTCTTGATATCAGCAATAGTTACTGCCATAATTTTATGTTTCTAAATTGTGTAAGATTGTATTAATGAAACTCTTGATCAAGCTTCTTCGGCAGGAGCCTCGGCAGCGGGAGCCTCTGTGGCAGCCGGTTCTTCGGCAGCGGCGGGAGCTTCAGCTACAGGAGCGGCGGCTACGGTTTCCTCTTCGGCCTTGCGGTTTCTCTTGCGGGCCGGAGTCTTGCCGGATGCCTCTGCTGCATCGTTGTCAGCTTTCTCGATCTTACGTTCCTCGAGACCTTCGGCGATAGCCTCGCACATAGCGGAGAGCACAGCTTCGATAGACTTCGTGGCATCGTCATTGGCCGGAATCACGTAGTCGATATTGTTAGGATTAGAGTTCGTATCTACCATGCCGAACACCGGAATACCGAGACGGATAGCCTCAGCCACGGCGATGTGTTCCTTCATTACGTCGACAACGAAGAGAGCGGAAGGAAGGCGGGTCAGGTCGGCGATAGAACCGAGGTTGCGTTCCAACTTCTCACGCTGGCGGCTGATCTGGAGACGTTCGCGCTTGGAAAGATTGTTGTAAGTTCCGTCCTTCGTCAGTTTGTCGATAACGGACATTTTCTTGACGGCTTTACGGATGGTAGCGAAGTTGGTAAGCATACCGCCTGGCCAGCGTTCAACTACATAAGGCATACCGACGGATGCGGCTTTCGCAGCGACAACCTCTTTTGCCTGTTTTTTAGTGGCGACGAAGAGCACACGTTTACCGCTCTTGGCGAGAGCCTTAAGCGCCTCAGCTGCCTCGTCGATTTTAGCAACTGTCTTGTTAAGGTCTATGATATGGATGCCATTACGCTCCATGAAAATATAGGGAGCCATTGCGGGGTTCCACTTGCTTTTTAAGTGTCCGAAGTGAACACCGGCTTCCAATAATTGGTCAAAATTTGTTCTTGACATGATTTTGTTTGTTTTTGTTTGTTTACATTCTTTGGTTTTCAACCCGTGAGTAGTCTCTCCGGCCCTCGGCGGAACTTCCGTTCCCGGCCTTAAAAGCGTCTCTCGGATTTAGATACTAAACGCGTCGACATATAACCGATACATGCACGTACATATTATATATCACGCTATGCGCAATCCTGTAAACCCTCGATATAAGGGGACAAAATTAACGCTTGCTGAACTGGAAGCGGCGACGTGCTTTCGGACGACCCGGTTTCTTACGTTCAACGACACGTGCATCACGGGTAAGGAATCCTTCTGCGCGAAGAGCTGCCTTATCGTCTGCATTGATTTTCACAAGAGCACGGGCAATAGCCAGACGGACGGCCTCGGCCTGGCCTTTGAAACCACCGCCTTTCAAGTTGATCTTGATATCGTACTGTTCAGCGACGCCCAACTTGGCGAGAGGCTGCTTTACGATATACTGAAGCATCGTAGAGGGGAAATAATTCTGAAGATCCTTCTTGTTGATAACGATCTTTCCCTCGCCTGCGGCTACATATACACGAGCCACGGCTGCCTTACGGCGACCAATTGCATTAATAACTTCCATCGTCATGATCATTTAAGAGTATTAATATCGATGGCCTTGGGCTGCTGTGCCACCTCTTTATATTCAGAGCCCTCGTAAACACGAACGTTTCTCAAAAGCTGTGCTCCCAGCTTGTTTTTCGGCAACATACCTTTCAATACGGTAAGGAAGAGTGCCGGATAACCGTTTTTCTTAACTACCGATGCCGGAGTGTGCACACGCTGGCCGCCGGGATAACCCGTATAGGTAAGCCATTCATGTTCGGTCCATTTGTCACCGGTCATTGTCACTTTGTCGGCATTGATGATGATCACGTTGTCACCACAATCGACATGGGGGGTGAAGTTGGGCTTGTACTTACCGCGGAGGATCTTTGCGACCTTGGCGCAAAAACGACCCATTACCTGGTCTGTGGCATCAACTACAACCCATTCTTTCTGTACAGTTGCTTTGTTTGCAGAAATGGTCTTGTAAGATAAAGTATCCACTGCTTTTAATGTTTAAAATGTTTTGTTAATTACGTTTGCAGGCTTCCCCGGCGTCGGACACGCTGGCCGGATGGCCCTTTCTTTCTCATTTTTTATAATAATCGGCTCGCAAAGGTACGACTTTTTCATCAACTTGCAAATATTCAGCCCATTTTTGCTTGGTTTTAATACATTTCTCTGTCAGGCTTTCCTTTCTTTTGTCATCTTTATCACTCAATATCGGCCGATAAACCTTCAATTTCAGCCGGCAGTGACACCTCTGTCAGGCATAAACCGATCCTCTTGACAAAATATCCCCGGCAACCGGATATTTCCTGTCGCCGGGGAAGCATAAAATATTTTTCCTTATCGGGAATCACAGAAAATGTTTCACCGGCTGTCCGACGATAGCCGACAACAGATTATTGGCTGCCGAAGAGGCGCCGATACGGTAATAGTCTTTCGTCAGCCACTCTTCGCCAAGCACGGCCTGCACGATGCTGTAGTATTTGACTGCGTCTTCCGGAGTACGCACCCCCCCGGCGACCTTGACGCCCACCCGGCGGCCGGTCTTCTCGTAATAGGCCTTCACAGCCTTGCACATCACGTAGACCGCCTCCGGCGTAGCGGCCGGCTCCAGCTTGCCGGTCGAGGTCTTGATAAAGTCGGCATCGGCATACATGGCCAGCACAGAGGCCTTCATGATATTGGAAGCGGTTTTCAGCGCCCCGGTTTCAAGAATCACCTTGAAGACCGCCTCTCCTACGGCCGATTTACATTCACTGATAGTGTCGCACATCTCTTCATACTGCCCCTGCAGGAATTCCCCGATCGAAATCACGATATCCACCTCATCGGCACCGCCCCGCACGGCCAGAGCGCACTCCGCCACCTTGATTTCCGGGAAGGTCTGCGACGACGGGAAACCGGCGGCCACCACGGTAGTATGTACCTCCGAGACGTCGAGCATCGTGTGAACCACCTCGGCGAAGTTCGGATAAACGCATATCGAAGCTACATTCGGCAGCGCCGGGTATGTCTCTTCAAAAGCGTTGACACGACGGGTGAACTCCGACACCCGCGCTTCGTTGTCGGTCGGGTTCAGCGTTGTCAGGTCGATACAGCCCAGACTGAATTTCAATACCTCCGGCGTATTGTTCTTCTCGAAATTCCCGGCCACGATCTTTTCGACCTCTGCTGCTACTGCGGCATCATCCAGGTCGGTTTCATACTGCGCAAGCACCTGCGCATATTTATCTGAAATATTCTGTTTGTTTTCCATCTGTAATATCATTGTTATATTATTACTCGTTCATTGCAACTTCGGGTTTTCCAGATGACGGCGGGCATCGCGGGCCGTCTTCTTCTCCAGATTACGGCCGAAAGCCTCCGTCAGGTCCACTCCGGTCTGATTGGCCAGACAGAGCAGCACCCAGAGCACATCGGCCAGCTCGTCACCCAGGTCACGCCCCCGGTCGCTCTCTTTTTCCGACTGCTCGCCATAGCGGCGCGCCACGATGCGGGCCACCTCGCCGACCTCTTCGGTCAGAATGGCCATATTGGTCAGCTCGCTGAAATAGCGCACGCCATACTGCCGGATCCATTTATCGACACGACGCTGCGCCTCGGCCAGTGTAAGGCCCTCGGTTGTTTTCCTTGCTTCCGCCATCGGCTGCCTCCCCTATTCTTTATGTTTGGAATCCATGCAGATGGTCACCGGGCCGTCATTCAGCAGTTCCACCTTCATGTCGGCACCGAACAGCCCCGACCCCACCGGGCGCCCCAGCCCGTCGGATACCGCCGAAAGGAAGCGCTCGTAAAGCGGCACTGCAATCTCATGACCTGCCGCCCGTATATACGACGGGCGGTTACCCTTGGCGGTCATGGCATGCAGTGTAAACTGACTCACGATCAGCACCTCGCCACCGATATCGAGCACCGAGCGGTTCATCACCCCTTGCCCGTCGTTGAATATACGCAGGCCGAGCAATTTACGCGCCACCCATTCGATATCCGCCTCTGTATCGGCCGCCTCGAAGCCCGCCAACACCAGCAGCCCCTGTCCGATGGATGATTTTACCGCCTCACCGATGGTTACCGATGCCCGCGTCACCCGCTGAATGACCACCCTCATGCTGTCAGGCCATTGCGGCCAGCAATTCTTTAACGACATTAGAAATGGCCTTGCCATCGGCTTTGCCGGCAAGTGTCTTCGTAGCCATACCCATCACCTTGCCCATATCTTTAGGACCGGTAGCACCCGTTTCGGCGATCACGGCCTTGACGGCGGCGGTCAACTCCTCCGCAGAAAGGGCTTTCGGCAGATATTCTTCCATCACATGTGCCTGGGCGAGCTCTTCGTCGGCGAGGTCCTGACGTCCCTGCTGGATAAAGATCTCGGCGGCATCCTTGCTCTTCTTCACCATCTTGGCGATGATCTTCAAAGCGTCGGCGTCAGCCAGTTCCCCGTTGCTGCCGCCCGCAGTCTTGGCCTCGATAAATTCTTTCTTGACATTGCGCAGCGTATCGCGACGCACGGCATCACGGGCCAGCATGGCTTTCTTGATGTCTTCACTGATTTGGTCGAAAAGTGTCATATAAGTATTCGTATTTTTAATAAAAGAGATTCTTTTAACAAGCCAAAGGTATAAATTTTATTGAAAAAATCGCCTTAAAAGCACTTTTTTTGATGTTTTCCTATTTTTTTCGGCGAAAAATTAGGTTGGTATCACAAATTCCCGTATCTTTGCACCCGCAATTACAGAGGTAGTTGCTACACGGTGGATGTAGTTCAGTCGGTTAGAGCGTCAGATTGTGGTTCTGAATGTCGTGGGTTCGAGCCCCACCCTCCACCCCAATAAAAAGCGAGGCAATTTTGTCCTACAATGGCCCGTTCGTCTAATGGTTAGGACTCCAGATTCTCAGTCTGGGTATCGGGGTTCGAATCCCCGTCGGGCTGCTACGGAGGTCACTTAGAAAAGTGATCTCCTTTTTTTTCACACCAATTGGCACCACCCATATTCCATTCATTTCCCAAAAATATCCGATTCCCTCCGTCAAGGGGCCAAGGCCTTCGGCAAACATGCGGCCCCCTACGTTTTTCGTAGGAGGCCGTATCGCGGACACAGACTGTCCATCTGTTTAAAATAGAAGGATCTTGAGACGGATCAGCGCGCTTTCCTATATTGTTTTACCCGAAGGTCAATAGCCTCACATTGCTCCTTGGTAGGTGCATCATCCTGTACCAAACGTATAAAACAAGCGTCCGAATTGTCATTTGCAACCGCCGCGTCAGTAGTATTCGTATGCATGTTGCCGCTATATATGGGGCTTACGTTCATACCGGAATAGTTAAAGTCCCAAGCTACAATAGGATTGTTGCTAGTGCATTCCGGATAATTTTTGTCAATCACATGTTTGTTTATCCAATAAATGGCCCCATAATTCTTATAGAGGTCGTGGAGCAGAGGCACAAATGCGGCCTGATTCGCATAAGACTCTAAAAAGGTCCTGTCAAAATCGCCATAATGGAGGGTTCCATTGCCATACAATTTTAGCGTTCCCTCTCCCTGACCTTTTCGCCGACCTTGGGAAGCCTCACCCAGCGGCAGGAAAATAACTGCGGCCGTAGAGTTATTATATATGAAAACGCCTCTCATGCCAAATGTCCCTCGAACATCCTCATCGGCTAATGTCGGAGCTCCAGGAATAGGCCCACCGTCCCGGTAAAGCCAGAACGGCAGCCCCTTATAATGATAGCGGGAATAATGGAACGCATTTGTTGGGACTGTCGCGCAAGCGGAAGCTTCATCCCCATAACAAATACCCCAACCGACATCAATTCCATTCTCGGAAGCATCTGTTCCATGCAAGCTATTGAAATCTTCGTGGGTGGGCATTCGTGTTGAAACCCCATCGGATTTCCAATTATCCTGGGAGGGAAATACTTTGCCAGGCTTAATTTCGCTCCAAGCGGCCATTTTTGTATCTTCGAAAGAATCATAATTCAACGGGGCAAGCAAGAATGCCGATTTAGCCTTACCGTCAATTTCAAAGGACATCGGTTCCCGAGTATTAATTTCCGTAAATGTGTTATTGACAGCATCGATAGGTTGTGTAAGATTTCCATAACGGAACATGGATCCGGCATCAAGGGGACAATCAGACTCATGAACTTCATTGTCAGACATATATACCATATTGAAAGTATGCCAATAGGCCTCTCCGTCAAGCAATTGTATCGGTGCATACCCTTGACGTAGGAAGACATAGTGGATACACTTATAATCATGATACTCCACCAACACAATAGCGCAGGCCGTTTTAGTTGCATCATCAAGCACTTTGTCAGGAGCAACCGTAAACGACACGATACTGCCGGCCGATCCCTGCGCCTTTCCTGTAATATGCCAACCATCCCCCTTTACAATCGTGGCACGCCATTCCCCCTCCGATTTAAAGGAAGTGAATAATGCGCCGGACGCTTCGGATTCCCTATGCATAAGGGTTATATTAAAAGGCGAAATATTATCCCAACTGCGGAATACTCCCTTTGGATTGATAATACGACGCACCTGCCGCACATTGCATTCCGTAGGGGTATCGCTATTCCCATTTTCATCATAGCCCGTGACCCTTAACTTGGCCAATCGCATGAAAGAGAAATAAGGATTAGTTCCGGTAAAACTTTTCTTACTATTGATTTGAAGCTGACGTGTAAACAATGGAATATAGAGGGTTACTTGCTGTACTCCGTTCTTGACAGATTTGACCACCTTATAGGAACCCAAATCGGGATCATAATGAACCTTTTCGGTTTCGCCCAAAGCCATTGTGAGGTCATATTCCCTTACGCCCATACCATATTCAATTTCCTCTTTTTCAGTCAAAGGCGCGGGGGTACCCGTTACATTCATATTACCATCTTTATCAACAGTATATGAGAAACGACTAACAGGGCACCGGTCTTTTGAACCGTACCAATAGATATACTCACCGGCACCAAATCGCAACCAGTCCTTACCAATAATAGTACCCCTATACTCTTCCGGAGCGCGGTAGAGGGAGAGGAAGCCATGCCAAACCCCTGTACGTGGAACAGATGCCGACAATTTGGGAGTGTTATTAGAGGTTTTTGCCGTACTAAAAGTTTCAACCGTACCCTTATAATAATCCAACGATTCATCCGGATCAAGAGCCCCCCAATTGTTTTCGATAATCTGTACCTTTATTTTTTTTGGCAGATTATTCCCGGCCATACGAATAGGATAACATTTCTCCCAATAGCTGTCGGAAGTGTTAAGCATGTCGACTTCCGGCTGATTGTACAGATACGAAACATAATAGTCCGGCATATACCGGCCGGGCGTCTCCACTTCATCATAGTCCACATGCCAATCAATCTCGTTGGCACGGCCTTTGAACTTCAAGGTGATTTTATAATGGCAATTACGTTCCGCATTATAATCCTTGATGGCATCTTTACCAAGCATAAAGCGGTATTTAATCGGTCCCTTGCCTACATTGAATTGTTCATTGGACACATAATAACCCTCAACTTCTATATACGTACCGGCCGTTTCCTTGTCTTTGTAATACTCGTCCCCGAACTGGTTATTTTTACCAGGGGCATCAAGAAGCCCGTCGCCATTGCTATCCTGCCGTTTATCTTTAATATCCGGTTTGCTCTTTTCATTGCCTTGCATATTTTCATAAAAGAAAAGAGATGGGGAAGAATCCAAATGAATCAGGCTGTCATTCTCCAACTTAGGTTCAAATCTGGTCAACGCGGGCCAAGCCTGATAATCGTTACCGATACCATAACAGATGGTATCCCCATCGACACCCGATGGCTCAACCGGGGTATTGACATCGACAAGCGAACAAGAAGTTGGAATATCCTTGACGGTTACCGATTTGATATATATGTATGTTTGGCGGTTCAATTCAGTAGCGTCATAATTTATGGTAACCTTCGAAACGGCACGACGCAACCACGCATGGAGGGTATCCGACCGTTCCCGGACGGAAACAAGATCTGCATAACGCTTATAACCATTCTCGTCAGTCGGATAACTGCCATTTTCGGTAAACCATCCGGACATCTGATTGTTAGATGCGACTTTGTCAGCATCTTTGACCCAATTGAAACGGATGGCCTTAAAATTATCCAGCTTGGCTACGTTGGCTTTATAGCTTTCGTCTTCAGTCAAATTGCCCATATTGGCCACAGCATATACCCGATAGGTGCCGACAGGGACACGACACCGCATGGTGACACACTGAGTTTCCGGCTCACCCGTCGGCACAGGCCTTCCGTCGGGATGCGGTTTATAGGTAACGTCGAGAGTGTCACTGACAGCATAATGTGTAAACACGCTGTCCCCACTCGCGTTAAAAAAAACGACAAACACATTATGAATGGTACGAATCGCATCGCCGGAAGCAGATCGCGTAGAAACAAGATCTGTCCCCATATCGGGATGATAGCTCATTTCCAAAGCCAAATCGGCGACATTCCCACCCCATGCAGGTTCAATATAAAATTCATCGTCCTCACACCCCGAAAATACCCCCAAAGCGCATACCTGGGAGACAAAACAGAGGAACCGGACCATCAAAAATTCATATTTACGAGCCATATAATTCAATTTTGTGGATAAATTAAATATTTTTATGGATAAATATTAAATTGTGCGGTAGAAATGGCATTAAGATCCTTATCATTATCCATCACTACATACATGTAACAGGTAGCCGAGACCATCTCACCGGTGTCGGGATGCTCGGCGTTAACCTTCTTGACAAAACGAGAGAAAAAGTAAGTACGCTTAGGAGAAGAGGTAATCTCCACATCCCACAACTCACTACCGGTCTCTGCATCGGCACCCCGTGAGGTCATTTTTACATCCGCTGCCGGGGTAATCTTCCCGTCTTTCTTGGATAACAGAAACAGCAAACGATTTCCATCGGATAGCACGGCGTTTCCGTCCTTATCGATATAGTTGCCGTAAGAATCCATCTCAAATCCTGCAAAGGGTTCAAGCGGCACTGAGAGGTAAGGCAATACATCCAGATGGAGCTTAAGATCGATATCGGACATACATACCGAAAAATGATACCAATAGTTACGCAAAATGTCGAATGGCATATTCTCCCGGTCACCGCTGTAATATTTGAAATCTATGGAATGGGCAAAATCGTAGCCGGCCAATTCTATCTTTATGGAAGCGGGCGTGGCACCGGAACTTGTATTATCGTACTCCGGCACATAGATGACATACCGGCGCAACGCGAAAGAGTCGGTAGCGGCCCCGTACACGATAGGGATGGCGACATCTTCCAGCACATCCGTGTTGTCGGGTATATGGGGAGTATCGACATAGTCATCGTCATAGGATCCATGGACATAATCACCCTCGACCGTAACATCGGCAGGGGCTTTAAAACCTATGGAATTGACCCGGGTCAATGAGATGGATGTTACCGCAGGGACAGTCTCGTCAAAATCCACCTCGACCTTAGCAAAAGCCCGGAGAAGATTTATGCGCCCCAACGAGGTAAACCGATTTGGAGTCAGAATAAAGTCACGGTATTCGCGAATGCCATATAACGGTATGGTATTTTCCGCCGAAAGTTTCCCGGTGTAGTTGCAGATATTTTCATCCATTCTCTGCCAAAGTATAGAAAGGGGATCACCCATCTTAAGTTCGGGATAAGTCTTCCAATTGGCGAGCACGCAGACTTTAAAAGAAGTGCAAGAAGAGAGTTCGGCCTTAATCGCCCCTATGGCCTCATAGATCTTGGAGGATTGTAGCGGTTCACTTGAAAGCGGAGTCAGGGAAGAGATCCTGATGAGCCCTATGTACGAATCATCACTCGAGAAAAAATAGAATCGGAAATCACCATTCCCAATGTCTATATAGTTCTCATAAGCTGTAGTTCGTCCATCATCATAATCACCATCAGGAGTACCGGATAGGGCGGATATGTTTTCAAATACTAACTGTAATCCAACGCTATAATCCCCATCTTCATATTCCGGCAATACTTCCGTATTGTCGGCACATGAGTGCAACACCACAGCTGCCACTATCCAAACAGCGGCTGAGTGCAACAGGATATACATATGTCGGATAAAACTGTTCATCTTTTATAGTCCGGTATTCTGAATGACCACATACCATGAGTTGATAAAGACACGGGCAGTAGTCCAATGAGAGGTTTCGTCAAGAAAGAATGTAAGTGAGTAGTCATCCTGTCGGTCCAGATATTCCTGATCCGACATCTCACGTTTATAATAGCCTTTGACAAGAAGCAGGGCGTCTATCAGATTGATATTCACAACCGATTCGCCGGTATCGGCACGACGGATGATAAGACGGGTATCCGGAGCGTGCGACTTCATAAGACGCGACACGGTAAATTCGGCGACCGCCGTGCTGAAGGTGTTCTGTTCGCATACGGCACGCGTCCCGTCTATTTCCGGGGAAAGATCGGCGATGCCGGAACTGATATGCCAGGCATGATAGTTCAGCGTTTCATCGGCAAGCACATCGTTATTCCAGTCCAGCGAACCGTTGTCGTCGACAATGGAATAGGTAAACGTATCCACCGGCACAGGTTCTCCGGAAAGATGCTGAAGCACGATGCGGATATCGTTGGTGTTCTTGACAAGCGGCATCGTGAAATGATATTCCGTATAGCCTAACGTCAGGCTGTCAAGATGGCCGTAATAAAGCCGGTCCACCTCGTCATGCACATGCGCCGCACCGATGCTGTCATGTTCCCGCTGAAGCGTTGCCGTCAGCTCCGTCCTGATTTCGGTTTCCGGGATCAGAAACGAAGCATTGTCTCCGTCTCCGCACCAGGCAACGAAATCATACTGTCCCGGGGAAAGATCGACACGCATCGCGTATCCCTCGGAAGCGAGGATGTCGCCGCTTTCGCTCTTGCTCCAGACCAAATTCCCGTCCAGGTCGAAAGCGTAAAGCGTTACCCGTGTGACCTCATGCGGGAAAGCATCCGCCCACTTCATATTATAGTCATATTTGAAATGAACGTAATAACTACAATCCCCCTCTTCGTCATAAATCACGGAGTTGCACGATACCCAAGCGGTCGACAGAACAGCCGCGACCCATACGAACGGGTACCGGAGACATCGGGAGATGATTTCATTCAGTTTCATTTTGCGCATGATGCGTTATCGTGTATATTGGTGTTTGTATATATTGTCAGGCCTGAGCCTTACTGTATTTCCTGTGTAGGGGCGGCAACATCAATCGGGCCGCGAGTTTTTCCCGGAATTTGAGCGGGCATCCGGATTCCCGTTGTAACGGATAAGAGAATAACCGGCCCGGAGCTTTTCCTGCGGGCGGAACCTCACATGGGCTCCGGACCGGTGATATTTGATTTTAAATCTCATTTTTCCACTTCGACGGAAGCGGCAAAATTTTTAGAGGGCTACGTTCTGCTTAACAATCTTCCAGGAAAGGATATTGATCTTGGCACCAACGTAGTAGAGCTCATCGTCTTTTTCATCTTTGGGAATAATAACCTCATTCGGATCGAACACACCGTGGCCGGGGTTCTTGAGGCTGTTGATGGTTACCTCATAAAGGTGGTTGCGGACAATACCATAGTTGGCTTCCTTCAAATCTTCGACTTTATGGCTCGTACGATAGGCATTGTTATCATTCAAGTGTTCGATCGGAATGTTGTAATACATCATACCGCCAGTATAAGCAACGGCTTCAAAACGGACCGTCTCTTCGTTCGAAGAATCATTGAAACCTGCCAAGGTAGCATTAAGTTCGTTCAATTCTTTGTCACCCATCGTAACAAACTTATCCGTTTCCTCTTTGGTTTCATCATAATAATACAAAGTTACATCCTCCTTTAATTGTACTTTCACCTTACCATCGCCCTTGCCGACCAATGTGACATAAGCAGAATCAATCTGAGCATACTTATTTTCATCAACCTTACAATAAGCATTCAATCTGCTTTCTCTCTTAATACAACTGAGGACATAATTCAAATAGGAATGCTTTTCATACAACACACCACGATAACTTACCAAATCCAAAGAGTTGTCCTTTGAATCGGTAATCCTTGCTTTCAAAAGGATACTAGTCACTCTGGAAGCAAACACACCATCTTGTTGCAAAACGGTTTCTGTATTGGTATTTTCTGCACAATATTCGAAATCGGGCTTATTCTCATCTTTAGTAGGATAGATGGAGTTATTCAAATTATCATAAGAAATATAATTCAGATATTCATCATCGCTGCTGTTATAATTGTAAGATTTACCCCAATAGCTACGCTTAAAGTCCGTACTATTCCAAGCAAAGCCCAAAGAAGTAATCGTCCAATTGTCAATATTCTTCATCATATAAGAATTCTTCGTAGTAGCATTCAGGCCCCAGCCCAAGAAATGTACGTGCAACTTTTCTGCTCCGACACCAGGATCAACGTCTGTCGTACCAGCATCACCAACGCCCTCTTCGGACGCCTCGGCATTATCACCGGAAGTAGAAGATTCATCTTTGTTATTTTCACCGGCAATAGTCCATTCAATCTCATAAACGTTATCCTTGCCTTCAACAGGGCTCAAATTGGTATTATCTACTTTCAAGACCACTTTCGCTGCAAGACGTTCTACAAAAACTTCTACAACATTATTAAGATCCTTAATCGGCTCTGGGTTAAAATATGTATCCTCGAGTTCCGTTACAAAATAATCCGGGAAGTTGACCTTTGAGTCTGAGTGCTTATAGCTGGTAGTAGCCATAATAAATTTACCCTCTTGATTCTTATAACAAGAAGCACCTTCTTCCAAAGAAGCATAAGTAAGCACTTTCTCCATTTCATCCAAAGTTGCGCCAGGAGTAAATCCTGTAGGTGCATTGAGGACAGTCACCATGTAGTTGGGGAAGGTATTATCCTTCAAACCTTTCAACACCACAACAGACTCTCCGAGATACTCGATATTTTTATTAACATCCCCATGATTTTCATTTTCTTTGCCGTCACGCCAAACATTTGCTTTGCTGACATAGATACCATTCTTATCATAGAAATAAAAATCGGCGGAAACTACCTCATGTTCAGCATGAATACCGTTAACCAAAGAATCAGGATCACCGCCCGTAGCACGGGTCAAAGAAGAGGCGTCCATGATGTTTACTGTCAGATAGGCGTCTGTTCCCTTCTGGCCATCCAAACCATTTTCCTTGTCGTCCAAACCGTTGTTGTCTGAACAGCCGACCATGGCCACAGAGGCCAACAGTCCGAATAAAAATTTCTTGTTCATTTTGTTGAATTGTTTAAAATGTTAGTGTTAGTGTTTATTGTTTTCTTTGTTTTGTTCCAAATGTAACGCAGAGCCCCGTCGGCCTGTGTGATTCCGGCAGCCTTTGCATCGCGCATCAATTCCTCGGCCGTAGTGTAGTCTTCCTGCAGTATTGCGTAAATCCCCCGTGCGTAAATCGCCTCTTTGGAATTTCCGGATTTGGCCAAATAGCGTTCCGCAGCCTGAAGGTCCTTCCGCTGCATCGCCGTATTGGCGGCGTTCAGGTTGGCCAGCGTGTCGTTGGGGTACATCTTCACCGCGATTTCAAATACCTCGTTGAACTCGTCGCTGCCCGACTCATAGCTCTGGGCCAAAAGATAGAACTCGTTCTGGCTCAACTTCTGCGGGCGGGTCTTTATCAGACGGCGGATCTCCTCGATATCGGTATAGCGCCGGACGATGTAATCGATACGATAGTCCGTATGACGCAGGGCCGGGTAGCAGTGCTGAAGCAGGAATTTGTAGTCTGCCGGATACAGCCGCCGGATCTTCGCCTCTTTCTCATCAGGATCGAGAGGCTCGTCGATAATCTCCAGAATCTCCTGCCGGTGATCAAGATTGCCCTTCGCCACATACTCGCGCAATCCCGCCCAGTCTTCCGGCTCGTAATCCGTCTCTATGATTCTGTCTTCAAAATGATAGAGCTGGCTGATGTATTTTTTCAACGCCGCCGTACGACCTATTGCCAGTTCCGTGTTATGACGGTAGGGACTTTCCGGTGAGGCGTAACCCTTCAGCCAGACCTTTTTGATGGTGATATCCTCGTCGTTACGGATGGAATCGATGGAGGAAAATATCTTCTGCAACTCCACTTCGTTACGGCGGTAGTCGGGATAGATGACCGTCTGATCGACAGGGAAATCCACATACGCGGAACCCGACAACGAGAAGGTCTTTCCGCCATCCCCATTCGGACGGACGAAAACCCATTCCGGGTCAAAGACCGAATAATCGCCCAGAAGCGCCGTCTCTTCGGCAAGAAGCGTGTTGCAGCAACCGTATTCGCCGCGATACAATAACAATGACGCTCCGTTCATCCAGGAATTGTAAGGAATGAGGATCTGATAGCTCATCGTATCGGGTTTCTCCGACTTCCGATAACTCCGCTCGTCGCCCCCGGTCAGCATCCCCTCGCCATTACGCACATAATAATAATAGCGCCGACGTCCGTAAACACCGACTGACGACAGATTCACGGAATCCGTTCCCTGAATGACACGGGGAGTCAGCAATACGGCACGATTGTCACCGACGTGCAGATCGGAAAGGTCGAAAAGGAAACCCACAGACATATAGTCACCTTCGCGGGTGATAGCCAAGTTGCGCACCGAAACGCCGCTGACATCTTCCGCCTGCGTCCGGGTGAAGACACCGAGCAGGACAAGCATGAGTAATATCGTATGTTTCATTGACATGACTTTTTTAGAATAAATAAATTAAGTTTACGGCCGCTTTCGTCGGACCTACATAGTGATGCACCTTGTCTTCCTCCTCTTTCCGTCCGCAACCGGCGCAACGGAAGCGATCGAAACGGGTATAGGAATAGCCGAAACCGACTTCACCTTCCAAATTCCAGTGCCGGCTCAGAATCCAGGAATAGCCATAACCGACACCGCCGCCTATAAACCAGCCCTGAAAACGATAATCGGACAATTTGGAGAAATGAGTACCCAGGAAGTTCATATCATTCTTCAGGCCGCCGACATTAAACTGCCCGCCGTGGGCATGCACACCGACAAAGTGGCCCGAAAAACGGTCGCAGAACCAATACCGAAGCTCCGGCTGAACAAACCAATGCTTCCAGCGGCGGTCATTGGACATTGTCCAGCCGTTAAAATCGCCGGAAACGTCAACCGTCCACTTAGGAGCAAGACCGAATTCCAAGCCGGCATTCACATTTGCGAATGCGTCGTAAAACAGATTGGTCTTAACCCCGACTTCCTGCCCTTTCACGGCCAGGGCCAGAAAGGATATTACACAAAAATGAATCAGTTTTATTTTCATTTCCACATTTTTTACTATGCTCTATGCCCTCAAAAATTCCACGTTCTTTACTACCTTTGATAAGAACACAATATTCAGTTTTTTTAATCTTTCTCTTTATAAGAGAGGGATCTTTGATTGCAAAGATACCGCAAGCGACAGACTCTTACAAAGAAAAATTATATAAAAATCATTTTTTTGTTCTTTAAAGGGTCCTTTTCATTCATTTTGTTGAGCAGAATTAGCATTATAAAACATAATAACATATTTACATTTTATCGTTTACAATATTAAAATTCCGTTTATCCATCTCTTATAAAGAGAGTTAGCATCCAAAAGCCTGTTTTTATCCGGCCAATCGATTGATTTCTCGGCATTTTAGATATTTTAGAGTATTCCAATGTCATAAGAAGCCCCATAATATCAATATTACCTGTACTTCTCTGTCTGAGAGAGGGATCGTTTTTTGTATAAAACTCGTTATCAATATATTAAGTGATATTTCACAAAGAGTATTGTAAGAAAAATATTTCTATAATTAATATGAAATAAATAAAATAACGTTTTTTTTACCCATTAATAGTACTTATTCCCAATAATTTATATATCTTTGCAATCGTGAATCCCTCTCTCAGACAGAGAAATACGTATTTTTCCGACAACAACAATTTTATCAG
>CAZMOE010000024.1:0-2403 GCA_964567855.1 uncultured Prevotellaceae bacterium
AAAGAACCTACAGAAAACCACCGATCGACGGTCTGAATTTCCTTACACCAAATATTATCCGAACTCACATGAATAGGAAGAAATGTATCGCCATATATAGATTCTAAAAGAGGATACATCTGTAGTAGTAGGAAACTTTCCAGTCAAAATGGCTTCACAGAAATTTGAATTATCGGTAATTGATTGAAATGCAAACTCTTTTACATGTTTCAACCGCTTAGGAAGTATAATTCTAAAATGTTCAATAGTATAAAAACCGACAACGGACAAATCAAAGGCCTTAGTCGGAATCGTATCGATCTCCGCCTCTCTCAAATTTAACGTTTGCAGCTGGTTCAGAAGTTCCGTACGAAGAAAGGCATAGTCTTCGTCGAGCAAAGTACCGGTAACGTTCAGCACCTTTATTGTGTTCTTCTGCTCTTCGGTCAATAATTCGGACAAAGGTACAACTCCGGCATGTATGGTAACTGAGTCATCCGCAGTAGCAGGAACGGAATTTTCTCTCTGGGCATAAACAGAAGATATTCCGAAACCTATCAGAAATAAAGCAACTGTTTTTTTCATAACATCAAGGTATTAACTTTACTATTTTACGGGTATTGTTTTCAAAAGAAATCTTTAATATCTGAATTGTCGGCGATAACGACGGAATAAATGTCATTCCCTGATCAGAAGAAGGAGATATTATCCACAGCCGATCACCGGACATACTATAAGCGCTCACCTCCTTTATCGGTTTATCGCTTTTGAGCAGATAACCGTTCCCTGTTTTTTTCAGGATGGTATTTTCTATGTCTGTAGAAGAGAGTCCGTCTGGTGCGAGAATCCTGCTGATTGGCCGGATTTCATAAAATTCTTTCCATATATCCGTATTCTTATATACATCGACACTTTCGTCAGGAACATAAAAATTATACCCACGAAAAAAAGTACCGCCATACAATTCTTCTTCTGGTGTATAAAATACCTCTTTCCCCAATTTGGGAGGATTAATTGCCTCGCAAATCAAACGGTGAAAATATACATATTCAGGAGAATACTTTTTTTGAGGCTTTCCTGTAATAGATTGCTGCAATATATTGGCAAAAGCATAATCACCGATAGAATCCACACTCGAAGGGATAATTACAGCTACATCACTGCTATATTCAAAAGCCCTGTCCCCGATCACTTTGGTATGTTCCGGGATTCTAAATTCCTCATCTGGAAGATTATTGACAAAATAAAGCACACTACTATCAGCGGAATAGATTACTGAAAAATTCGTATTCGGATCTATTATTTCCGTACAATATCCATTATCAATAGCTATCGTTACATGGTAGGGAAGATAATACATGTCGTAGCAATATGTACTCCATAACGAAAGTTTTCCTATGGAAGGGAAATTGCCGGTAATGACTAATTCATATTTTGAATAATTACCATGATAAAGATATTCAGAATTTCCAAAAAATGCAGAATCACCGACATATTTCAGCATTTCCGGCAAAACAAATTTCAGGCCGTCTTTGATTTCAGGGCCTCCATAAGTGCAAAAAGCTTTGTCCGGAATCGTATCGATTTCCGCCTCTCGCAAATTCAACGTTTGCAGCCGGTTCAGAAGTTCCGTACGAAGAAAGGCATAGTCTTCGTTGAGCAAGGTACCGGTAACGTTCAGCACCTTTACCGTGTTTTTTTGCTCTTCGGTCAATAATTCGGACAAAGGTGTAACGCCTGCATAAACTGACAAAGTATCGCGATTCTGAGACTGAGCGGACACATTGGCAACTCCTGCCATAAAAATACAGACGACACCAAGGAATGAATACAATGGAGTAAATAAATATTTCATAAGAGACCTCCTACAATTAATGATTATTAAAGAGTGAATAGCGGTGCAATAGCGGCTGTTTTGCTCTTATTGGCAATGATGTTAATGCCCATCCCGATGTTCAATGATGGAAATCCGGAACATTCCGCTGGTGTTCCAGATTTGCCGACGAGATTATCCGCCGAGGATGTCTGTGAAGGTTTCATACCAATATAGCAACTATCGGAGTGATCAACTACAATCTGGGCATGGCCCGAAAATATGACAGACAAAGACAATAATGCCACAAAAAAGGAAAGTGTTTTCATAATATCAATGTTTTTGTAATTTCAATTAATATAAGTACAAACGCTAAATATCATTTCTTTTCTGCAAAGAAAGAATATTCTTATTTAAAATCCAAGAAGATAGATAGATTTTTTTGTATCTGTGAGCTGATTTGGGAAATAACTTTGCAGGCTGTAAAGCGTTTCAGGAAAACATGGCTGACTATGTAAAGTGATTCAGTAAATAACAACAAATTGTGTGAAGTAAATTTAGGCATAGTCAAGCCGGTAAGAAGCTATTTTCACGAACATATGTTCATGGGC
>CAZMOE010000024.1:2503-11606 GCA_964567855.1 uncultured Prevotellaceae bacterium
TTTAGGCATAGTCAAGCCGGTAAGAAGCTATTTTCACGAACATATGTTCATGGGCAAAGTAAGTTAACTTCGTTGGCGAAGTAAGTTAACTTAAATGGCTGATGAACATATGTTCGTGAAAAAGGGGGAAATTAAAAAAGAAACACCTTTTGTTTTGTTAAAAACAGAAAAGATGTTTCCTGAGATAGCGCATAGACTTTATGACAAGCTATTTTTTATGCTGCAAAAAGTTTTGTGGTTATTTTTCACGCATAAAAATGTTGATAGGGGTGCCACTGAAGTTCCATCGGTCGCGGATTTTATTTTCCAGGAACCGGCGATAGGGTTCTTTCACCCATTGCGGGAGGTTGCAGAAGAATGCGAATGATGGTATCTGGCTCTCCTTGAGCTGGGTGATATATTTGATCTTGATGAACTTGCCTTTATTGCTCGGCGGCGGATAGGCACTGATGGCTTCCAGCATATATTCATTCAGTTCTGAGGTCTTGACAATGTTCTTGCGGTTTTTGTAGACTTGCACGGCAGTTTCTATAACTTTGAAGATACGTTGCTTGGTCATGGCAGAGGTGAAGATAATCGGGAAGTCAGTAAATGGAGCAAGGCGCGAACGAATGGCGGTCTCCATACACTTAATACTGTTCTGGCTTTTATCGGTTACCAGATCCCACTTGTTCACGCAGACCACAAGGCCCTTGCGGTTTTTGTCTATCAGGCTGAAAATATTCAGGTCCTGAGCTTCGATACCGCGTGTAGCGTCGATCATGAGAATACAAACATCGGCATTTTCGATGGCTTTGATGGAACGAATGACGGAATAGTATTCTATGTCTTCCTTAACTTTATTTTTGCGGCGGATACCGGCAGTATCCACTAAATAGAAGTTAAAGCCGAATTTGTCATATTTGGTATAGATGGAGTCGCGGGTCGTGCCGGCAATGTCGGTCACAATATGCCGGTCTTCACCGATAAAAGCATTCAATATGGACGATTTGCCTACATTGGGACGGCCGACGATGGCAAATTTAGGAATGTCCTCCAGATCTTCTGAGTCGCTCTTTGAAAATTTGCTTACGATAACATCCAGCAAGTCCCCCGTGCCGCTTCCGTTGGCGGAAGAGATGGAATAAGGATCGCCTAATCCGAGGCTGTAGAATTCGGAAGCGTAGATATGCTGTTCATAAGTATCGGCTTTGTTACAAACCAGTATAACCGGTTTGTTGGTGCGGCGCAGAATGTGTGCCACATTGTCGTCTAAGTCCGTTACTCCATTGGTAATGTCTACCACAAACAGAATTACATCGGCCTCTTCTATTGCCACAGCTACCTGTTTGTTGATTTCGTCTTCAAAAATATCTTCTGAATTGACTACCCATCCGCCGGTATCTACAAGCGAAAATTCACGATCTCCCCACAATACTTTTCCGTATTGACGGTCGCGTGTTGTTCCGGCCTCTTCACTGACGATGGCCTTGCGGCTTTCTGTCAGGCGGTTGAAAAGCGTGGATTTTCCCACGTTCGGGCGTCCCACGATAGCTACTAAATTTCCCATTTTCTAATATAATATTTAATGAATGTATCTATGACCTTCAGCCTCACATCTCTCTTGTCACAAGAGCCGGGAAGAAGTCTCCGAAGGTTATTTGTTTTTTTAGATCGGGTTGTATCCGAATGCTGTCAGATCGCGGAGATTATTACGCCAGTCTTTCTCTACTTTTACGAACATTTCCAGATATACCTGTTTGCCGAAAAAGGCCTCTATGTCCTTGCGGGCTTCAATACCGATACGCTTCAACATCTTACCTCCTTTGCCGATGATGATGCCTTTCTGGGAATTACGTTCTACATAGATGAGAGCGCTGATCCTGATCAGTTTCTCTTCTTCTTTGAACTGCTCTACCCGTACTTCGCAGGCATAGGGAATCTCTTTATCGTAGTTCAAGAGAATTTTTTCCCGGATAATTTCAGTAACAAAGAAGCGGGCCGGTTTGTCGGTCATAGCATCTTTTTCAAAATAGGGGGGAGAATCTGGCAATAACTCCTTAATACGCCGTAGTAACAGATCCACATTTACTTTGTGAAGGGCTGAAATTGGAATAATTTCGGCCTGCGGCAAAAGCTCATGCCATTTCTCAACCAAGGACTCAAGATTTTCCTGAGTTGTAAGATCCATTTTATTGATGATGAGCAAAACCGGAGCGCTTTGAAGACCTACTGCATTCAGAAAGGTCTGATTCTTGTCGGAGGTTTCTACAGTATCTGTCACGTAAAGAAGTACGTCGGCATCTTGCAGGGCGCTTTGCGAGAAAGCAAGCATCGATTCCTGGAGTTTGTAATTAGGTTTCAGAACTCCGGGGGTATCATTATAGATGATTTGCATATCGTCTGTATTGACAATACCCATGATGCGGTGGCGAGTAGTCTGGGCTTTCGCTGTGATGATTGAAATGCGTTCTCCGACCAGAGAATTCATCAGAGTGGATTTTCCCACATTCGGATTTCCTACGATGTTTACGAAACCGGCTTTATGCATGAAATGTAAATGAGTTATGAGTGACGTATTTGTATAAAATAAGAGTTAAAAGTTATCGCAGGCAATATGGGTTGCCGAAACCTCCAACTTTTAACTCTTTAATCAGGACTATATTGAGCGTCGGTCACGATATTTTCGTGATCAATATTTGCAGTCGCCCCAAGTCAGATACATGGAACCCCAGGTGAACCCGGCACCGAAAGCGGCAAGAATGAGTTTGTCGCCTTTTTTGAGTTTGCCGGCCAAGGCTGCTTCATGGAGAGCGATCGGAATGGAGGCGGAGCTTGTATTTCCCACATGCTGGATGTTACAGATTACCTTGCTTTCATCCACGCCCACACGTTGGGCCACAGCATCGATAATACGTTTGTTGGCCTGATGGGTGCAAACCCAATTGATATCGTCAAAAGTGAGGTTGTTACGCTTCATTACCGCTTCAGCGGTGTCGCTCATGAAAGAAACTGCATATTTGAAAACATATTTACCATCTTGGAAAATATAAGATTCCATGTTGTCTACAGTCTCATGGGTCGGAACCTTTACAGAACCGCCGGCTTTAAGTATCAGGTGATCTTTACCGAAGCCGTCGGCATAGAGAATGGCGTCCTGTACACCGATGTCTTCCGGTGAAGGTTCTACGATGACAGCTGCACCACCGTCACCGAAAAGTGCACACGTGGAACGATCTTTATAATTGACGAAAGAGGTGCATTTTTCAGCTGTAACTACAAGAATTTTTTTGTAAATGCCGGCGCGGATGAAGGCACTGGCCTGTTGCATGGCATAAAGGAAACCGGAACAAGCGGCCTGAATATCATAAGCCATTGAATTGCGTATATTGCAACGGTCGCAAATGATAGCTGCCGTCGAAGGCCAGCGGTAATCCGGGGCAGAGGTAGCACAGATGAGGCATTCGATTTCCTCCGGCTGGGTGCCTGTTTTTGCAAGCACATCATTAACGGCAGGAACAGCCAAATCCGATGAACCTGTACCTTCACCTTTAAGAACTCTCCGTTCTTTGATACCTACTCGGGTTGTGATCCACTCATCGTTGGTATCGACCATAGTTGAGAGCTCGTCATTGGTTAAAATATAGTCAGGTAAGTAATGAGAAATACCTGTGATTGCTGCTGTCATAGCTTTATGAGTTTTTTTTGATATGAATAATATTGTAAAAAAACAAAATAGCCCTTTGGCAAGTAGTGCTTGTCATAAGGGCTATTCAATTTCCTTTACATGATTAAACGGCTGCTTCTTTTTCTATTGCCAATTTGCCCCTATAGTAACCGCAGTCGGGACAAACGGTGTGTGAAAGATGCCAGCTGCCACAGTTCGGGCAAACTACAATAGCCGGAACAACGGCTTTGTCATGTGTACGGCGCTTGGCTGTACGCGTTTTTGATTGTCTTCTTTTAGGATGTGCCATTTTGATATTATTTAAAAATTAATCTTTTTCTTATTTCAAGTTTTTGAGAACGTCCCACCGGGGGTCACTGGATGTTTCCGATTCCTCGTCAATAAAATCTTCGCTGCCATCCATTTCGTCTATGAATTGTTCTTCATATGGTTCGTTATTATCGACTGCTATGTGCTCTTTGAGTTTCTTAGACATGTCTTTATTACATAAACCATAAGGATGAACATGTTTCAACGGTATCACAAGCGATATGAATTCGTACATGAACCAAGAAACATTGATAACGCCTTGCTCTTCGGGGATAAATACGACCTCTTCACCATCATCGGAGTATTCTTTACCCATTTTTACGATCAAATGACCCTGGGTTTTGATGGGTAGGTTCATTTCTTCGAGGCAACGATCGCATTGTACGACTATCTTGCCTTCCAATTCAAAGGTAAGTTCCGATTGTTTTGGAGTTTTATTGACTTTTACAACAACGGAAACATCTCCTTTTTGAAACTCTTCTCCATCGATTTTCTCAAAGAAATCATTATTGAGATGATATTCAAATTCACGTTCGCCGATTTCCATCGACTTAAGTGGAATATTGTATAAATCGAATTTGCCCACAGTATCGAATGCGTTAATCGGCTGCAAAGGTAAGCATTTATTTTTTTATGACATACTTTTTATAGGTGAAAAGTCTACTTTTTGGTATAAAATGGGACTTTTTTTCAACTTGGGCTGTAATTTTAAAACCTATAATAGAAAAAAGTGTAGATAACTTTTGAAGTTACGAACCTAAAATATTGAAAAGAAAAGAGAAATTGCGCATTTTTTATTACTACGATTACAGGTGACAGACGACGTTTTAAGAACCATTCGCCATGTTTTTTTATTTATTATCTGACGTTTTGAATGTATTATCTGTTGGTGAGTGAAAGGTGATAACATAATACAGGCAGTGACTATGTTTTGAGAAGATGGTTATTCTTTAGGTCTGCTAACGAAATATTATATATTGGGTGGTACTTGTTTTTTGATAGTAACAGATGTAAAGGGAACCGGATGTTTGAAAAATTATCGTCCGATATGTGGTATGGATATTACCTCATAATTCTATTCTGAATGTTGTTCCTACACCTACTATGGAGCTTTTTACAAAAATGCGGCCGTGATGATATTCTTCCACGATACGTTTGACAAGGGTGAGACCCAGACCCCATCCGCGTTTTTTGGTTGTAAATCCGGCATGGAAAATGTCTTTCTGTAACTTTTTGGGAATACCTTTTCCGTTGTCTTCGGCCTCGATGACGATCTTTTCATTTTCTGTGAAAAGGCGGACCTTTATAAATCCTTCGCGTGTAGTTGCCGGAGTATTGTTTGTGCCGTCAGTTTCAGAATTGCGGATGCTGTTGAGTGCGTCGATAGCGTTACGGCACAGGTTTTCGATAACCCATGCGAAGAGCGGTGCACAGAGCGGGATACTGATTGTCTCGTCCGGTACGGAAGCACTGATATGGATATGGGCAGAAGCACGCTTTTGCATGTAAACGGTAACTGTTTCGATGAGCTTGCCCAGGTCTGTGGTTTCCAGTTTGGGCATTGAGCCGATTTTTGAAAAACGTTCGGCGACGGTGTGAAGACGTTGTATGTCCTTGTCCATTTCGTTGACGATTTCCTCATCGGTTTCAGTGCTTCTCAGAAAATCCATCCAGGCCATGAGAGAGGAAATCGGTGTGCCCAGTTGGTGGGCGGTTTCTTTGCTAAGTCCTACCCAGATGCGGTTTTGCTCGGCCCGTTTCCGACTCATCAGCATGTAGTAGAAGAGAAGTGCGAAAACGATGATGACCATCAGTTGAATATAAGGGTAATAATGCAATTGTTGCAGTAGTATGGATTCATCGTAATAGAGATACTGTTTCCAGTCGTCGCTGATGGCGATCTCGAAAACGTTGCCTTTTGCGGTCAGTTCCTTTCTTTTGGCGGAAATGTATGTAGCGGTATCTTCCGGAATCACCATATTATTGCTGCCCAGCAGAGTACCGTCGGTTTCGGTATAAAAGACAGGGATGGTGGTGTTTTCGTTGATGATTTTGAGGATAAGCGACATATCGGCATCGCCATCATCGATCAGTAGCTGATGATAAGCATCCGCCCACAATTCCATTTTGCTGTGTTCTTCGCGTTCAAGCGATTGTACAAGACGGTCGGAGAAGTAGAGAAACAATCCTATCAGCAGGACGGAAGTGATGATGAACAGCCATTGCAGGCCTGAACGTACTTTATACCATTGGCTCCACACGTTGATTCTGTTTTTTAGTGATTTGCGGGTTTATTTTTCTTAATATTAAAACGGATTGCAGTGGGTTTTATTGTCGTTATGGTTTTATTTTGGTTTTCCGGCGGATGGGATATTCTTCCGGTGCGGATGTTTTGCTGTCTTTTATATTATAGATATGGATATAAAAAATTGCAGGGCGGAGCTTATCAAATGATTCCGGCCGGCGGAAAATATCCCACCGGCCGGAGTATATAAGAAACGGATAATCTATTTTAACGCAGCGTTTTGATAACCTTTACGGTGCCGTCTTCATAGATGATACGCTTGAGAGAGAGCCCTTGGATTGTTGTTACGTCGGAAATCCGGATACCGTCAGGGGTGAAGTATTCAATCTGTCGGATGCCGGTGTTGCCGTTTTCGATTTTTTCGAGGGCATCGGGATTATAAAGGTTGCAGACGGCGGCATTATAGATTGTATTTTCCAGGCGATTTGTACGCGAACCTTTGCTGATGAAAGCCACGGCTTTCAGATCTTCCGGTTTCCAGGAGTTATCGATACTTATTTCATATTCTGTAGAGAAGTGGTTGTCGGTCCAGGTTACCGTTTCGCCCCAGGTAGGAGTGGCCAGTGTGCGGATGACATTCTCGTGGATGAAGTTAGCGGCGCCACCCTGACTTCGTGCTATGATATTATCTTCTTTAAGCAGGACGTGGAGATAAGGGGTGGGGCAGACGGCGTCGAAAGCATCATATTTCTCGCCGGTGACCCGTATGAGAGCTTTTCCGTCGGCATAGGTCGCTGTGACGCTTACGTCGACAAAGGAGGTCTCTTCCAGTTCCTTGTTGATGACTTCGCGGATCGAGGAAGAGGTTCCCACTTGGCTTACAGGGGATCCGCTGTCGGAGAAACCGTTGAAATGGGTGCGGTTGATCATCATGGCCGGGGCGTAAGTACCACCTCCGGTATAAAACCACGTATAATTTTCGCTGGCAGAGATAGTCAGCCAGTCGGTATAGTATCCGGCATGGTGGCAGATCCAGATCACATCGTTCGGGCTGCTACATGAGTTGACGGCATTCGCTATACGGGTGACGCCGGCAGGGCAGTTGGGACATTTTTCGGTTGTAAACTCTTCGATGACGGTGCGCCGGCTGTAGGCATTGTCGAAAAGGGTGAATGAGAAAGATGCCTGATTGTTTGCGGGATTTTCGTCGGCGATGTTGTCGGCAACTTTCAGTGTGATATCGAGCGGAATGTTGTCGGCGGTTTCTATTTCGTCGGTGGGGATTTCAAAAGAGAAATCGCACTCTTCTCTGTAGGCAAGAGGATGGTTGATGACGGCCGTTCCGGCGGATTTTCCATTGATGGAATAGTCGAATAGAAAATTGTCGACCGAATGCAGGGCATTGTTCTTTACATGGCCTTGAACCAGGATGGTTTTGCCGCGCCGGATTTTGGCGGAGAGCAACTCGCAAGAGGTCAGCGCAAGGTCATATTGAGGAAGGTTATCGCCTTCGACAACTCCTTCTATGGCTAAAGAACCGTAATTTTCTTTGGCGAGGCTGCTCCATAAGCCGCCTTTATTAACCCATGCTCCGTTGGGATTTGTGGGACCGGCCAGGGAGATGATGTTGAGCTTGGCGCTCTGTGTCCATGAAAACCCGATCCAGATGTCAGCCGTATCGGCGATTGTCAGAGGCGTTTCTAAAATCAGTTCATTCCATCCGGCGGCTACCGGGGTATCGGTACTCTTGATGATATTCTTACCTTCTTTGGTCAGGCGTATCCAGCCGCATAAGGTGTCCGGTAGTTTGCTTACGGCCGGTAGGCCTGCACGGATTTTTGTAATTTTGTTGCCGACCAGCGTGGTAAGATCTTCGGCCGGAATGCAGATAGCCACTTCGACCGTGCCGGAACCTATTTTTCCGACAATTTGGCCGATATCGGTTCCATTGGCAATTTGCCCTTCGCAATAACCCAGATACAATTCTTCTGCGAAAGTATCGGTAATATTCAATGCACAGAGCAGAATGCTCAGGAATACGGGTAGAATTTTTTTCATCATATTTTCGTTGAAATAAGAAATTGTTTGATTTCTGTATTGGATGATCTCTTTGACAGAGAAAAAAGCAAAAGGATTATGTTTCGCGTCGCAAATATATCAGAATAATCTTTTATTAGCAAGATAATTTTACAAAAATCTATAAAATCTTCTGTTCGGATGGAATGAGGAGTTGCCTTTTCAATGGCACGCATCATTTCGATGTGTGGATATGGATGCTGTTTTTTCTGATGTTCACAGATTGAGAATGTTGCTGTTCCGATTGTATGGAATCATATAAAATAAAAGCATCCTGCCATTTCTGGCAGGATGCTTTTGAATGTTGCCTCATTTTTATTATTTGAAATGATACTGTATAGCGGCTTCTCCACTGATGGGGGCCATGCGGTTGTGCATGATTGATTTATTATTGTTACTTTTGATGAGTGACATGCGACCGCCGACAGCGATACCCAACGGAGTAGACGGGAAGCGATAGCGCAGTTGGCCTCCGGCCGTGTATCCGAAGCTGAATTTCTTGAAGTTTTTATAGTTGACGCTACCTGTTTCGAATCCGACGGTGGCGACAGCTTCCAATGACTGATCCATAGCGTAAGGATTGAGAACCCTGAGCAGGTTGAGACCGATTTCCGGTCGTAATCCTATCGTGTGAAGGGCTTTTTGATTCTTATCGAGGTATTTGTCATAGAATATGCCCATTTGACCTGTCCAGTATTCATTTAACCATCGGCCGTAGGTCAGATCGATACCGTTGCCGGCATATTTTTTGAGATCGATACCGCTGCGGTTCAGGATGAGAGGCTGATAACGGAACGCCAATTGTA
>CAZMOE010000024.1:11706-37441 GCA_964567855.1 uncultured Prevotellaceae bacterium
AGATCGATACCGCTGCGGTTCAGGATGAGAGGCTGATAACGGAACGCCAATTGTACATAATTGCGGTCCATGTCGGCAATCGTTGGGCCGGAGGCCTGTCTGTTGTTGGCTTTAACCATATTCAACTGAATTCCTAATTCTCCGCTGATAGGAGCGAAGTAGCGGCCGTAGTCGAAACTATAGAATGATGCGCGTGCACCGGCTACGAGGCTTACAATTTGGTTCGGCAACCGATAACGCAATTGTCCGCCTGCGGTGGCAGCCTTTTTGGATTCATCTTTTTGATTTTGCCGGCAGTTACCTACTTCCATACCGGCAGAAACTACCATGCTAAGCGGTTTGTCAGCCCATTCCGGGTTTATAGCCGACGATAGATTGAATATAAGTTCCGGCCGGATACCCAATGTGGTTGTTTTATTGGATTTCGGGTTGCCGTTTTCATAACCTACGAAGTAGAGCCCGGCCTGATAGCCTAAGTATCTGTTGAACCATCGGCCGTAGGTCAGTTCCATGCCGGAACCGAAGTTCTTCTTGATGTCGAGCTTTTTGTTGCTTATGAAAGCAGGTTGTACACGGGCGGAGATTTGCAGATATCTTTTCTCCATGAGTTCATCGGCCATGTCGCTGACTGCTTTCTTGTAGGGATTGAAGTTGACACGGAGACCGGCCATGGAGACGAAGTTATACTTGTTTTTACCCTGTGATGTCAGTTTATTGTCATAGGGTTGGATATTAAGCCGCGGTTCGATGTACAAGGCAAGCAGTTCTCCTACTTTTGCTGAGATCTGGGTGCCTGCGTTGAAGCCTACATGGCTGGAAATATGGAACAATCGATCCAATTCACCGTTTCTCATTGCGACACCTGCATCGTACATGGTCAGATTGACGCCGCCCAACAGGCTGATGTCGACAATACGGTCATCATCGATGCCGAATATGGCATTCGACAGATTAAACAAGTAGTCGGTCGACAGCGACAGCCGGTTTTTGTCCAATGCTTCCTGGCTCTTATCGCTTTTGGCCAGTGTTGCAGACAATCGCAGACCGTTCATGCGGTTGATGTTGACACCGGTACCGGCTTCCAGAATCTCGCCCCATTCATTGAGGAATCCTGCAGCACCATATATATACCAGCGGTTTTTGATGTAATTCAGATCTTCCCGTACGGACTCACGAAGGTCGTATTGTATACCGCCTTGCAGCTGTATTGGGGCCTTTACGGTGTTAGCATGGAGCACTTGTGCACGCAATTCTCCCAAAAGCCAAGTGCGGTTAGTGATTCGGTAACGAAGCTGGGAGGCTCCGGTGATTCCTAAGTTATAATCGAAATTCTCCGGATGCTTGGAATTCTTTCCGTAAATGTTGGAAAGACGGCCGGCCTCGATACCGGCAGAGACGGTCCAGTCAAATCGCGCATCGCGAAGAGAAGAAAACAATGCGTGGAAAAGATTGAAAGAACTTTCCAGACGTCCGCCGAAGTATTCGGTAGGATATGTGCCGGTAAGATTCATTCTTTGTTTGAAGATAGAACCTTGTAGGGCAAGGACGTCCGCCTTGGTATAGCGGCCGAATGTCAGCGTGAATGAACCGGGTTTCTGGAATTTCTTCAAACTGGTGTTTGAGACATCAAACATCATTGCCTGACCGCCGAAAAGCATCTGCATATACCAGTATTTGGGTCTTACAGGACGTTTGATGCGGACCGTTTCCGTTGTTTCCTCCGGGAAATATTCTGTGAAATCGAAGGTATAGCTTGTACCCAGGGCAAGATTCCATTGGTTGGTATAATCGTTCATGATTTGGAATCGCGGTTCGGCAAAAAGTTCCCAGTTTTTGTTGATACGATTGAGCAACTGGAGGCCGAATTCACCACCCCAACCAACTGTGATATCTCGTATGTTGGAGACATCGTGAAGCAAAACGAGGGGACCCATTGTAGCCCGCAGATCCACATGCCGGTAAGGATTGATGCCCATCCAGGCATTGGTGAGTGAGAACATGTAGTTGGGAGCAAGCATGGTGATGAATTTGTAGTTTCCACCCTTACGGCTGTCAACACCACGCAAGGGAGTAAACTCTCCTCTTAATCGCACGGATTGGAAGTCGTCGAAATGATAACCTCCGCCAAAGCTGACACCGGGGCTGGTGTAATGGACAAAGCATTCTCCGAAGTGAACAGGTTGTGCAATGTTGCCGGCAAATTCAATAAACCAGTTATGGTTAGTCAGGTCGACACTATTCTCTCTGTATCGGCCATAGTAGCGGTCAAAGAAACTTTGATAAAGCTCGATACCCACATTACCGGAAAGAATTTTATCGGTGTAGTCGGTTCCATTGTGAGTGTAGTTGGCTGAGGTGAGACGTCCTTCGGCAAATAGGGCCGTGTTGCGGCTAACAAAATATTTGACCTGACCGGCCATAGTGATACCAAGGTAATTGGCATTGATGTAATCGCTGGTGCCTTTGCCGCGATGTTTTTTCAGCAAGCCTCCTTCAACACCGGCAGAGAGGTCTACTCCGAAATGGCCAAAGGCAACACGATTTGTCAGGAGTTGAATGGGGTTGATAAGAAATTCGGCACGGCCGCCACGCATTTGGTTGTAGCGTGTAATCTCTTTTTCTATGGCATATTCAAAGACATTCTCAAACGCTCCAAAGCGTACACCGAATGTTGGGCTTAACCATTTTCCGACGGCGATGGACATATTGATTCCAGGTCCTTTGGAAGATGGGAGACCAAAGGTTTGCGCATCCTGTGCCACGGTGAGACCTCCTCCGAGTTGAATGAAGAAGTTGTCGGAATAGCTGGCGCTGTCATTACCGGTACTGATAAGATAGGGGTCGCCTGTCATCTTATAAGAGAAACCGGCGAGACCGCTCAATCCGAAGTCGACCTGCTGGAAATTTTTGCCCATATCGTATTCATCCTTCCAGAGATTGGCGCGGGGTTCCAGGAAGAAGCTTACACGTGGGGAGAAAGTCTTTCTGAATTGCAGACCGAGGTAGGCACCGACATAAGGCTTCCTTCCTGTTAAAGAGATGGATTCATGTTTTTTGTCTGTGGTGACCGATTTTACATTTCCGTCGGCTTGGGCGATACCGCCGGAAAGGCCTGTGGACAGCAACCAATGGACATGACGGCTACGGTCGTTTCCTCCATAAAAAGCGGTCATATTCCATAAGTAATCCAATGATAATCCTAACCGTTTTATTTTGTAACCTTGTTTGTCGGGATCATATATAGGATTGTCATACTCTGGAGAGGAGTATTGTGCACCCAACCGCCATGCGCTGTAGGCGTTGAATTCCTTTGTAAGGGCCAAACCGAAAGAGGGGGCATTAAAGCGATACTGTGCCTGCTCCCATAAGAAATCAGGTGCCCAGTAAGCCGACAATGTCAAGTTGTCATACCAGGATGAGACGAATGGGTGCTTGTCCGGGGTCCGGTAAAGCCGCATGATGAGGTGAGAGGGAATGTCGAAAGCCTCTTCCTCCTCTTTGTCTGAATCCGGTATAGGTGCACCCAAGGTGGTTGCAATCCATGCCGGAAATATCCATAAGATGATAATAAATACTATTTTTTGATATGATAGACTTTTCATTGTTCTCAAAGATACATTATTCGTTGACATTGCTATTTTCTTTCATCCAATCGTCGATATACATTTCGACGGCTTCAAGATAGTAATCGTATTTTTCTTTTTCCTTGCGGTTGTTGCTGTAGATACCGCGGATATAACGGTCACCCTGGCAAATTCCGATGAAAGAGGGATTCTTCTTGAATAGTTCTACCAAAGCTTGTTTAGCCTTTTCTATATACATTTCCCTGTACTGGGCTGACACGGCAGGGTCTGTTGATATCTCGTTGCCGATAAAGTCTGCGTATCTACCTTCTGTAACAGCCGTGAAATAGAGTTTTTCTATTTCGTTACCGGTCTGTTTCTCGAAAGACGGGATGCTGTCATGACAGTCTTTGATATAACTGCGCACTGTAGCCGTATAGCTGCCGTTGCTGTAATAATGTTCGTGGGCAATGCTCAAATTGATGACGAAGTAATTAATCAGGTTGGTCGACTTAATACGGTTGGCGAGAGCTGTATCGCTGATGAAAGCCTTGTTATAGTAACATTGTATCACGTCGGCAAGATATTCCGGATGATACTTATCGCGGAAACGGTTAGAAACGTTAGCTTTTGCAAACATCTGAATCAACGAGTCGGCGCGTTGTAAAGTCTCTTCATTGCCGATACCCAGCAACATTTGTATTTGATTATAGACAATGAAGTCGGCATTGACATATTTATAATATTTGTTATTGTCGAAGCTTTGTGAAACGGCATTGATACGCTGGATATCTTGATTCATCGTGATGTAGGGTGCAAGAATATTGACATCCCATTTTTTCGACTTTATGCTGTCTATCGCGATAATGTTGGCGGCAAGCGGACGAATCAGGTCGAACCACTGATCCGGAGTTGCTGACTCCACATGATTAATGGTTAAGAATTTATCATTTCTTCTGGGCCTTTTGATAACTTCTTCTGCTATCTGAAGTTTTTCTTCATGAGAAATTCGGTTCGACTTTAACAATGTGTAATAGTAATAGGCTCCGTATAATTCCCGGTTGCCTCCTTTTTTATAAATGTCTATGATAAGGTCCTCACTGGGGTCCATGGTTGCTTTGTAGACGTAACGCACATCTACTTTTCTCAGTCGGTCCAATGCAGCGTCCATAATTGGGTTGCCTTTGGTATAACCGATACGTCTTTGTTGGGCTACAGTATTATGAGGATGGTCTCCGGCCACTTCTTCCCTGATTTTATTGGCCAAAGCCCTGGCGGCAGCCGTATCGGAGAATGCCTCGAGCGTCTCATTGGCCCCGGGTTGATAATTGCTGGCCAAATAGTCGATCATGTCGGCCACATCAAGCCATGTGGCAACTGAATCGACGCTGCGTTTGGCAGCATGCAATGTACCTTCGCAATTATATCCTACCCAGTTGGCAACATTTCCGGCACGGCTTCCGGCCAAACTTTTATTCATTTCGTATGAAGAGCCTTCGGGAGAGGAAATACCGATTACGATAACTGAATCTATACGGTTTCCGGTGCCTTCCTCATGAATAATGTCATAAGCGGCTTGCCGCAGAGTATCCAATTGCGACATATTGTCACTTAATGCAGGATTTACGATAGCTTTTCCCTGATCGAATTGCAGGTAGGCCTGTCGGGCGACAGAACTTTCCTCACCTTTTTTGGATCGCGGTTTGTAATCTTCCGGTAAACCATTACCGCCGGTTGGCGGGCAGTCCGGCTGGGCCGGTTCTGAAGAAAGGGTGATGAAACGCAAATCATTTGTACGGGTACAGTCACAATCGGTAGAGGTTGTATCCGCATGGGTAAAGTCATGCAGATAGTTTACGTGCTTCATGTGATAGTATTTATCGGGATCCGGCATCGTATACAGGAAATATTGCGTTTTGCGGATGGTATCCTGAGTCAAATAGAGCGGTTCTCCCTGCAAGGATTTCTTTTCAAAGAGCTGTAGGAAGTGATCCTGATAGTCTTTGCTCATAATACGAACGCGTTGGTTGCCCTCTTCATCGCGGTCAATGATCTTTGCAGTTCCGTTATTCTGCATTTGGCGGAATTCATCGGATTTCAGAACATCTGCAAAGAAAGGTGCAACTTGGTATTCGATAAATTTATCCTTTATTTCTCGTACGTAGAAACGTGGCGGTATATATCCTTTCTCATTACGGTCAAGTTTTTTACCGTGGTTGATATAGTCCTTAAAGGATTGTGCCGTGGCTTTATCTGTCCGCAAGAGATAGTATTTGGGTTCGCTTTCGTTGTCATAGTCAGTACCTCCATCTCTGGGGAGCTCGTCCAAAAAGTTATATCCGCTATTCCAGAATGATTCGTATTTATGCAAATAATGGTTGAAGAGGTTATAATCCAACTCGAGAGTTGTACTGTCACCTGCGACTTCCTTGATATCATTATAATGGGCGGCCAAGGCAAATTCCTGCTCGGTGATTTTTCGGAAATACTCCATTGTGTCACGCGAGAGATCGCCTCCTGTGCGACGATACATTGCCTTGTTGAACTTGATACCGGTGAAAACATAAGGATTGCGGCGATCGATACCGGAGGTCGTGGTATCTTTAGCCTGCATGATAGCTTTGATCTTGGCTTTGGCCTGTTGCAGAGCATTGCCGTTGATTTTGGTTTCGTATGCGGTCCTTACTTTTTCATAGTCGTCTTCGAATCGGCAGGTTTCGATGTAACGATCGATAATCAGTCGTTCAGAGCTACGGCCGGCAATCTCGAAATTCTCAGTGAATCTGAGCTGGTTACCGATCTGGATGGCCGATTCGTTAAAAGACATTGTTTCCGTAATGATTTTATCGACGTTGCGTGCCACTGCAGCTCCCTGATAATACAGGTTACACATCAATACATCCTCGTTGGCCGATTCGTAGTATTCCTGAATGTATCGTATCAAGTGTTTTTCTGCAACACCGGTACCGACGGTGGATCCGACGGGCTGGCTGTTGTTGACAATAATGAGGTCGATCTCTTCTGCTCCGATATTCCAATAATTGAAGAAGTCCTGAAAGTCCTGTTGCAGATATTTACCGTACTCCAAAACATCCCGAAGATCGTATGTTCCGTCTGATGCGCGATTCAGACGATAGCGGGAACGATAATACCGGTAGAATTTCTCTACCATCATTTCTCCGTCCTCACCACGCTGGTTGCTGATCTGCCATGAAATGACGGTATCGGCAAACTGCTTGGCAACTACATATACATCGATATCGTCCAATGCGGGAAGACCCTTTTGAGGAGCGGACATACCCGGTGAAAGAATTTTGCCTTGATAGTAACCGTCGTATTCCTGATCGTATTGGACACCACTGCCGGCAGTACCGTCCAGGACTTTGAATTTCATGCTTTTTACTTCCTGTGCCGTAACAGAAGAACACAGAAAAGCCATGAATAGCCAGCAGAAACTGAAGAACGTATATTTATAGAGTGGTTGTTTCATTATGTGATGTTTTATGCTTGAGAAAATGATGCTATTTTCTTTATTTCAGGATATATGAAATATTGAGGGCTATATTGGTCGGTGCAAGCAATATGCTTCGGTCCCGGGTCGTGTGATTTTGATCCCAGTGGATGCGGGTATTATAGGCCAGCAGACCCACGCCATAAGATGCTTCGATGCTCCATTTTTTACCGATAGGCCAGCTATATCCGAAATTTACACCTAACGGCAAGCAGAAACCTTCATGTTGGCGGCCTTTGATGTTCATGTCGTAGAATGTCGGAGTAGCCGTTATTCCTGCGAAGAAATCCTGCATGGGCTGATGGGCGAACCAGTAGCGATAGCCGATTTGCAGTCCGGTGAAACGGGCTTCTTTCAACCAGCTGTCGGTTGCGGATTTATAGAAGGTAATATCGATTGAAGTGGTTTCCGTGAGAATCAGGTCTGCACCGATGTTCGGAATACAGGCGCCCCATCCAGCCAAATTGGTTTTAATGGCAAAGGACTGGGCTGCCGCTTTTCCGATGCATAAAGCGGTAAAGACCGACAATATGATGATTTTTACTTTTTTCATTGATGCTTATATTTAATTTGAAAGCGATGCATTTTCTTCTTCTTTTACCGGAGTCGTAGTCTCATCCGTTGCCTCTACGATTTTATAGGGAACCGGGATGATTTTGTTGTCTTCTCTATGGAGTCGGAGACGGGCGATCGTGCGGAATATTCCGGTTGCATTACCGATCTCTCTGATACCGTTCTTCTGATCGATAGTTTGATAGATCTGATAGGGTTTGATCTCGAATCCGAGGGAATCGGATAGAGCTTGTGCCACAGCCTCCTTGGTGATCTGGAATTCTCCATCGACCTTAGGTGCTTTGACGATAGGATATTTTTTCAAATCGCGGCCGAAGGTATTTCTTCCGTTTGCCATGATGCTGTCTCCCAACATTCTTGCGGCTGTTTTACCGACGGAGTCTTCTACCACGATTCTGAAATCGATGGCATTTACCAGCACATTATAATTTATCGTTATGCGATGACTGTTGCCGAACGTTTGTATAGTATCCATTTCGATCATATTCTCTGTGATGAAGTCTACACTATCTTCCGGATAGGCTGCGAAAGCTTTTATGATTTCCTCTTTGCTGATAGGATAAGCCAATGTATCATTACCGGTCCAAGAACGTTCTATATATAATCTTTTACCGCTGTTGAAGAAGGGAACGAGATAGTTATTATAAATATTACCGATTTTGTTGCGGTCTTTATGCTCTATACGGAAACGTGTGGTCGTTTCTTCTTCGCCTAAATATATCTGCGGATGGAAGCGGAGTGACATCGCATACAGACCGGGAGTTAAAAGATCGGCTTCTTCAACGGGAAGATAATCGCTCGATTCTACTTTATATAATCCGGTGATATGATTTCTGTTGATATTTTCTCTTACGATATCTGAAAAGAATGCAGCGATCGTATCGATGGAAACCGGATCTTTGAAAGAGAGTTTGTCTTTGGCTTCAGCGTATATCGTCGGATAGGTACCGTTGTTTTTACGCCAGCTTTTAACAGAATCTTCGAAGTGAGTGCGAAGGGAATCGGCATCATCGTGTCCTTCGAGGCGGATTCGGAATGGGATACGCAGTGTATCCGTTTCTATCATGTCGGAGGCATAAGATGAAACCTTTTTCTCGAAGGCATAATTCACTTCATAATCTTCTCTGAGGTTCTTCCCGAAAATAGGGAAGACGGTGGCCTGTCCTGCCGAAAAGTTTTTGATTTGTAATTCTTTCAGGCCGGTTTGCTGTCTGATTGCAGCGATAACGTCCTGAATCTTGATAATTTCTTTGAAGAGAGAGTCATTATCGTATGTCTCGGGATGATGTACGATGATATTGACAGGAATAGAATCAATGATTTTTGTATATTCATTGATTCTTAAATCGATTTCTTTGTTGTATTCTTCATTGCGGTCGTAGATGCTGTTGTCCGGGCGCCAGTAACGGCGGCTGATGTTCCACGTGCCATAGGTCAAAGCAACTCGGAGGTCGCTGACCATAGGAATAATGCGCTTTTCCTGCAGAACTTGTCCTTTATAATTATAAACATCATAGGGAGAATATACGCATCCGACGCTTGCCCCTATTTCCCATTGCAAAAATCGGCGTCCCCAATAGTTGAATGCAGGGAATGTATAACCTGCCGAGATACCTCCGATGGCAGCATAGCCGTCTTTGATTTTTCCGCGGTCGAAGAGATCGAATTTAGTGTATTGAGTATAATCTACAAATTCGCCGAAAACTCCGATATACCATCGTCCCTGGATCATTTCCGGTTGTTGATTGACGGTAGTATGTACGACATGAGTCGTTTCATCCTCGAGCTTTTGTTTCCCTTTTTCAGAGAAGTGCGCAAGATCTCTGAGCTTCAATGCAGGCCGTTGCAGACCACGTCTGGAACTGTTTTTTTCTGTCAGACGGAAATGCCAGCGCAGTTCTGCTTTACCGGAAAGATATGTAAAGACCTGTTGGTCCCATTTTTGTTTGCCTATTGGATCCTCACCGGTCGGGCGGTACTTCACCTGAAAAAATAACGATGGCGTGGACAATATGGTGGGGTCCCCCAAATCTATTTCAAAACCTAAGTTCGGTGTCATCAGCGCCCAGTCCAGCAGATCCGTTGACCAAGAAAGCCGGGATTTGACGGTGGCCGAATCTTGTTTGGTTAGAGTAAAGTTTTTATAGGCGCCCTTTGTCTGCGGGGCCGCTGTTGCTGTATATAAGAGAATTGAAGCAAAACAATATGTGATGATCAGATAATATTTCAAAACAGATTTCATTATATTCTCTTTTATAAGTTTTTAAGTAGTATCGAACGGTTGATAAATCCTCCCAGTTTAATTGTCTGTCCTGACAAACGGGTCTGGAATACCGCCTGCTTGTAGGAACTTGCATTTTCCTGAATTTTTGATTCGATGGAAGATATATAATCCTGGATTTTGCGATAACCCGGATCGGTTTTGTCGCATGTGGTCAGACCTTTCCTCAACAAATCCTGTGCTGCCCACATGGCTGCGATGTAAGCGATACGCTTGTCGACGTCGGTACAGCTCGGATAACCGTACACAAAACATTGGGCGAGATTGACATAGTAAATAGGATTGGTATCGGTGGTAGCGATAGCCTGATTATAGTATTTTGCAGCCGATGCATAATCTCTGTTACTGAGATAAACTTGTCCGAGCAGGCCCTGGGCCTCGGCGCGACGTTCGTCAAAGTCAGCAAGTTCAATTGCTTTTTTATAATTTTCGATAGCTGCCGGATAGTTTTTGTTCCGGAGCGCTGTATCTCCTTTCCGTTTATAAGTGGAATAGTCCGCCCATTGATTCAGATAACCTTCCACTTCCTTATAAAGAGGACGGCCGCTGAATTTTTCCATCATGGCGAAAATAGTATTCAGATATTGCTGGTTTTTCTGATTGGCACGGATATTATCGGCATATTCCGTTTCAAATTTTTCATAAGTAAGTTTCGGTCCGATCAATCGCGCGAAAGTTTCTTTATTTTTTTCTATCGCGATAATCTGATTTCTTGTGTTGGGCTGGCTGGTCAACCACGCTGTAGCTTTATTCAGTTGGCCGATATGGGTTTTATAGCGCTCATAGAGTTGGTCGTTGTTGATTTCACCCTTGCTGTTTTGCTGGAAAGAGATTTCCAGCATCTTGGTAACGGTATAATGTTCCGGCCGATCTTCCATATTTAGAACCAATGTTGCCATACGGGCATAGATATCTGCATCCGGCAGGACATCATCGGCATAGAAGATATAATCTTTTGCCTGTTGCCATATATTCCATTGTGTATCTTTTGTCGGATCGTACTTATCGGTGCCGATGCGGGACAGACGGTTTTCGTAGACCTGGTACAACTGTTCCGCAAGCTGGGCCCGTTCCTGTCCTTTGCTTTCGTTGAGAAGATTTCGCATGGAGTTACGTGCTAAACGGTAGATCTCGGAATTGCGGGAGAGACTACTATTGACAGCAACGTCATAATATGCGACGACCTGCTGGTGATCTTTTTGATTGTAAGCGTTTTTCATGCTTACGAGTACGTCTGAAGACTCTGCCGTGGAGGCAATGGCAGACGACGAAGCATCCTGATCGAATTCTTGCATTCCAATTTTCTCCCGATACCATGCTTCCTTACGCATTTCGGGAATTTGCGCTGTCATTTGAACATAATATCCACATGTGAATATCGCAATAAGAAAGTAGAACTTCATAAGTTGCAAAATATTGTTGTTAAATAGACTGTAACCAATGTGCAAAAATAGTAAATGTATTTTAAACAAGAAAAATATATTATCGATATATTGACAATATGATGATATTTTAGTGAAAAAATATTGTTTTTTGTACAATTGATAATTGGTTATGGCAAAAATAATGGCGTAATGTTATCGCTTTTGAGGTTTCAGATCGGGAAGAAAATAGGTGATCAGTCCTAAGAGCGGCATGTATCCGCAGACGTTATAGACGGCTGTGATGCCATAGATGTCGGCAGCATGGCCGAGAACGGCAGAAGCTATGCCGGCGACCCCGAAGGCAAAACCGAAAAATAGTCCGCTTACCAGGCCGAGTTTGTTCGGAAGGAGTTCCTGCGCATATAGCAGGATAGCGGGAAAAGCCGAAGAAAGGGTCAGACCGATACAGAAACTGAGAACGGCGGTCCATGCGAGTCCGACGTGAGGCATCAGAAGACTGAACGGTGCCGTGCCGAGGATGGAAATCCAGATCACATATTTTCGACCGATGCGGTCTCCGATCGGACCACCGGCAAGAGTGCCGATCGCTGTGGCGAGGAGGAAGACGAATAAAAATATCTGGGAGGTTGAGATTCCGATGCCGAATTTATCGATAAGGTAGAATGTGTAGTAGTTGCTGATGCTTGCAATGTAAATGTATTTGGAAAAGATCAGAATCATGAGGATGGAAATGGCAAACACGGTCTTTCCCATCGGCAGTGGGCGAGGGATATAGGGTGTCAGGGTAGTGTGCTCGTTTCGTATCCGTTGCAGATAACATCGGTACCACCGGCAGATGGGCCCCATAATCCAGATGCAGACTAATGCCAATAAAGCAAAGCATGCAATGTTGCTTCTTCCGTATGGGGCAACGATAGGTGCCACAAGCAGCGGACCGAAAGAACCGCCCAGATTCCCTCCGACCTGAAACAGAGATTGTGCCAGGCCCCGTCGTCCGCCAGATGCGAGCGAAGCGATGCGGGAGGCTTCGGGATGCAGAATGGAAGAGCCGATGCCGACCAGAAAAACGGATATCAGAATCCAGGGGAGGGCCGAAGCAAAGGCGAGGGCGATCAGTCCTGTGAAAGTGAAGCACATTCCGATGGGCAGAGACCGGGACACTGGCCGGCGGTCAAAAAGATATCCTACGAGGGGCTGAAATACGGAAGCTGCCAATTGATAAATGAGGGTGATAATTCCGATTTGCGAGAACGATAACGCCAAGTCGTTTTTAAGAATCGGATAAGAGGCCGAGATAACCGATTGCAGCAAGTCGTTGCAGCAATGAGAGAGGCTCAGGGCCCAGAGAACCGGCATGGCGATCGTCGCACTACAGGATGGAGCAGGTGTCTTTGACATGTGTTTGGTAAAATTTTGGCCGCAAAGATATTTATTTTGTTCCGTTTCGGTGACTTTTCTTCCGGGAAATGGAAAATAC
Organism: uncultured Prevotellaceae bacterium; assembly: GCA_964567855.1. Taxonomy (GTDB): domain Bacteria; phylum Bacteroidota; class Bacteroidia; order Bacteroidales; family UBA3663; genus Liminaster. Next base: position 24,497 of record CAZMOE010000024.1, read on the forward strand.
AGACAGAAATCACCCCTGCGATTTCTGTGTCGTTTCAGAATCGCAGGGGCGATGGGATTTCAGTCAAAGTTGATAGGAAGATCAGATTACTCCCTGAGACATCATTGCCTTGGCGACTTTCATGAAGCCGGCGATATTGGCGCCTTTGACGTAGTTGATGTAGCCGTCGGGTTGCGTGCCGTATTTGACGCATGCGGAGTGAATACTCTTCATGATCTGGTGCAGGCGCTGGTCCACTTCTTCGCGTGTCCAGCAGATTTTCATGGCATTCTGGGACATTTCAAGGCCTGAAACCGATACGCCTCCGGCATTGGATGCCTTGCCGGGAGTGTAAAGAATACCGGCTTTCTGGAATGTGTGGACAGCTTCCGGAGTCGAAGGCATGTTGGCGCCTTCTGAAACGGCGATACAGCCATTGGCGAGCAGAATTCTTGCATCATCGCCGTTCAATTCGTTCTGTGTGGCACATGGAAGTGCGATATCGCACTTTTCGCCCCATGGTCTGGCGTCGGCAACATATTTGACACCGTATTTGTCGGCGTATTCCTTGATTCGGCCATGACGGACGTTCTTGAGCTCCATGATAAATGCCAGTTTTTCTTCTGTGATGCCGTCCGGGTCATAGATGTAACCGTTGCTGTCGGAACATGTGATCACTTTGGCTCCTAACTGGATGGCTTTTTCGATGGTATATTGAGCGACGTTGCCGGAACCGGAAACGCAGCATACCTTATCTTTGATATCGAGTCCTCGCGTAGCAAGCATTTCCTGCAGGAAGTAGATATTGCCGTATCCGGTAGCTTCGGGACGGATAAGCGATCCGCCGTAAGGCAGTGCCTTGCCGGTGAGAGTACCGGTAAACTCGCGCGAGAGTTTTTTATACATGCCGAAAAGGAAGCCTACTTCACGACCGCCTACGCCGATGTCGCCGGCAGGAACGTCAGTGTCCGGGCCGATGTTACGCCATAGCTCGGTCATGAAAGCCTGACAGAAGCGCATGATTTCGTTGTCGCTTTTGCCGGCAGGATTAAAGTCGGAACCACCTTTTGCACCGCCCATGGGAAGGGTCGTGAGCGAGTTCTTGAAAGTTTGTTCGAACGCAAGGAATTTCAGAATGCTGAGGTTGACAGACGGATGGAAGCGAAGACCGCCCTTGTAGGGGCCGATGGCATTGTTGTGCTGTACACGATATCCCATATTGGTGTGTACGCAGCCGGCATCGTCTGTCCAGGTAACCCGGAATGAGAAGATTCGGTCGGGAATGCAGAGACGTTCGACAAGATTCGCTTTGTCGAATTCGGGATGTTTGTTGTATTCTTCCTCGATACTTTCCAGCACCTCTTCCACTGCCTGATAATACTCATTTTCTCCGGGAAATCTTTTTTTCAGATCTTCGATTACTTTGCTTGCGTTCATTAGTCTTTAGTTTATATAGTTTTGATTGTCCTCTGGGGTTGTTTCTTTCGACGTCGATACGATAACCGCCGCAAAAATATGAAAAAGATAGAGAATTTCAAAATATTACATCATAAAAATGATTTTATCTGTATTTTTGTTTTGTTTGCTTCGTATTTTTGCTTGTTTGATGAAAAAATGCAATCCCGGATTCCTCCGCTGAGATGTTTGGAATCTCCTGCTTTCCGGCGGTAGCCGGGCCAAGTGAGTGACCGGTATATTTTTGATGGCGGGAGGCGGCATCCATGCTCTTGCCGGTTGTCCGGGCAGTGCGGGTAGAGCCGTTTATAATATGTTTTTTTGTCGAAAAAACGAGGATTCTTTCATATGGAAAGTAAAAAGTCCTATATTTGTCACCGTAAAGGGTTCCGTTATGAAAAGAGAGGGCTTGCGCGGTGCGGGAAGTGTCGGATACAACCGGTTAGCCGGAAGCCGGATGGCCGGAAGCATTTGCTGGCTTATCGGTATTGTCGGATTTTTTGCCGTGAGTTGTTCTCATTTCCAAGGTCGTGGCAACGATATCGCGGTTGTGGCCGATACGACCGGCTTGCGTGACGGCGATTTGCTTTTTCGTCTCGGCAACGGGCCGGAAAGTCGTCTGGTGACGACGGCCAGTCGAGGGGTCTATTCTCATGTCGGTATCGTGACGAGAGTCGGCGGCCAGTGGATGGCGGTTCATGCTGTCCCTGGGGAAAACGGGGATCGCAACGGGCCTGATACGTTGAAATGCGAACCTATAGCCGAGTTTTTCCGTCCTGGCCGCGCTGTTGCCGGAGCGGTGGCCAGAATCGCTTGTCCTGACAGTACCGCACATGCGGCGGCCGTGTATGCATTGGAAAAGGTCCGTGCCCGCGTTCTTTTCGATCATCATTATCGGATGACGGATACCACTGAGCTATATTGCACCGAGTTGGTTTACCTGGCTTATCTGCACCAGGGGGTCGATTTGACCGGGTGTCGGGAATCTATTGCTTCTTTCCCGGTAAGCGGTGAACGGTATATTTTCCCGAGCGATCTGCAGAATGGTTCCGCTGTGGATTATCTGCAGGAGTTTCGTACTCGTCTTGTTGAAGCGGAGAATCATTGATAAAATACATTGTCTAACATTTTAAATATTTGTCATTATGAAAAAGTTTTTATGCGGCTTTTTTGCCGCGGTTGCCTGTTTCCTGTTGGTTTCGTGCAGTTCGAAGCCGGGCGATGTCGTGGAAAACTACCTGAGTGATCTGAAGGCCGGCCGTTATTCGGAGATTCCCGATTACATGCACTCTTCCAAGGCGGAGTGGACAGAGAAAGAGCGGGCCGAGGTTGTTTCGCTCTATGAAACAAAGGTCGACGAGAGTATAAAGAAGAATGAGGGTATCCGGAGTTATCGGATCGATTCTGAAGAGATGGCCCAGAGTGGTGAGGAAGCCACGGTCAGCTATACCATTGTTTATGGCAATGGCAAAGAGGAGCCCCAGACTTGTACAGTCGTTAAGATCGGCGGGGAATGGAAGATGTCCGTCAATAAATGATGAGTTCAAGGCTTTTTATGAAAAGCTTCCGGTTTTGAATTTGACGGTTTCCGGCCTCTGCCGTCTCTTATGAAGAGATAAGATTACAGGAAAAATAAGGCCTCCGCTGCATCTATTACAGCGGAGGCCTTATTTTTTGTTTTGTACCGGAGGTTCCGGCATGAAAGAAATAGAAGATGTTGCCGCGAAAGCTGCGGCAACATCCGGATATTATTTCACCATGAATTTTTTACCATCCATGATATACAACTGGGCTTTGCCCGGCCGGGTTACCCGACGGCCCATCAGGTCATACAGGGTACCGGAAACCGGTTGATCTGCCGAGATGGTCTCAATAGCATTGCCATTGGCGGATATTTCTTCGGATGCTTCGCCGAGACCACCCATTTCATTGGCGGCGCGTACTGCATATTGAGCCGTTTCGTCATCGATGGTATAAGAAGGCTCTGTGGTGAACGCTACGACCTCGCCGTTCTTGACAACGGCCCAGCAGAGGATGTAGTCGTTGTTATCCCACATCAGGGTGTTGTTTTCGATCTTCACGTGGGTCGGAACAGAAGCCTGTTCCGTAGCTTCGGTCGGGTCCCAGTCGTCGCTTCCGCCCATGACGGTAGCGATGGTCATTTGAGCGGCCTCGGCAGCGGTCAGTATCGGGTTGTTGGCATGTTTGTCGCCGGTGTTGCCGAATTCCTTTTTACGGTTGGACAGGTCGATGACCGTGCCGCTTGCCGTGTGGGAGTTATATTCTGCAAAACGTGCCGGCCAGCCGCCGCTCATTTCATTCCAGCCTACGGCAGAGGGCTGTACCTCCATTGTGGTATTGATGTAGAGAGCAATCGGAGTTCCGCTGCCCCACGGGCGACCGAGGGTGTAGTTGCCGTCGATATCATTGGTTTCGCCGGTGATCACACAATCTTTGAAGATATAGCCATACTGGGTCGGTTTGGAGGGAACAGCCAGGTATCCGCCCTTTTCACACATCTGCAAAGTTACACCGTTGTAATAAACATCGCCTTTTCCGCAGAGGAAGTCGGTACGGCCACGCAGTAAGCCGCCTTCGAAATAGAATCGGCTGTTTTCATTGTTTGAAACGTAAGTATCCTGATAAGCCCAGAGGCAAACCTCCTTGCAGATGGTTTTGTTCGACTGGTCGTTGAGCACGATGTTACGTCCGGTGGCGTCGCCCATGCCGCTCTTGAGGGTGATGTCCTGCATGTAGGTGTTGGTCGCACCTTTGTGGAGCTGGAGCAGGTCGCCTCTGCCGATACCTTCCAGCGGGTTGGCCGGTCCGTAGTCGGTGTTGACGAGTTCTGTCGGTACGGTATTGACAAGCGTTGTATTTTTCATGTCTTCACCGATGATGGAGACATTGGGAGTGTTCAGTGTGGTCGTCGCACTCGGATAGGCCTTGCCGTCGGTACCGGTTACGGTTGCCGTTTCGTCGGCAGGAATAATGTGGTTGCCTTTCTTGATGAAGATGCGGAAACGCTTGCTGTTGTCTTCACGCTTGGCAGCTGCGGCAAGAGCTGCTTTGAAGTCGCCGTTGTCGGGAATAATAAAATCGTACAACGCTTTGGCCACAACGGGTTTGTTCTTGGTCGTGAAGAGAATGGTGATGGGCTCTGCGATCGCATTGTCGGTAAGGTCGCTTACGCTGCCGGCCGGCAATGTGAAGAGGTAGGTGGTGGAATAGATCAGGCTCTTGTATTCGAAGATGAGGCTTTTGCCGCTGACAGTCGGGATCAGCTCTTGCCACATCTCGTCATTGTCTCCGGCGCCGGAGAGAGAAAGAATCGCTTTCGTTCCGTCGGCTACTTTGACTTTTTCATCGAATGTCAGGACAATTTTGCCGTTGGCCGATGCGTTGTCGCCATTTTCGGCCGGCATGGTGGAAACGAGAATCGGAGCCTTGCCGTCATCGATCAACTTGGCGGTACCGGTAATGAAAACGTTAGCAATGGCAGTACCGTCGTTATCGGATTTCGTTCCGTCGGTTTGGGATGATGTATCGGCTTTCCAGCGTATGTAAATCTCTTTCTGATTATTGGCTTCGGCAGGGAGGGCAAATTCGCCGGCGGTCCATTTCTTGGCGCCCTGCATAACGATAGATCCGATCAGGTTCCAGGTTTCACCGTCCAGAGAATATTCTACGTCCTGCTTTTGATAAGCGTTGTAGTTGTAGAGCATTTCGGCCGATACCTTGATGTCGGTAAATGCTTCGGCGTTGACCTTTGTTTGCCAATAGTAGGTGCCGATAGGGGCATTGTTGCGCCAGTTGACGGCGGCGGGGCGGCCCTCATAACCGCCGGCGGCTTCCTGGCTCTTGTCAAGCCAGCCGCTTGTGTTGCCTTCGGCATCGCGCAGGACGAATTGGTCGGCGTCGTTGTCGGCTGCAGCGAAGTCGGCTACACGTCCGTCACCACCTCTTTTATAAAAGTCCCAGCCTGCAATAAAGTCGATGGCAGAGTATCTGGCGGTCAGGGTTATATCCTGGGTCATATCGAGTACAATCTCGCCTGCGGTTTCCCCGTTGCTCCAGCCGGTGAAGGTCAGTATCATGTTGGAGAGTGCGGTCAGCGTGACTTTGGTACCTTCTTCATACATGGCTTTGTCGTCGATGACAGTCGGGGCGGGATTCCATTGTACCATGTAATCGTTGGCAGGTTTTTCGACAGAGAGATCCAATACGTAGGTATTTATTTTCTCGAAGTTGGCGGTAAGTACGGCATCGGATTTAGCCGTCCAGACGAATTTGGCCTCCGTAGAGACTTCATTGCCTTCCGCGTCGGTCCAGTTGATAAATTTATAGCCGAAGTTCTTGACGGCGGTCAGTGTGACCTCTGTGCCGTCCTCGAAGGTGTCGCCGGCAGGATATATGTTGATAGTAGCTGCCTCTTCGGGATTTACGGCCGTCACGAGGCTGTAGGATGCGGTTTCTTCTGTGGTTCCGTCAATAGTTCCTTCGATGTGTACATCGCTGAATCCGATGGTCTTTCCGGTGCCCAGGCCATTTATCTGGCAGACAAGGGTAAAGCCTGTGGTGGAAGCAAGGGTTGCAGGAACATCGATTTCAAAACTCTGTCGGTAGTTAGCGTCGTTGCCGAATTTGTCGTCGGCCTGCTCCTTGTTGTTACGGGCCGGGATGAGTCCGGTAGCCAGAGTTTCCTCTTTGCCGTCGCCGGTGCGTCCGATGACGTTGATCGTACCGCCGTCTGTACCGAATCGGGCGACATAGGCGCTGACTTTGGTGGGAGTAAAGGTAAGTCCTTTGGCGGGTTTCGCGGTCCACTCTACGGCATTATTGTTGCCTCCGTTGGGGTCGAATGTCACGAAGCTGATTCCTTTGGCACTGCCGGTGCCTTCCTTCAGTGTGCCGGTGCTGACGGTAGTAAGTGAGAATGCACCGTCGGGCGTTGTGATGGCCGGGACGGTTGAGCTGCTGGTGAAGTCCCAGATAGCGCTGGCATCGACATGGTCGAAGGTAATGCCGCCGGAAGATTTGTCCTGAACCGGATATACGATTCTGATATATTTATAATATGAGCCGTCGCCGATAACGATATCGACGGTCTCTTTTTTACCGGCCACGGTGATACTGTAGACCGAGCCGGCTACGGTATAGTCGCTCTGTCCGTCGACTGTGGTGGTCGACATGGAGAAAGAGGGATGGGTTTCGAGAGAAACGACGCAGTTGTTGCAAGACGGAAGGGTAAAGATGGTTCCGCTGTTGATCTGTGCGCAATCGGTATTGTTGGCGTTATTGATTTTACCGTTGGTGGCATCGAAATCCAGTTTGAGGTCGATGGTCTGTCCGTTGACAACGGCCTGTGCCACATAAATGCCGGTGGCACCATCACCCTGGTAGGCCAGAATCGGTGCGCCGTTGTTACGCTGGAAATCCCAGGTAACGGTTGCGGCTTCTGTGCGGTCGTCGAAGCGGACCGTATTGTCGGCAAAAACCGGGATCAAAGTCATGTCGTTGAGAACGGTCACCTCATCTCCGATGGCGTAAGTTGCAGAACCGTCGGTCCATCCGGTCAGCGTTTTGCCTTCTGCATAAAGTGTGAAGTTGGCAGGTATCTGAACGGTGGCTCCGGCATCGACTTTCGTCGGGGCGGGCACTACGCCTTCTGCGGTAACGTCTCCCAGGGAATAGGTTACCGTAGCTTCAGACGGGGTTTCTTCGACCGCTTCGACCGAAAGGTAGGGGGTGTAGCTGGAGGCCGATACGGTAAGCGTCGTAGCCCCTCCTCGATAGTAGCCGAAGGTTACGCACTCGTCTGTCTTGTTGTTTTTCCAGCAGTTTTTTTCGGTTTCGAAAGAGGCGACCTCATTCCCGTCGGCGTCGGTTACTTTGATGGTATGGCCGGCGTATGTACAATTGCCCACACCGATTTTTACCATGCCCTGAACGGGAACGACCAGAGATACTCCGGTCCATCCGTGGTCATTGTGATACTTGCCGCTGATGACGGCGTTGGCTGTGGCGTCGGAGGCTTCACAGCGGGACAGCGAACCGTCTTCGCCTACGATAATGCCGAACGAAACGTTGGTCTTTTCGGCAAATTCTTCGTCGGTGAGAAGACCCTGTTCAGTCAGATCGATTCTGATGTCTTTAAACGATGTCTGAGCCCACAGCGGAAAGGCTCCGATCAGGCAGGTCAGCATCAAAAAAAACGAAAAAGTTTTTCTCATGTTTGATTAGATTGAATTGTGATTGAAATGATTGGTTATAAATGGTTTCTTTTATGGAAGTTTGCGTCTGTGAATTGCAATATTAGGTATTTTTTATCGTTTCTTGATAAAAAAGGCCGGAAACTTGTTTCTTAGACCTTTTTGTATATATAATTTGCACAAATTTTACTCAAAGCTGTAGCCGATTCCGCGCTTGTGCAGCGGGCTTTCTTTGCGCAGGCGGAGGAAATTTATTTTGGGCAATGAACCGTCAGCCTGGCGCGGGGCCATCAGTTCTTCGGGGTCGACGGAGAGGAAGTCGTCGGCAGAGATTGCAGCGTCTGTCGGAGCGAAACTGTTGTTGGCGATGACGCAGCGGGTTGTGTCGATATCGATAAGATGTTTGTCGGTACGGAGGGGGTCGAACGACAGATTGTCGACAAGGATGTGATCGTATCCGGTAGTGTCGCGTATGACGTCGGCCGACTGGCGGTTGAGCATGCAGAAATTGGAGGGATTCTTGTATCCGGTGTTGTTGATCCAGGTGATGCCGCCCAGGTGGTGGTTGGCGTAGAATCCTTTGTTTTTGTTCATGTAGGCGAGGCAGTTGCGTATGATGTGACGGGGAACGACGTTGAGTTGCGGTACGTCGGCTTTCATGCCGAACCCTCCGGCTTTGAATCCGGTACCGTCGCCGGCCCGTTCCATCGTTCCCGGCTGGTAGCCGTTGAGGAACGACCAGCAGTTTTCGATTGTGAACGATGCGTGGGCGCGGATGAGATCGTAGCCGTCGTCGCTGTTATACCAGGCGCGACAGCCGCGGAATACGTTGCCGGTCCAGCCGGTGTCGAGCACATGGCCGCCGAATCCGTCGACATTTCCGCCATAGGGGCCTTCGGAATAGGGGTCGTAGTTGTTATAGGCGTCGCAATTGAGCACGAGGTTGTTGGAGCCTGCGGTCTGATAATAACCGATGGCCATACCGTCATGCATGGCCAGGTTTTCAAAAATGCAATTGGAACCGCCGCGTGCGCTGACGCATTCCGATTGCGTGTGGCCTTTGACGGTGACCTGCACTCCTATGATGTCGAAATTGCGGAGGTGAAGCCAGGAGCCGGTGACATAGAAAGCGCTGACCCGTTTCCCTTCGGGGCGGACAGCCGAGAAATCGAAAACCGGTCGTTCGCCGGGGTATCCGAAGTAACAGATGGGCCGGTCGCGTTCGCCGCTTTTGTCCAAATCGAAGACAGCAGCATATTGGCGTTTGAAGGACATGATTTGCTGTCGGTCGATGTGGTAAGTGCCGCCGCGTATCCAGACGGTATCACCGGCTGAAAGGAGTGATTGCGCGCGGTTGAGGGTGGCAAAGGGGGCGTCGATGGTTCCGGCTGCCGAATCATGGCCGTCGGGAGAGATGTAATAGGTGCGTCCGGCAACGGAAAGGGTTGTCAGTAGAAACAGGGTCGTCAATAAAAGATTTTTCATGATGTAGCGGTTGTATGGATGTTTGCATTTGCCGACAAAGATAGTGTTTTTTGTGATTTTTATGCCGCATTTGCCGGCGCGATCGTCTTTTTTATGGTAAATACGGCTTCCTGTTTTGCGGAAAGAGGGATATACGGCGTTTATAGCGGTTCCGGCGATGACGCAGGCAGCGACCGGAATGAGGCCGATGCCTGCGTCAGGTATTTTTCTGTTTTTGTCATAATATGTAGCGTTACGTTCGGCGCAGCGGGAACAAACATTTCGGAGGGAGGTTGTTGCCGCTCTGTGGGAACGGAGAGATAGTCTATAGGAGAGGGTTCCATAAGAATTTTGACGGGCATGTATGCTCTTCGGGGACTATGCGGTTGTCAGTATTCGGGTCAGTTCCTGCATTCCGGCGCTTGCCCCCTGGCGGATGTGGATGATATGTTGCTGATAGGGGTTATTTATCTCTTGCGGGTCGATGAGATAGATCGGGATCCCTTTCGGTGCATAGGCGACCAGACCGGCCGCAGGATAGACGTTCAGCGAGGTGCCGACGATGACAAAGATATCGGCCGTGACGGCGATTTTTGTGGCGGCGTCATAGTTGGGAACGCTTTCGCCGAAGAAAACGATATGGGGGCGGAGTTGATCGCCGTATGGATCGAGGTCGCCGAGGTGCAGGTCGGGGTGCTCAGGATCGAGGTCGTAGATCCTGCTTTCATGGCGGTCGGAACGGGCCTTCATCAGTTCCCCATGCAGGTGGAGAACCCTGCTCGAACCGGCTTGTTCATGCAGATTGTCTACATTTTGCGTGATGATCTCTACATCGAAGCGATTCTCTAATTCGGCGATCAGCCGGTGCCCTTCGTTGGGGCGACAGGCTGCAAATTCGCGCCGGCGGTCATTGTAGAATTGCAGTAGCAGTGCCGGATTGCGCAGCCATGCTTCATGGGTGCATACCTCTTCTACACGATATTTCGCCCAAAGTCCATCGCTGTCGCGGAATGTCGAGATTCCGCTTTCGGCACTCATGCCGGCACCGGTCAGGAATACGATTTTTTTCTTCATGTTCTTATGTTTGTAAATTGAATAAAAGATAACGATTATATCGAATATTTGCTCATTTTAGGGGCAAATGATAAAAACTTGTGCCAAATTTATTAAAATAATGTATAAAATGAACCAATAGTCTTTGAAATCTGTTAGCTTTGCGTCCGCAAACGGTTTTGAGAGACCGATTACAGTCTTTTGAATGACAAACTAATTCAATTTAATATTATTTTCAAGTTTATTATGAAGAAAAATTTCGTTTTGAGTATGGTGGCCGCTGCTGGTCTTACCGTAGGGCTTGCATCTTGCAATTGCGGTGCACCGAAAGCCCATTTGTCTAATGATTTGGACAGCGTTGCTTATGCCTTTGGTGTAATGCAGGGTGCGCAATTCGCCGCAGTTGCCGATGAAGGCACGTTGATTCCCGAGAAACAGATTGATTTGGACGAATTTCTCGCCGGCTTCCTCACGGCAGTAAAACGTGATTCGTCTGCGCTGAAAATGTCACCCGAGGAAGCAGATACCTATTTGAGAGGGTATTTCGAAACGGTCCGTCAGGAACAGATGGCTAAAATGAGGGCTCAGGTGGAGACGAATAAGGCCGAAGGAAAGACCTTTATGGAGTCTAATGCTTCCAATGACGGTGTGGTTACTACGGCTTCCGGTCTGCAGTATAAAGTGGTTACCAAAGGCACCGGTGCCACTCCGAAAGAAACCGATCAGGTGAAGGTCAACTACAAGGGTACTCTTCTCGACGGCACGGTTTTTGATTCCAACGAGGGTCGTGATGCCGTTTCTTTCCCTGTAAATGGCGTTGTCCCCGGTTTCAAAGAGGGTCTGATGTTGATGCCTGCCGGTTCCAAGTATATTCTTTGGATGCCTTCGGATTTGGCTTACGGCGATCGTGGCAATGCCGGTATTCCCGGCGGTTCGACACTTTGCTTCGAGGTCGAGGTTGTCGAGGTCATTCCTGCCAAGAAGTAATTTCTGATAAAAGGAGATATGCAAAAATACGCGCAATCGGATACAATTGCGCGTATTTTTTGTGTTTTTCATCTGTTTTGTAGACAAAATGATATTTTTTATCCCTATAAGGATGGAATTTGTCAAAAAAGAGTTACATTTGCCGTAAAATTACGAAACAGAAAGACAGTTATGGATAAAATAGATGCTCTCGACAAAAGGATTCTCGATATTGTGACGCGTAATGCCCGTATCCCCTCCAAGAATGTGGCCATAGAGTGTGGCGTATCCCGTGCGGCAATCCACCAGCGCATTCAACGGCTGATTGATATGAAAGTCATTGTGGGCTCGGGCTATAATGTGGATCCTAAGATGCTTGGCTTTCAGACTTGCACTTATATCGGTGTTCGGTTGGAGCGTGGAAGCATGTATCGGGGGGTCGTAAAGTGTCTGGAAGCTATTCCCGAAGTTGTGGAATGCCATTTTACTACCGGTCCTTATACTATGCTTTGTAAATTATACGCTCGTGATAATGAGCATCTGATGGAATTGCTGAACCATCGCATTCAAGGCATTGAAGGAGTCGTTTCCACCGAAACGCTTATCTCTCTCGAAAAAAGTATTCAGCGGGAAATTTCCATCTGCGGGGGGACTCCGCCGAATGTGGTGTCGTTTGCGACAGATGATGACGATCTGGATTGATCTGTTTCAGCCCAGCGCCTTGAGGGCGGCTTCCCGATCACGTATCAGTTGTGCTTGAAGCGCTTCGATAGACGGTTGTTTGATTTCATTTCGCAGTCGGCTGACAAAAGATAGCGTCAGCGATTGACCGTATAGGTTACCCTCGAACCCGAACAGATGGGTTTCGAGGGTAATTTTTGGGTCATTTTCCGAAAGGGTCGGACGTGTGCCTATGTTCAGCATTCCCGGGAACATGGCGCCATCCTGAAGGATGGCACGGACGGCATAAACACCGCAGGCGGGAATGAGTTTGTCCCGGTGATTGACTGCCAGGTTGGCAGTGGGGAATCCTAAGGTGCGTCCCAGATGATGCCCGTTGACGACGATTCCTTTTACCTGATAGGGTTGGCCGAGCAGCGTGGCAGCTTCGGCCACATCGCCGGAAAGTAAGGTCCGGCGGATCTCAGATGAGGAGTAATGCCGGTTTTGGCCGTCTTCAAAAGGTGGGGTTGCGAGCACCTGCATGCCGCATGCCGCTCCGTGTCGTACATAGTCGTGGAAATTTTCAGATCGGTTGTGTCCGAATTTGTGATCGTAGCCGATCAACAATGTCTTTACGTGCAGACGCCGGGCCAGAACATCCTGAATGAATTCACATGCCGAAAGATTCCGCAGCGCAGGCGTAAAAGAGAGGGCAAAGCATGCGTCTACGCCGGTGGAAGCGAGATTCTGCATCTTTTCTTCCAGTGTATTGAGAAGCTGGAGAGGCTCCTCAGGATGTAATAAGGTTTTGGGATGATTGGTGAAAGTTATGACCGCAGAATGGGTGCGGGTTTCGGCCGCTTTTTCCCGGATGCAGTCGATCAGAAAGCGGTGTCCTTTGTGCACGCCGTCGAAAAAACCGATGCTTGCCGTGTAATTGTGAAGCGGTATATCGTATAAATCTTTATAAATTGTCATTTTTGCATTAAAATATTTGTTTTTTATTGCAACAAATGTTATTTTTGCATCGCGAAAAGGGATAAATCCTCTATGAGAACCCCTTCCCGGTCCTATAGCTCAGTTGGTTAGAGCACCTGACTCATAATCAGGGAGTCCTTGGTTCAAGCCCAAGTGGGACCACGATACTGGTTTG
>CAZMOE010000025.1:0-13837 GCA_964567855.1 uncultured Prevotellaceae bacterium
GTCCCTGTCGTGTTGATGGAAAAGGTTTCTGTTTCGCAGGCCGAACGGCTGAAAGCCGCTTTGGAGGAGGCAGGAGCGCAAGTCGATATTCGAAGATCGGTTTGAAGTGTGATTTTGCGCCGGGAATGATTTAATAAGATTTGGAGGCCTGTCGAAAAAAATTTTTCGACAGGCCTCCGGATTGATTGGTGGTTTATTTTTGTCGGGAATGATCCGTTCGCTGAATTATATCAGTTCGATTTCGTTGTGTTGCATGACCCGCTCGCAATAGACGCACCGGAGCGATTTCGTTTCCATGTCGAATACCTCCATTTTGGTCGGCACCGGCTGATGGTTGGTGATGCACTTCGGGTTGGAGCATTTAGCCACGCCGATGATTTGCTTGGGGAACTGCACGAACTTTTTCTCAACGATCTGGTAGTTGCGGATGATGTTGAGGGTGACATTCGGAGCAATGATAGCAAGACGGTTGATTACTTCATCGGCAAAAAACTTGTCGGAGACTTTGATGATGCCTTTCTTGCCGAGGGTTTTGCTGTTGAGGTTGTTGCCGATGGTGATGGCTCCTTTATAATCGTAGAGATCCAGCAGCTGAACCACTTTGAAAGTGACTTCGGCGGGAATATGGTCGATGACGGTTCCGTTCTTGATGGCGGAAACTTCTAATTCTTTTTTGTCGCTCATGTTGTTTGTGTCGTTAAAATGAATGTGTTTGCGGTCGGATATACGCTTTAGGGTACCCTATGCGGCCGGTTGCCCGTTTTCGTATAAAGAAGAGCGGTCAGGGCCGGGGTTAGCGCGGCAATGCTATGTCTAACATCCGGCAGATGATTGCCTGACGGGCATAAAGACCGTTCTGTGCCTGCTGGAAATAATAGGCCTTCGGATTGTCGTCGACATCGTAGGCGATTTCGTTGACGCGCGGCAGCGGGTGCAGTACGCGAAGGTTGGGCTTGGAGCCCTCGAGCATTTTGCCACGTAGGCAATAGAGGTTTTTCACTTGCTCGTATTCTCTCAAATCGCTGAAACGCTCTCGCTGGATGCGGGTCATGTACAGAATATCTGTATTGTTGATGGCCTCTTCCGTAAATTCGGCCTGTTCATCATAATAAAGGTGGTGACGGCGACAGAAGTCTTTGTAGCCGTAGGGCATTTGCAGCAACGGCGGAGCGATAAAGTGGAAGCGGGGCCGGAAAAACGACAATGCCTGCAACAGCGAGTGCACCGTGCGGCCGTAGCGGAGATCGCCTACCATCGTGATGTCGATATCTTCCAGGGTGCCTTGTGTTTTCCAGATGGAATAAAGGTCGAGCAGGGTCTGTGAAGGGTGCTGGTTGGCCCCGTCGCCCGCATTGATGACCGGAACGGACGAAATTTCGGAGGCGTAACGGGCTGCACCTTCCAGGTAGTGGCGCATGACGATAACGTCAGCGTAGTTGCTCACCATCTTGATGGTGTCTTTCAGAGTTTCGCCTTTGGAAGTGGACGAACTGGCTGGATCGCTGAACCCGATGACGCGGGCGCCGAGCCGGTTGCCGGCAGTTTCAAAACTGAGGCGTGTGCGTGTGGACGGCTCGAAAAAAAGCGTAGCCACGACTTTACCTTTCAGAAGGTCGAGATTGGTGTTTTTTTCGAAGAAGGCAGCATCGTCGAGCAGCGAGAGTATATCCTCCTTCGTGAGGTCGGTGACCGAGATAAAATGATGGTTCATCGTGATGAATTTAGTTTTCTCGGCTGTAAAATTACCGATAAATTTTCTAAAAGAGAATATGCGGAAGAAAGAAAAATAAGAAAAATTACATTTTAGTAAATTATTTATCGGCGTCGGCCTCTGTTTCCGAAATATTATGTAACTTTGCGCCGTCTTTTTCCCTGCCAAGTCTCTGTTGTATAGGGATGTTGCGGCGGGAAAGGGGCAAACTGATTTAAAAACAATTGAAAGTTGTAATTCAATGATGATTAAAATTTCATTTCCTAACGGAGACGTTAAGGAGTTTGAGGCAGGGGTGACGCCCTTGCAGGTTGCGGAAAGCATTAGCGCACGTCTGGCACAAGAGGTGCTGGTAGCTAAGATCGATGAAGAGATGTGGGACCTGACGCGCCCCATTCTTACAGACGCATCTCTTACATTATATAAATGGGATAGTGAAGAAGGTAAGCATGCGTTCTGGCATTCTTCCGCTCACCTCCTTGCCGAGGCATTGCAGGAGCTTTATCCCGGCATTCAGTTCGGTATCGGTCCGGCTATAGAACAAGGTTTTTATTATGACGTGGTTCCTGCCGACGGCGTGTCGATCAAGGAGGGTGATTTCCCGGCCATCGAGGCAAAGATGCTGGAACTCGCCCAGAAAAAAGAGCCGATCATTCGCAAGGATATCGCAAAAGCCGAGGTGTTGGAACAGTTTGCCGCCAAGGGACAGACGTTTAAATGCGAGCTGATTTCTGAATTGGAAGACGGAAAGATTTCCACCTATACGCAGGGTGCCTTTACGGACCTGTGCCGTGGCCCTCATCTTCCGTCGACGGCCCCGATCAAGGCCGTCAAGGTTCTTTCCGTTGCCGGAGCTTTCTGGCGCGGTGATGAAAAGCGTCCGCAGATGAACCGAGTCTATGCGATTACGTTCCCTAAGAAAAAAGATCTGGACGAATACCTCGCTTTGCTTGAAGAGGCTAAGAAACGCGATCACCGGAAGATCGGCAAGGAGATGGAACTTTTCGCCTTCTCGGCCAATGTCGGCCCCGGTCTGCCGTTATGGTTGCCGCGCGGTGCAGCACTTCGCGATCGTCTTGAGCAATACCTTCGCAAAATTCAGAAGCGTTACGGTTATCTGCAGGTGATCACTCCGCATATCGGAAACAAACAGTTGTATGTGACTTCTGGACACTATGCCAAATATGGCAAGGATTCTTTCCAGCCGATTCATACGCCGGAAGAGGGTGAGGAATATTTCCTCAAACCGATGAACTGCCCCCACCATTGTGAAATCTACAAGACAGCGCCGCGGTCCTATAAGGATCTGCCGCTTCGTCTGGCAGAATTCGGAACGGTGTACCGTTATGAGCAGAGCGGAGAACTGCATGGTCTGACCCGGGTGCGCAGTTTTACGCAGGATGACGCTCACTTGTTCTGTCGTCCGGATCAGGTGAAAGATGAGTTCCTTAAAATCATGGATATCATCCTTATTATTTTCCGTGCACTGGATTTCAATAATTATGAGGCGCAGATCTCGCTTCGTGATCCCAATAATAAGGAAAAGTATATCGGTTCGGAAGAAAATTGGCAGAAGGCCGAAAGCGCTATCATCGAGGCCTGCCAGGAGAAAGGTCTTCCCGCTCATATCGAATACGGAGAGGCCGCTTTTTATGGCCCGAAACTGGACTTCATGGTTAAGGATGCCATCGGCCGTCGCTGGCAGTTGGGAACGATTCAGGTCGATTACAATTTGCCCGAACGTTTCCAGCTTGAATATACCGGTTCCGACA
Organism: uncultured Prevotellaceae bacterium; assembly: GCA_964567855.1. Taxonomy (GTDB): domain Bacteria; phylum Bacteroidota; class Bacteroidia; order Bacteroidales; family UBA3663; genus Liminaster. Next base: position 3,484 of record CAZMOE010000025.1, read on the forward strand.
ATCAGAAACATCGTCCGGTCATGATTCACCGCGCCCCGTTCGGTTCTATGGAGCGTTTCGTAGCTGTTCTTTTGGAACATACGGCAGGAAAGTTGCCCTTGTGGCTGTCTCCGGATCAGGTCGCTATTCTTCCGATCTCCGAACGCTTCAATGAATATGCCCATCAGGTGGCCGAGACTCTTAATAAAGCCGATATCCGTACCATCATTGATGAACGGAATGAGAAAATAGGCCGTAAGATTCGCGACAATGAGTTGAAAAAAGTGCCTTATATGCTCATTGTAGGTGAAAAAGAGCAAGAAAATCAAGAAGTTTCTATCAGAAAACAGGGCGAAGGTGACCTTGGAACGAAAAAAATCGCTAACTTTGCGGCCGATTTGGTTCAAGAAGTTGAACAAATGATTAATAACTCAAGCTATTAATGGCATTTACACCCCATGGCGGAGGGCCTAACCGGCCAAAGCCGACACAGGCTCCGGGCAATCGTCCGAAGCGTACTCCGGGACCTCGGGTTTCCGGTCGAGATGAAAAAGATGCCCATCGCATCAATGAGCATATCCGCGGCGTTCGGGAAGTACGCCTTGTCGGAGATAATGTGGACGGCGGCATTTACTCTATTCAGGACGCCCTGCGTATCGCTGATGAGCAGGAACTGGATTTGGTGGAAATCTCTCCCTCGGCCGAGCCTCCGGTTTGTAAGGTGATGGACTATCAGAAGTTCTGTTACCAGCAGAAAAAGAAGGCTAAGGAGATCAAGGCCAAGGCCGCCAAGGTCGTAATCAAGGAAATCCGTTTCGGTCCGCAGACCGACGATCATGATTATGATTTCAAGTTGCGCCATGCCAAGGAATTCCTTGCCGAGGGTGCCAAGGTGAAGGCTTATGTTTTCTTTAAAGGACGTTCTATCCTTTTTAAGGAGCAGGGAGAAGTGCTGCTGCTGCGTTTCGCCAATGATTTGGAAGAATGCGCTAAAGTGGAAAGCATGCCAGTGCTGGAGGGAAAGCGCATGATTCTCATGCTGAGCCCGAAAGCAAAGAAGTAAGCCGGAAGTTGATTACAGAAGAACCGGGACAGCGATGTCCTTATTAATAACTCAAATAATTTATAAGCAAAATGCCTAAAATTAAGACTAACTCCAGTGCAAAAAAGAGATTCGCTCTTACTGGATCAGGTAAAATCAAGAGAAAACATGCTTTCAAAAGCCACATCTTGACGAAGAAGACAACCAAGCAGAAACGTAACTTGACCAAGTTCGCGATTCTGGACCGTGCCAACCGTACTAACGTACGTGAACTTCTTTGCCTTAAATAAGTAAAGCTGTTGAAACAACGAGTTTTTTCAAAGAATTATTAACAGAACAACCGCATTCAAAAGTGTTGCTGTATGCAACCGCGGCGTTTAAAACAATTTTAGTACTATGCCAAGATCGGTAAATCACGTAGCGTCACGTAACAGACGCAAAAAAATCCTCCGTTTGACAAGAGGTTATTTCGGTGCTCGTCGTAATGTTTGGACCGTTGCCAAGAACACATGGGAGAAAGGTTTGACTTATGCTTTCCGCGATCGTCGCAATAAAAAGCGCAACTTCCGCGCTCTCTGGATCCAGCGAATCAATGCTGCTGCCCGTTTGGAAGGTCTCTCTTATTCTAAACTGATGGGACTTCTTCATGCAGCCGGTATCGATATCAACCGCAAGGTCCTCGCTGACCTCGGTATGAATCACCCCGAAGCTTTCAAGGCTATCGTAGATAAGGTAAAGAACGCCTGATGGCAATTTGCCTATATGGATAAAAAGAACATCCGGAGTTTCCTGAAATATGGAACTTCGGATGTTCTTTTTCCTTTCTCCTGTAAAGCTGCTCGAAACTCATTTCTTTTTGTGCGGAGCTTTGTTGTCGGGGACGACGCCGATGGTGACGGTTGTGTCTTCTACAATGACAAGCGACGAATCGGGGGCAATGGAATCAACGGTTACTGAGCCGGATTCGAAGGTGACAGCATTCGGCTTTTGCTTTTTAGGTTGGCATGAAGCTATACTGCACAAGGCAACGAAACATACGCTCATGAAAATAATAGCATTTCTCATTGTTTTATCGTTTTGGGGTTAAAAACTCACATATATTATAATGTATATTATAGGTGAATGTTCAATTTTAGCGTTTGGAAGACGCTACCCGGTCGCCAAAGATCGTTAAAGTCCATAGAGTCCGGTATAAATCATTGCTCAGTGAATACAGAATGGCGTGTGAAATAAATCGGCCGCTCCGAAAAAATTGTATTGTGATTCATAGAGCTCATGTTTAATGGTGCAGAAAGAGAGTTTCCTGTTAAATATTAACATATATATATATTCCTTGGTTAAATTTTATGCTTTTATAGCGCACTTATTTAGTAAGTGTGCAATTGTTAGTATCTTTGCGGCACATAAAAGAGAGAGAATCAGTTATTTTAGGTTGTAAAATGTGTTTGCTGGTGTTTGCATGCTATAAGGAGCGTCCTCAAAGGGTGCCGATGATAGTAATGAAGACACAGGTGGGAGAGAATTTGTAATAAAAGAGTCCGTCTTTGAATCGTGGTTCAATACTACAGCCAATGTATATTTCAAATTACATAATTCTAAACAATCAATTCCAAACAACAATGAGAAAATCATTACTGACGTTAGTAATGTTGCTGGTGACGGTTACAATGTCATTGGCACAGGTTACCACATCCGCTCTGTCGGGTAAGGTAACTGATGAGAGTGGAGAAGTGATTGGCGCGAATGTCGTTGCCATTCACCAGCCGTCAGGTACCGTCTATGGTACGATGACGAACGCCAACGGCCGTTTCGACATTCAGGGTATGCGTACCGGCGGTCCTTACAAAGTGACAATTTCTTACATCGGTGCACAGAGCCAGGTGTATGAAGGAATCACACTTCAGTTAGGTGAAACCTTTAAACTGAATGCGAAATTGAAGGAATCAGCCGATCAGCTTGAAGAAGTTGTCGTATTGGGAAAGGGTTCTAAGTTCTCTGGTGAGAAAACCGGTGCAACAACGAACATTTCCGCTATCGAGATGAAGGCACTTCCGACGGTGGACCGCAGCATTTCCGATATTGCCCGTATTTCTCCTTATGCCAACGGCATGAGCTTCTCGGGTGGTGACGGCCGTTCTACCAACTTTACTATCGATGGCGCTAACTTCAATAACAACTTCGGTTTGAATGATAAGCTTCCTGGTGGCGGTAACCCGATTTCCATGGATGCTATCGAAGAGGTGCAGGTGGTAATTGCACCGTTCGATGTTCGTCAGACCAACTTTATCGGTGGCGGTATCAATGCTATCACGAAGTCCGGTACGAATACATTCAAGGCAACCGCTTACACTTATCAGTCTAACGACAACATGCGCGGTGCCCGCGTAGACAACACAAGTCTCGATATTCCTGCCAATAACGACAAGCACGTTTACGGCGCTACCATCGGCGGTCCTATCATCAAGAACAAATTGTTCTTTTTCGCCGCTTATGAGTATCAGCTCGTTCCTTCTACGATTACAGACTGGCGTGCTTCCGAAGATGGAGAAGCTGTGCCGAGCCAGTATATCTCCCGCACGACAGTTTCCGACCTGCAGCGTGTTTCCGATTTCGTAAAGAAGACGTATGGTTATGACACCGGTTCTTTCCGCGACTTCCCTGCCGATGAGACTAATGTAAAAGTCCTGGGCCGTTTGGACTGGAACATTACCAATAATCACCATCTTGCGTTCCGTTACAACTATACCGGTAATAAGATGTGGAATGCAGTCAATGGTTCTTCTTGTGATACAGGCCAGCGTCTCTCTTATAATCGTCTTTCCCAGTATTCCATGTCTTATGCCAACTCCTGCTATTCTATGGATAATACGGTTCATTCATTCTCTTTCGATTTGAACAGCCGTATCAATGACAAGATGTCCAACCAGTTGCTGGCTACTTATACGAATATCGAGGATATCCGCGGCACCGACTCTTCTCCGTTCCCGTTCATCGATATTATGAAGGGTTACACCACAGCAGCAGATGGAACTATTACTCAGGATCTGACCCCGTACATTTCTCTCGGTTACGAATTGTTTACTTACAATAATGGTGTCAAGAACAAAATTTTCAACGTAAAGGATGACTTTTCCTATAACTTCGGTGACCACAAGACCTTGGTCGGTGTCAGCTTCGAGCACCAGTATGCCAACAACGCCTATATGCGTAATGGTACGGGTTACTATCGTTTCCGTAGCGTCGACGACTTTATCAACGGTGCTACCCCCGAGGCGTTTGCCCTTACCCACGGCTATTTCGGCGAAACCGATCCTACCGCTCAGGTAGCTTTCAACCAGTGGGGATTCTATGCCCAGGATGACTGGAACGTTACGAAGAACTTCAAACTCAACTATGGCGTTCGTTTCGACGTGCTGAAGTATGATGAAGATGATATCATGACCAATAATGCCATTTTAGAGTTGGATTATAATGGTCGTCATGTGGATACCGGCGTATGGCCGGATGCCAATTGGCAGTTCTCGCCCCGTGTAGGTTTCGTATGGGATGTAATGGGTGACAAGAGCTTGAAAGTACGCGGTGGTACGGGTCTTTTTGCCGGCCGTTTGCCGTTGGTTTTCTTTACCAACATGCCTACCAATTCCGGTATGGTTCAGAATTCTTATACTGCGTATACGAAATATGAAAATGGCGTTGCAACAACCATTGATCCGAATCTTGCCAAGACTATGCGCGACGGTAAAATCCTTACCAACACTAAAGATATGATCGAAGCGTTGGGCCTTCCCACCAAAATTAATCCGGAAGACGGTCAGCTGCCAAGCATGGTATGCGGTACAGACCCGGATTTCAAGATGCCGCAGGTGTGGAAGTCTTCCATCGCTGTTGACTATCAGCTGCCGGTTTCTTTCCCGCTTTCTGTTTCTGCCGAGTATATCTACAATGAAACGGTTCATGGCGTAATGATCGAGAACTGGAACGTCAAGAATGAAGAAGCTGCCAACTGGGAGCGATTCAATACCATTGCCGGTGAAGATGGCGAAATGGTCAGCCTGGGCGGTGATACCCGTATGATTTATCCTAAGGATTATAAGTATAATAATAAAGATGCTTATGTTCTTACCAATACCAAGAAGGGTTATGGTTATACTGCAAACTTCACCATTAAGGCCGAGCCTATCGATGGTCTTAACCTGATGGCCTCTTACACTCATACGGAGTCTAAGGAGCTGACCGGTATGCCCGGTAACGCCGCCAACTCCACTTGGAACGGTCTTTACACCGTCGACGGTCCTAACTTCTTGAAGTTGCAGCGCTCACAATATGTGACTCCCCACCGTGTCATTGCTTCTTTGGGCTGGACTAACAAGAGCAAGAAGGAAGGCTTCGATACTCACTTCAACATTTTCTACCAGGGCTATTCTCCCAGCGGTTATTCCTATTGCTACACCAACGATATGAACGGTGATGGCATTTCCAATGACCTCATGTATATCCCGAAGGATGACAGCGAAATCAAGTTCAAGGATGAAAATGACCGCGCTGCATTCTGGGCTTATGTAGAGCAGGACGATTATTTGAAGAACCACAAAGGAGAATATGCAGAGGCTTACTCTGCCCGCGCTCCCTGGGTTAATCAGTTTGACTTCCGCATCGCTCAGGACTTCGGTGTGAAAGTAGGCAAGCAGATGCACAAACTGGAGGTCAGCCTCGACTTCATGAACGTTGGCAACTTGCTCAATTCCAAGTGGGGCGTAGCCAAGAATCTTGCTGATTCCAATAATGGCCGTATCTTGAAGTATGAATATAAGGATGAGAATAACGCGCCTGTCTTCTCGATGTATCGCAACAAAGCAGGTGAGGCGCCGACAGAATCCTGGTCCTACATCAAGAATTACAGCCAGTGCTGGAAGTTGCAGTTGGGTATCCGTTATACATTCAACTGATCGGCCGGAAAAGACAGAACTGAAATACTGTGATGAAGGTCGTATCTGATCCGAATGTTCCGGTATCACTTTTATCATAGGATTCCATAGAATTAATATCAGGACTGCCCGAAGTGAAATATTCACTTCGGGCAGTTTTTTATGCGGGCGGGGAGGGCGGTGTCGGTGTTTCATATTTTACGGCGGGATGAAGTCAGGTCGAGAACAGGTTCGGATTTTTATCGAACATTTCATTTTTTCATGATGTTTTTAACTTGCATAAACCTTTTAAGTATGAAAATAAAATTGTTTTTAACTGCACTGACTGCCGTAGCATGGAATACGGCTTCTGCGGCAGAGGCCGATTCGCTTTGGCATGTGTCTATCGATCCGGTGGTGGTTACCGGCTCCCGCTCGGAGGTCCCTGTCCGCTTGTTGCCGATGAGTATTACGACCATTACACCGACTGAGATCGCGGCAGCCCACGAACCTTCATTGATGCCGTTGCTGAATGCCTGTGTCCCGTCGCTTTTTGTCACCGGACGGGGGATTTTAGGCTATGGGGTCTCGACCGGTGGGTCGGGTGGTATCAAAGTGCGTGGTGTGGGAGGATCGCCGACGACCGGAGTTCTTGTCCTGATCGACGGACATCCGCAATATCAGGGACTGATGGGGCATTCTATAGCCGATGCCTATCAGTCGATGATGGCGGAACGTGTCGAGGTGGTGCGCGGTCCGGCCTCGGTGCTTTATGGGAGCAATGCCATGTGCGGAGTGGTCAACATCATCACCCGTCAGGCTGTCGAGCAGGGAGCCAGAACTCATCTGCACGCTTCTTATGGCTCTTACAATACTCTTACCAGCGGCTTTTCCAACATGATCCGCAGGGAGGCCTTTTCCAGTGTCCTCGCATTTACGTATGATCGCACCGACGGCCATCGTGATGATATGGGATTCGGGCAGGGGAGCGGTTTCCTGAAATTAGCTTATGACCTGATGCAGCAATGGAGGGTTTTTACCGATGCCAATATTACCCATTTTAATGCTTCCAATCCCGGTACTGTAGACTCCCCTCTTTTGGACAACGATTCACGCATCACGCGCGGTGTGGCTTCTGCCGCCATTGAAAATCATTACGAAAACACGTCGGGAGCTCTGAAATTTTTCTTCAATTGGGGGTGCCACCGTATCAACGACGGTTATGCTCCGGGGGCAAAGCCGTTAGATTACCGTTTCAGTTCACGCGACCACATGCTGGGCGTTTCCCTCTATCAGACGGCCCGTTTATGGCAAGGGGCACGCCTTACGGCCGGGGCCGATTGGCAACGCTTCGGTGGAGAGGCCTGGAATCGCTATAATGACGGCAGCCGCCGTTTTTCGGCAGACACCACCGTGTGTGATATTGCCGGCTATGCCAGTTTCAGCCAGACCCTGTGGCAACGGTTGGTAGTGGACGCGGGTGCCCGTCTTGACCATCATTCGGTCTGTGGCAATGAATGGATTCCGCAGATGGGCATCACTCTCCTGTTGCCCGGAGAAACGGAACTGAAAGCCATTGCCAGCAAGGGTTTCCGTAATCCCACACTGCGCGAACTATTCATGTGGCAATCGGCCAATCCTGAACTGCGTGCCGAAAGGCTGTGGAATTATGAGGTCTCCGTCTCTCAATGGCTGTCGGGGCACAGATTGCACTATCATATCGGGGCCTATTATATCGATGCCGACAATCTTATTGAGACCCGTCGTTTCGACGGCCGGCCGATGAATGTCAACACCGGCCGGCTGAGAAACAAAGGTTTTGAAGTCGAAACCTCTTGGACGGGAGGCCGGATCTTTAGTTGCTCGGCCAATTACAGCTATCTTTCCATGCGGCACCCGGTACTGGCGGCGCCTCGTCACAAACTGAATGTCGAGACCACGTTTGCCGGAGGGCGGTGGTCGGTGCGTCCGGCCGTTCAATACATTGCCGGACTTTATACCCGCATAGCTCCTGATGTCCGCGAAAATTATTTGTTAGTGAACCTAAATATTGATTGCCGCGTTACCGATATGATTACCTTTTATGTCAAAGGTGAAAACCTTCTGGCCGAAAAGTATGAAATCAACGCCGGGTATCCGATGCCCAAAGCGACCGCGATGGCCGGCGTTAATCTTAAGTTTCACTAATTTTAAATTGCTGTTTTATGGCAACAACCTCCACTCACTCCACATCTCAACACTTGAAGGCGTTTCCGTTGAGTTATGCTCAATGGAAAATGGCCGCCACAGTACTTCTTTATTCTATTATCTCGTTGGCGTTGCCGGGGCTCTGCCACCTGCTGCCTCATGGCGGCACGACATGGCTGCCGATTTATTTTATGACGCTCTTGCTCTCCTGGCGCTACGGCTATCGCGTGGGGCTAATTGCTGCAATTCTGATTCCGGTGGCGAATCATTTGCTGTTCGGCATGCCTGCGGCCTCCGTATTGGCTGTGATTCTGATCAAATCGGTGTTGCTGGCTTTGGTGGCTTCGGCCTTGTCCCGTCGTATTGCCGAGGTATCGATTTTTGTCCTCGCCTTCGTCGTTCTCGCCTACCAGGTGTTGGGCGGTCTTGCCGAATGGGCGATTGCAGGTTCCTGGCAGGCCGCCGTACAGGATCTGGCGGCAGGTTATCCGGGATTGCTGGTTCAGGTCGCTGCCGGCTGGCTCCTGCTCCGTTACGTATTGCACAAATAAATGACCGGGCTGTTCCCGGCTATGAAGAAAAGAATCACCCCTCCGGAAATCCGATATATGATTTCCGGAGGGGTGATTCTTGGAAAATGACGGAAAGTGCTGAAATCTTTATTACCGACGGCCGGGGAACATCCCCGGCCGTCGGTATTATTCTGAGTAAGCGACAGCCTGCCCGATGGTCAGCGGGGCCAGCAGGAGATAGTAGCAGCTGTCGTTGTCGGCAAGATCGAGTACGGTGATGCTTTCGTCTTCAAAACTTCTTGCCACCTCTTTGGCCGAAGGAAGCAGACTTTTGTCTCCCAGCCCGTTGGAGCGGTGTATATGGTTGATGACTCCGCGACCGGTGTCGTGCGCGATTAGAAGCAGTCCGTCGGGTTTCAGCGCCTCGGTAAGCAGGCGTTTGACGCTTTTGACCGGATGGGCAAGATGGGGGAAAACGTTGAGCATGACGATGCGGTCGAAGCGTTCGACGAAAGTCATGGTTTCGATGTCGGCCATCCGATAGGTCACGTTGTGAAGCTGCGGGTGCAACGCCTGGGCCTCCTGTATCATGGCGCAAGCGGCATCGACACCAAGAATGGAGCCTTTTTTGCCGACTAAGCCGGAAAGCATAGTGGAAAGAATGCCATCGCCGCAGCCGGCGTCGAGAACCCGCATGTTTGTGCCGATATCGGCCAGCCGTAAAAGGCTTCCGATCTTGGCCATATCGGTTCGCCGGGTGGCGCGCCATGTTTTTGCGCGCTCGTTAAAGAAATCTTCGTTCATGGATACACTAAGTTTCCTATTGTAACGCTTCCCGGGGAAACGTGGTTCATGAACAAGAGTATCAGAGGCGGTTCCTGCGCGACGGGAACTGTTGCCTACTGCATACGTGGCGGGAAAAATGCCGTTTTAAGCTCCGCCCACGGAGCGAAAAAGCTTTCCCGCGGACAAAGACGGCGCAGATGCCAGCATCGGGTGAAAATCAGGATGAGGCGGATGATCTTGGAGGACCATTTTTCCTGTGCCGGGCAGGCCGGATCGGTGATGTCGCCCGGCTGTGGCGTTTCTTCGATGAAGGTGTACAGCGAGTCTCCGAGAGCAACCGCCTTGGGTGTCGTGTGCAGGGCCGCATAGCTACTGTTGGGAAGTCCCAGCCGTCGGCGGGCAAAATTTCCGAGCGCATCATAGAGCCGTTGCAATCCGAGGGTTCCGAGATGCCGGAGCAGATGATTCTCCGCGATGCCGAGGGCGGTGCGTTCTTTGTGAAGAAGCATGCTCCAGTCGCAGATCTGCCGCAAGGTAATTCGGCCGAGGATGAGCTGCCGTTGCAGATAGGCCGTCTGGCAGACGATGGAAAAGACCGGGGAGAACGTCGGGAGCCACTGATCATCGAGGTTGAACTTGCAGGGTTGCAGTGCATACATGGCACGGGTTTCGAGTTCGCGGTAGTAGCGCCGGCTCTTGGGACAATGTAATACGCAGGTTTGGAAAAAGAGCTGGCAGCGCACGCCCTGATAGAGGTAGCGTTTCTCCCATGGCATGAAGTTTTCTTCCACCGTAGCGCCGATCTCTTCCATGCCGCGGATTACCGTTTGCCGCTTGGTCGGGGCGATGACCGCTGTAAGTCCGTGGATTCGCAGGTGCTCGGGATACCGATAATAAGAGGCCCATACGACATTTCTGAAGAAGATGGGGCGCAGGGAGTAGGG
>CAZMOE010000025.1:13937-20762 GCA_964567855.1 uncultured Prevotellaceae bacterium
GATAATAAGAGGCCCATACGACATTTCTGAAGAAGATGGGGCGCAGGGAGTAGGGCAGGAGCGCTTCATTCAGGCGGAGCAGGGCGTCCGCATGGCGGCGATAGGAACAATCGTCGTCGGAGATGACTTTTGCCATGGAGGAAAGTAATTCCTCTTTCGGTTGCCACTCTTGAGGCAGCAGGGAAAGGGCCTGGCCGAAGATGCCGGCGACGGAATGGGCGGAGGCATAGCCGAGCACATCCTGCCATTCGCTGTCGGACGGCGGTGCAGGGAAATCTTCCGGCTCGACGGGCTTGTCGGCGTGCCACAGGGCGTGACTGAGAAGTTCGTAAAAGAACTGAAGATTCTGGGGTTGCATGATCTGTTGTTTAGTGTCCGCAAATATAATGACAAAAAGTGAACCTTGTAGGTAGAAAAGAGAATTTATAACTCCTGATATGCTCCTTTTTGAGGAAGAATCTCTGATTGTTTTCCTCGGATTTTCTCCAATAGGGATGGAAACGGGAAATTTCTTTTCTTTTTGGCAATTCTGTCATTTTTTCTTTCTAACTTTACAGCGGATTTTACCATGTAATTATTGTTTTATGTTACAAATGCCTTTTCGATATATGCGATTGTTCTTATTTCTGTTTCTTTCGGTCTGTAGCATTGGGGGAATAGCGGCGTCGCCGGTCTGCACGGTCCATGAGTTCAAATCGGGTAACGAGATTACCAATAGCCGGGTCAGCTGGTTCGATCAGGACGGGAACGGGATGCTCTGGATGGGAATGTGGAACGGTCTTTGCCGCTATGACGGCCGCCAGTTCCAGTTTTTCCGCTCGGAACCTGGCAATGACAATCCTCAGTCGTCCAATCGTATCATGCGCATCGAATTGGACAGCCGTCAAAATTTCTGGTGTGTCTCACGTAACTCGAGGTTGTATCTTTTTGATAGAAAAAACTCTTCGTTTACCGACGTGTTTGCCGCTATGGGGCAGACTTATTACGTAGAAAGGGTACAACCGTCTTTATTCTCGCTGAAACCGAAAGGTGTGACTTGGGTGGTGCTGAACGACGGCTCCTGTCTGCGGTTTCACGACGACGATATTACGGACTATGACTATTTGCCGACCAGACCCGACGGCATTTCCCATATCGAAAGCCGGCGGGTTGTGTATGACATTTATCTCGATAGTCAGGGCCGCGAATGGATTTTGACCGACAACGGTGTGCAAATTTACGGCCGTCAGCAGCTTTCCAATTATCCGTTTCTGCGTATCCATGAATCGGAAGGGCGGATTTTCCTTGTGACACAGGACGGTTATCTGGCCGAATACGGGGACGACGGTGCGTTGCATTTCCTGGATTTCCCTGTCATGGTGAAGCGTATCCATTCGTCGTATGCTCTTGAAAACGGCGTGCTGGCCATCGGCACCGATGTAGGTCTGATGTTATATGATATCGGCACCTCTTCGTACCGACTTTTTTCCTCCACCGACGATGGGCAGGCTTTGCCCGCTGTCAATTATGTCTATCGCGATGCCCGGCAGAGGCTCTGGCTTTTCACGAAGGGCAAGGGCGTGTATTGCCTCGACGCCGGGGAAAAGCATCTGAAATGGTACGGCAGTCCTGTCGAGGTGTCAGGGAAAAATGAGGATGGAAACCTGTATCTTATTTTCGAGGATGCAGCGGGTGAGTTGTGGATGAAGCCGCGCGAGGGCTCCTTGTCATGGTATGATGAGGCGGCCGATTGCCTCCGGGATTATACCGAAGTTCTTGTTGAGGGCGATAATGACCGCATTATCCGTTATGACGGCTATTTTGTCGACCGGCAGAAGAATTTGTGGGTGGCCTCAGAGACTACGCTGTTTCTGTTCACGTTCCGCCAGCGTCAGTTCCATCATATTCCGACGCATTGCGGCCGGGAGGTGCGCATGGTCTACTGTGAGGAGGACCAGCGGTTTTGGTACGGGGATAAAGACGGTAGGTTGTTCTGCCGCAACGTGGCTGACGGTCGGGTTTATACTCTGACTTCGTCCGGCGCTTTTTCGGAGACTCCCGTCCGCTTTTCCACCAGCGGTATTTACTGTTTCCTGAAAGACAGCAACGGCAACTATTGGGTGGGTACCAGAGGCGACGGCCTCTATCGTCTGCGTCCTGCTGCAGGCGGCCGCTTTGTGGTAGACCATTATGTCAAAGGCACCAGTACCTTCACGATCAGCGATAACAACGTCTATGCCCTTTATGAGGATGAATTCCGTCATTTGTGGGTCGGCACTTATGGCGGAGGTCTTAACCTGGTGGACCGGAAGTCCGGCGATGCCCGTTTTATCAATAAAGACAATAAGCTTCAGAACTATCCGGCGTATGGATATCTGGACGTCCGTTGTATTACCGGTACCGGGAAAGGAGAACTCCTTGTCGGCACGACGGATGGGCTGATCTCCTTTACATCCGTCTTTTCCCGTCCGGCGGAAATTCTCTTTTACAAGCAGGAAAAGAGGTTCGGCGATGCGGCCAGTCTTCCGGGCAATGATATTATGCAGATCATTCATGTGCCGGAGTCTGACAAGATCTTTGTTTGCGCCTACGGCCTTGGCGTCAGCGAATTGGTTTCCGAGAATATCCTGTCCGATACCTTGCGGTTCGTCACTTACTTGAATCAGGAGAATCCCAGCGGCGATGTGGTCATCTCGGCCGCCAAAGATCACCGGGGGAGGCTCTGGACAGTGGCAGAAGGCAGTGTAAGCTGTTTCCTGCCCGATCAGCACAGGTTCATCTATTTCGATAAGAACGATTTCGACCGGGAATATAAGTTTTCAGAGGCCAGACCGGCCTTGTCCTCTGACGGTGAAATTAGCTTCGGTACGGTAGACGGTTATGTCGGTTTCGATACGGATAGCCTTTGTAAGGATTTATATCGTCCGGAATTGATATTTACCGGCATCCATTGGTCGGGAGATCTGAAACCTACTATGGTGAACGACCTCGATACCCTTGTCCTTCCTTCCCACCGCCGGAGTGTGAGCATATCTTTCGCGGCGCTCGATTACTGTCCGTCGCATCTTCTTCGTTATGCGTATAAACTCGACGATGTTGATGAGGAGTGGACGCGTACAGACAAGCCGGTGGTCAATTATGTGAATCTCCCGCATGGCAGCTACCGGTTGCGGGTCCGCTCCACCAATCATGACGGTCAGTGGTGCGACAATACGCGTGTGCTGACCATCATTGTGGAACCGACTTTCTGGGAGACCCCGTTTGCCTGGTGTCTGTATATTCTATGTTTCCTTTTGCTGGTATTTCTGGCAGTTTTCATATATACCTATATCTATAAGTTGCGTCACCGGATGGATATGGAACAGAAGATGGCGGGGGTGAAGCTGCGTTTCTTTACCGATGTTTCTCATGAACTGCGGACGCCGCTTACCCTGATATCCGGACCGCTGGGCGAGGTGCTGGCGCAGGAGCCGCTTTCCAAGCAGGCGCGTTCCCATCTGGAGCTGGCGCAGAAGAATACCTCGCGCCTGCTTGAACTGGTCAACCAGATCCTTGATTTCCGGAAGATTCAGAACGGACACATACGTCTGACGCTGGCAGAGACGGATATGCTACCGCTTTTGCGCCGAGTGATGTCTTATTACGACGACCTGGCGCGGCAGAAGAGCATTCATTATGTTCTGGAGGGTGCGCCGCCGGCACTGACACTCTGGTTGGATGCCGATAAATTTGAAAAGATCATTTTCAATCTGCTCTCCAATGCTTTCAAATACACGGAGCCGGGCAAGTCGATCGTCGTGACCCTTGAAACGACGGATGACGAGGTCAAAGTGAAGGTCGCAGACGAAGGTCGCGGAATCGAGGCCTCTCAATTGGGACATATTTTCGACCGTTTTGTTTCCGTATCGAAGGGAAATGAAATGCAGCCCTCTTCCGGCATCGGCCTTTCGCTGGTCAAGGAACTTGTACAATTGCACCATGCTACGATCAAGGTCGATAGCGAGGTCGGAAAGGGTTCTTGCTTTACATTGGCTTTCCCTCTCGGTCGTGAAACTTATGACGGAGATACGTCAGTCAATTTTATTCGGAAAGAGGATGTTCCGTCCGATTCGCCGGCGGGAGATGTCTCTCTTGCCGATCCGGACGGGAAGCCGGAGGCAGGTGCCGATTCGGATTCCGATGAAAAAAGTGTGCCCCGCAGGATTACGATTCTCGTTGTGGAAGACAACGAAGAGCTGCGGAGGTTTATCGTGTCGATTTTAAGTGAGGCCTATCGCGTGCGGGAGGCCGAGAACGGTCAGAAGGGTCTTGAAATCGTGAAACGGGAGGAAATAGATTTCATTCTTACCGACGTGATGATGCCCGTGATGGACGGTATGGAGATGGTCCGGCTTATCAAGGGCGATCCGCTCATCTGTCATATTCCTATTGTCGTGCTTACGGCAAAAACTTCGCTCGATGATCGTATCGAAGGTCTTGAAAACGGAATCGACGACTATTTGGTCAAACCGTTCAGCTCCACTTATCTGAGAAGCCGCGTCGACAACCTTATACGACAGCGTCAAATGCTGCAGCAAGCCTTCATGGCCAGCTGTCTGACCGATAACCGGCCGGCATCGGGTGTCGCTCCGACCCATCCGTCCATTGAATTGCAAATGCCGCAGGTTGTCGACTATGACAGAGAGTTTATCAGCCGTGTGATGGACTTCTTTGAGCAGAATATGTCTAATGTAGATCTTGCCGTCGAGGACTTCGCTGATGCACTTAATATGAGCCGCACCAGTTTTTACCGCAAAGTCAAAGCCGTTATCGGTCTTTCTCCTGTCGATTTTATCCGACAGATCCGCATCAAGCGTGCTGTGCAGTTCATCAACGCCGGTGAGGAATCGTTATCCCAGATCGCTTATAAGGTGGGCTTCTCCGATCCGAAGTATTTCAGCAAATGCTTTAAGCGTGACATGGGAATGCCTCCGTTGGAGTATAAACAGAAGGTGATTCAGAGCCGAAAAGCAGATGTAGAAGAGTCCGCTGATAAAAAATGATACTATTTGGTTTGTATTTGATGTTTAATTTTTGATTTTACACCTAAGTTGGATAATTTTTACACCCGCGGTTTTGAAATTATCCCTTATCTTTGCAGACGAAAAAATAATTTTTTTTCAGTAAATTCATGGTATATAAGCTATTTAAGGGCAACGTCTGAGTGATTCAGCCGTTGCTCTGTTTTTGTGCCGCCTTAGGTGGAAAAGTGGGGAATTACACCTTCAGTCGATAATGGGGGCATTTTGCGGGTAGTCGTAAAAGTTGAAAATCTGTTCAATTTCCACCGCGCTGGTCCGGCTGGTAGAGAGGGGCGGGATCTTGTCCTGCGGAAAGAAACCGCTGCCGAGAATATCGAAGGCTGTATGGCTCCGGTAATTTTCCAGGTCTTCAGGTGTGGCCTTGCACAACAGAAACAATTTGTATATCGGCAGGTTGGTCGGAGGCATGTTCCAGCGCCGGTAGTCGACCAGCATGAGAATTTTAGCAGGGGTCACCCGCAGGCCGGTTTCCTCCCATACCTCTTTGATCGTACTTTCGGCTGGGGAAAGCCCGACATCGCTCCATCCGCCCGGGAGCGACCATTTGCCGTCGCATTTTTCTTGCGATAGCAGTACTTCGCGCCTGTCGTTGAAGACCACACCCCGGACGTCCAGTTTCGGTGTCGCGTATTCCTGAAGCAGGCAGAATGCGGATGCGATTTCTTTTTCCGGGATTCCGCTTGCCAGGTGAAGCATTTCGTTACTCAGCGAAAGGATATTGTTGTATCGTTCCCGCTGATAATCGTCGGTGTCGTAGCACAGGCCGGTCTGTGCCATGGCCCGGAGTTCCTGTGCGATTTCTATCAGTCTCTGCATGATAAAAAGATGTTTAATTGAAAAAGTGACGAGATATGTTTTTATATAAATGTGTCAGTTGCCGTAGGGGACCCGGAGGCCGGAGTTTTTCATATTTTAATTATTAGAACGGACAACCTTGCGGAATATTGTGTGGCCATCCGGCCGAAGGATGGCGGATAAACGGTATTCCGGCCGGCCATCCGTTTCGGGGAGATAGGGGAGAAAGCTCTGTCTGGGGGCGCGGCGTATGACCGTGGGGGTAGTGACGGCCGGTTTTCTCCGTTTTCCGGAATAAGCTGAAATGCGCATATCCTGTTTTTGCAACTAAGTTTCACCCGATAAATTTGGGGCATCGTCTCTGTTGGGTTATCTTTGTCCCGCCGAAAAGGAAAAAGGGTATAATATGTACTGCGCACACCAAGGAAATAATTATGGATGTACCGGCAAATTCTGCCGCCATCACATTGCGGTCATCTTGATGATCGTGAATGTTTTCCTGTTGGCGCATATTCTTTTCCCTCATCATCATCATTTCTATAATGCTTCTTGCGAGCAGGAGCAGGAACATGAGACCTGCGAGGTCGAAATTGAAAAGGCGCTGTTGCGCATAAACTCCGGCCGGTATGATTCATATTTGGGGTCATCGGTCAACGAAACCATGGTTCCGCCGGTTCTGCCGCCGATTCAGACGGATTGTCTGCCGTTTGTTTTTTTGCGGAATGCAGGACGTATATTCTTGTTCCCGCCTCTGGTGCTCCGGCATGAGGCGCAGATATGTTGCGGGACCCTTTCTCTCCGCGCGCCGCCGCTATCTTCCTTGTAATTGTTGCTTGGCGGTTCTCGGTAACCGCTTCTGTCCGGGATGAAATGAGTTGCCGGATTTTGGGAATGGCCGCATACGGGCTATTCGGCCGATCCGTACAATTTTTTCCGTGTGAACAGAGTATGTCTGACGGTTCCTGTCCGG
>CAZMOE010000025.1:20862-36170 GCA_964567855.1 uncultured Prevotellaceae bacterium
CGATCCGTACAATTTTTTCCGTGTGAACAGAGTATGTCTGACGGTTCCTGTCCGGCGGGAACCCCTGCACCGTGTGTGTGAAAGCCGGAAAATCCTCCAGCAAGGATCATATAAACTGAAAAGACAGTAAGAATTTTATGAAAAAACTATTTTGCTATAAAGCGCTATGGATAGCGTTCTCAATTTTTTCCATATATGCCTGCCGACATGCGGAACATGAACATGAGGAGGGCGGACACGAAGAATCCGGGGCCCGCCACCCGCATGGGGTCATCCATTTTTCCGAACAGCAGGCGGAAGAGGCCGGCCTGGAATGGGAAACCGTTGCCGTGAGGCCGTTTTCTGCCTGCATTCCGGTCAGCGGGCAGGTGCTTGCCGCCGGCGGCAACGAACAGACACTCATCGCCCCCGCCTCCGGAACCGTCGGGTATGCCAGGACAGCTTTGGGAGAGGGGATGGCAGTGCGCCGCCGTGAAACTTTGTTTTACATCCACCCGGGCGCTACGCTCGACGGCGATCAGGCTGTCCGCGTACAGACCGAGTATGAGGCGGCCCGCCTCGATTTTGAAAGGGCCGGGCGTCTGTTGCAGGACCGTCTTATTCCGGTCCGCAACTATGAGGCGGCGAAATCAAGGGCCGAGCAGGCCCGGGCCGCTTGCGAGGCCCTGGAAAGCCGTAAGACCGGGGCCGGCAATATCGCTGTGACGTCAGACATCGACGGATTCCTCAAGTCGGTTTCCGTCGCGGCCGGCGAATATGTTACGGCCGGTCAGCCTATGGCCATTGTTACCGGCAACCGCCGTCTGCTGTTACGGGCCGAGGTGCCGGAGAGATATTTTTCTTCGTTATCGGGCGCGCTTTCCGCCAACTTCCGCCTTCCTTATTCTTCAGTGATATATAAAACAGACGAATTGCATGGCCGGGCTATCTCTGTCGGTACGGTTTCCGGCGCCGAAAGTCCTTATATTCCTGTTACGTTTGAATTTGACAACGCCGGCGATATCCTGGCCGGCGGCTATGCCGAGGTATGGCTGTTGTGTGCCGGCAGGACCGATGCCATTTCCGTGCCGGCCGGCGCGCTGACAGAAGAGCAGGGAATCTATTTCGTGTATCTGAAAGCGGACACAGACGATTATAGAAAACAGGAGGTGGAAATCGGGCGGAGCGACGGTGCCCGTGTCGAAATTCTCCGTGGACTCCGTCCCGGTGATCAGGTCGTCGTGCGCGGTGCCTGTCAGGTCCGGTTGGCCTCGATGTCTTCCGTCGTTCCTGAAGGGCATAACCATAATCATTAAGGAGGGAGGATTGTCATGTTGAACAGTATTATCCGGTTTTCGCTGCGTAACCGTATCCTGATCCTGGTGGTGACGGCACTGTTGCTGATTGCCGGCAGCTATACGGCTTCGCATATAGAGGTCGATGTTTTTCCCGATCTCAACGCTCCGACGGTCGTTGTCATGACCGAAGCGCCCGGCATGGCGCCCGAAGAGGTCGAGCGTCTCGTCACGTTTCCTGTCGAAACTGCGGTCAACGGGGCCACCGGTGTCCGCAGAGTCCGTTCCTCTTCCACGATGGGCTTCTCTGTCGTATGGGTTGAGTTCGACTGGGATACGGATATCTATCTGGCGCGTCAGATTGTTTCCGAAAAGCTGGTCGCCGTCGGGGAAACTTTGCCGGGGGGTGTCGGCAATCCCACGCTCGGCCCTCAGTCTTCCATCCTGGGCGAAGTGCTTTTTATCGGTATGACCTCCGACAGTCTCTCCCTGCTGGAGCTGCGTACATTGGCCGACTGGACGCTTCGCCCCCGTCTGCTATCGACTGGCGGGGTGGCGCAGGTGACCGTTTTGGGCGGCGACATCAAGGAATATCAGATTCTGCTCGATCCGGGACGCATGCGCCGTAGCGGCGTTTCGCTTTCCGAGGTCATGGAGGCTACCCGCGATATGACCCGTGACGCTACCGGCGGGATTTTGTACGAATACGGCAATGAATATATTGTCCGCGGTATGATGAGTACCCACGACGTGGATGCCATCGGGCGCGCCGTAGTCAAAAACGTTGCCGGCTCGCCGGTGTTGTTATCGGATATTGCAGAGGTGACCGTCGGGGCCAAGGCGCCGAAAATGGGAGTGGCCTCTGTTGCCGGAAAAGCCGGTGTTTTGCTGACGGTCACCAAGCAACCGAACGTCAGCACCCTGGAGCTGACGCAAAAGCTTGACAGTTCCATTGCCGATATCGAACGGAATCTGCCTCCCGGCGTGGAGATCCGTACCGATTTGTACCGGCAGCAGAATTTTATCGACAGTTCCATCGACAATATCAAAGAGGCATTGCTGGAGGGGGCCTTGTTTGTCGTTCTCGTGCTGTTCCTCTTCCTGATGAATGTGCGGACCACCCTGATTTCACTCGTGACGATTCCGCTGGCCCTGTTGATATCTGTTCTTACGCTGCACCTGATGGGACTGACGCTGAATACGATGAGTATCGGCGGTATGGCCATTGCTATCGGGTCGTTGGTCGATGATGCCATTGTCGATGTGGAGAATGTTTTCAAGCGGTTGCGGGAAAACCGCCGCTTGCCGGCGGCGGAACGGCGCAGTGTGATCGACGTGGTCTTTCAGGCTTCGCGCGAGGTGCGTATGCCGATTCTTAATTCCACACTGATAATTGTGGTATGCTTCGTGCCGCTGTTTTTTCTTTCCGGTATGGAGGGCCGTATGCTGGTACCGCTCGGGGTCGCTTTCATCGTCTCGCTTTTCGCCTCGACGCTGGTTGCTCTGACCCTGACGCCGGTGTTGTGCAGTTACTTGCTGGGGGGCAAGGTGGTCGCCCGGCAGACGGGGACCTCCTCTTCTGCTTCTGATCCCTGGCTGGTGCGGCATTTGAAAACCGCTTATGCCGTCATGCTGGAGCGGGTGCTGGGTCATCGCCGGATGGTGCTGGCCGGGGTTGCCGTCATGCTGCTGGTTGCCGGCGGATTGTTCGCCACTCTGGGGCGCAGTTTCCTGCCATCCTTTAACGAGGGCTCTTTCACGATCAATGTGAGTACATTGCCGGGAGTTTCACTGGAAGAATCGGACCGGATCGGCCGTCGTGCCGAGGAACTGCTCCTTTCCGTGCCCGAGGTGCGGTCGGTTGCCCGTAAGACGGGCCGTGCCGAACTGGATGAACATGCTCTCGGAGGCAATACGTCGGAAATCGAGGCACCGTTTGTGCTGGACAAGCGCTCCAAAGAGGAGGTCGTCGCCGAAATACGTGCCAAACTGGCTGTTTTGCCCGGTGTCAACGTGGAGATCGGCCAACCCATTTCGCACCGCATCGACGCCATGCTCTCCGGAACGCGCGCCAATATCGCCATCAAACTTTTCGGCTCCGATCTGAACCGCATGTTTGCCATCGGAAATGAAATCAGGGCTGCCGTGGCCGATGTCCCCGGTGTGGCCGACCTGAATGTCGAGCAGCAGGTAGAGCGTCCGCAGCTGAAAATCGTTCCCCGGCGTGAGATGCTGGCCCGCTATGGTATTACCATGACCCGGTTCACGGAATGTATCAACGTCTTGTTAGGTGGCGAGGTGGTTTCGCAGGTGTATGAAGACCGCCAGGCCTTTGATCTGACCGTCCGGGTCGGCGAAGCCGCCCGCAACGGGATAGAACAGATCCGCGATCTGGCCATCGATGCTGCCGACGGCAGGAAAATTCCCCTTTCTTATGTTGCCGACGTCATTTCGTCCACAGGACCCAATACGATCAGCCGCGAGAACGTTGCCCGCAAAATTGTTGTCTCTGCCAATGTCGCCGGGCGCGACCAGGGCAGTGTGGTCGATGAGATCCAGGCCCGGATTGCCGCCCGGATTCAATTGCCCGAGGGATATCACATCGAATACGGCGGTCAGTTTGAAAGCGAGCAGGCCGCTTCCCGTACGCTGACGCTTTTGTCGGTGCTTTCGATACTTGTCATTTTCCTGCTGCTGTATCAGCAGTTCCGGAATCTGCGTCAGTCGGTCGTTGTTCTGCTGAACCTGCCCTTGGCGCTCATCGGCGGCGTGCTGGCCCTGGTCTGTACAAGCGGGGTCCTGAGCATTCCCGCTCTGATCGGATTTATCTCGCTCTTCGGTATTGCCACCCGCAACGGCATGTTGCTGATCGACCGCTATAATGAGCTGCGCCGGCAGGGAATGGCCCCGCGTGAGTGTGTCATGGCGGGTTCCATGGACCGGTTGAGCCCTATCGTCATGACTGCGCTGACTTCCGCTTTGGCGCTGATTCCGTTGGCTTTAGGGGGCGATCTCCCCGGCAATGAGATTCAGAGTCCCATGGCGCAGGTGATGCTCGGCGGATTGCTGAGTTCCACGTTGTTAAACGCTTTTGTCATCCCGGTAATGTATCTTCGGATAACTTGCAGAGAAACGGCTAATCTTTCATAAACGATTGCTAAAGTACTAAAAATTAAATATCTTTGCGCCTGAAAAATTCAAGATTTTAGAGTGAAATGAGAATAAAAGGTAAACTGTTGGGGATATTCTGTATGCTGGGCGGATGTTTTTTTTCCGCTGTGGCGCAGTCTTCGCTCCCGTTTGAAGCTATCTTGCAGGAAGTAGAGGCTCATTCTCCTCGCATCGGCGCTTTGAAAGCGCAACTGGATGCCTCTTTGTCTGAAATTCGCCAGTCCAATGTCCTGGAAGACCCGCAGGTGGAGTTCGCCTACTTTTTTGGCGATCCGTCCAGCGTCGGCAATCGGTGGGATTTCGGGGTGTCCCAGTCGTTCGACTTTCCCACGACCTATCTGCACCGCCGCCGTGCTGCCCGGCAGGCTGGCGTGAATGTGCAATGGCAGTACCGTGCCGAGCGGCAGGACATCCTGCTGCAGGCTCATCAGTTATGTATCGAATGGGTCTATTATAACGGCGCCATCGCCATTTCCGGGCGCCAGTTGGCTATGGCAGAACAACTTGATAAGGCCGCCGCCCGTCAGGTGGATATTGGCGACATCACGATATTGGATTACAACAAGGTGCGGATGGAGTTGCAGACTCGGAAAAGCAGCCGCGACTGCCTTTTGGCGGAGCGCGATGCCGTTGTGCAGGAGTTGCGCGCCCTGAACGGCGATCTCCCGCTCTCGCTGACCGATACGGCCTACTCTTTTTTGTCGCAGTCCTTGCCGGTTGATTTTGAAACCTGGTGGGATGAGGTCGCGGACCGGAGTCCGGTGCTTCGCTATGCGGAAGGGGAGGTCGAGCGTGCACGGCAGGAGGTGCGCGTAGCCAGAAGCGGGTGGTGGCCGAAGCTGTCGCTCGGCTATGCCAGCGAAAATGAGAAAGAGGAATCTTTGCATGGCGTCGTTGTAGGAATCTCGCTGCCGGCGTGGAATAACCGGCATAAGGTACGCCAGGCGCGGGCCGCAGAAACTGCTGCCCGGCAGGAGGCTTTGGACAAGCGGTTGGTTTTCATGTCACGGTTGCGCGCTCTGTACCGGAAGGCGCAGACTCAGCACCGTGCGGTTACGGAGCTGGCCGATCTCATGTTTTCACAAGATACCGAACGGTTGCTGGCCCGGGCCTACCGGGAAGGACAGCTCACCCGGCAGGAATATCTTTCCGGCCTGATGGAATATTTGGACATGAGACAGCAACTCCTTACCGATGAGCGGGATTACCAGCTTACGCTGTCGGAATTGATGGCTGTCGGCAATTTTTCCCGATGAATCATGAAACCGGCGGTTTCGCAAAATGCGGAACCGCCGGTTTTCTTTTTATTTCCCCAATAATTTTTCTGCCAGCAACAGGTCTTCCCGATAGGTCAGCTTGATGTTGGTGACTTCACCGGCAACCACATAGATCGGTACTTCCGGCAGGTAGCGGTGTACGACGCCGCAGTCGTCGGTGGTGATGAAGTCCGGGTCCTGTAATCCTTTGCGATAGGCTTCGGCGATTGTTTCGAATCGGAAGGCCTGGGGAGTCTGCACATTGCGCAGCGCAGCGCGCGGCGGAATACGGCAGATGTGCTCCTGGCTGTCTACCTCTATGATGGTGTCGGTCGTAGGGATGGCCACATCGACCGCGTCATAGTGTCGCAATGCCTCGATGCAGTCGCTGATGATGCGGTGCGAGACCAGCGGGCGGACCGCATCGTGGATGAGGAGGCAGACAGTGCCGGAGGCTTCGGCCGCGGTCTGTTCATAGGCGCGGATGGCGGCCAGACTGGAGTCGTAACGCTCTTTGCCGCCCGGCAGCACGTGGCGGACCTTGGGATAGGGCCGGGCGATAGTCCGCACCCGTTCCAGATAGTCGGCGTGGGAGATGATGACGATTTCGTCGATGCCCGGATGGCTATGGAATACCCGGATGCTGTGTTCCAGAATCGTGCATCCGGCCAGCGTGATGAATTGCTTCGGTTCCGGCTGCCCCATGCGCTTGCCGCTGCCGCCGGCGAGGAGTACTGCGATGTTCATAACGGTCTTGTCGTTCTCGGAAGTTCTCTAAATTTCCCGCAAATGTACGCATTTTTGCGTACACGGCTTCGGTTGCGGCAGGAAATGTGAAAGTTCCCGCGTGTCTTGTCGGTTTTGTGGCCGGGGATGGGTAAGATTCTCTGTTTGTTCCATATTTATTTGGAATTTGAAGAATAAAAATTATCTTTGCAGGGCTTTCCCTGTTGGACAATCCGGTAAGGACTGATAAATGTGGCTTATATTATTAAAACAAAACGATAATAAAACAGTAAAAGTATGAAAAATTTGAAACTTTTGTGGCTGCTGATGCTCACGATGGAGGTTTTTGTGGCGTGTTCGGAAAAGAAAACTCAAAGGGTCGATGAATCTGAAAACGAGATTAACGGACATAAGTATGTCGACTTGGGTTTGAGTGTGAAATGGGCAACTTGCAATGTCGGAGCTACCTCTCCTGCGGATTATGGTAACTATTATGCTTGGGGAGAAACCGGAATAAAACCGGCCTATTCTGATGAGAATTGCGTTACCTATGGAGAAACTATGGGAGATATAGGAGGTGATCCTCGGTATGATGTCGCTCGTGCCAATTGGGGAGGGTCGTGGCGTTTGCCTACGAGCTCGGAATGTGAGGAGTTGGTGGAAGAATGCAGATGGGAATGGACGACTATGTATGGCCATAAAGGCTATAAGGTCATTGGACCGAATGGAAATAGTATCTTTCTTCCCGCTGCCGGTTGGCGCGGCGGGGCGTGGCACTGCGACGCTGGTTCCTACGGCCTCTATTGGAGCTCTACGCCTTACGGGGGCCTTACCGGCCGCGCGTACTACCTCTTCTTCTATAGTGACTATCATATCGTGTATTGGCTCCGCCGTTACGGCGGGTTTAGTGTGCGCCCTGTTTCAGAATAAAAGCGAAGCGCTTTGATTTATCTAATTCATTTGTTTTATTTCCGAGGGGCATTCAAAGCCCCTCGGCCGATCCCCGCGAAGCGGGGCGAAATTTTTAGAAATTTATAGCGGTAAAGAAGGAGTGTTTGCAGGGAAGGTTTTCCCTTTTGCCATTTCCATGATATGTTTGCCCCTAAATTGTGAAGCTGAGGGAACTACTTGGCGATTATGTGCCGGGATTCCCAAAAAAGAGGGCGATTATAACCCGATGTAAGCTGAAAGAAGAGGGGGCGTTCCCGCCGAATACGATAAATTTATTAAAAAAGCCGGGAATGTCGGAAAAACTTATTACTTTTGCATCCTTAAAGAGGTGAGGCGTATCGCTGTAACCGAAGAAGAGATGAAATGCTATGAAACCAGCAGAGGATAAGACGCAACAGCAGCCGGAGGTCGGGCAGAATGCGGAGCCGGCAACCGGAGGTCAGACACCCAAGGTAAAAAAGGGGCGTCGTTATCGCCTGATGTTTTTCAACGAGCGGAAAGACCGGGTGCTCTTTTCTTTCAGTATGCCGACTTCGGTGGCGGCGTTGCTGTTGGTCTTCTTGTTGGCGTTGACCGCCGCTCTCGTGGTGATCGTCATGACCCGGACCCCGCTGAAAAGCTATCTGCCGGGCTATCTGGATGTGGAAAAACGGGCCGTTATCGTCGAGACGGCGCTACGTCTCGATTCGCTGGAGCGGGAGAGCCGTATGCGCAGCGTCTATCTGCAGAACCTGACGGACATCCTGAGCGGGCGGATCCAGGGCGACAGTATCGTTCCCTACGATTCGGCTGTCGTGGTGATGTTCAACGATTCGCTGCAGGCCAAAAGCCCGCGGGAGGAGGCGTTTGTCGCTCGCTTTGAAGAGACGGAACGTTATAGTTTGAACGCTCTGGTGGCCGGAACTCCGGCCGGGGGTGCGGTGTTTATGGTTCCCGTTAAAGGAGAGATCATAGAATCCGGAAACGGACAGGAGCGTAACGAGTGGTTTGCGGAATTTATACCGGAGGTCGTGCTCCGTGTTCAGCCGGAAACGCCGGTGCTGGCACCGTTAGACGGTACGGTGATATCGGTCGACTTCGATTTCGGTGGCGGCTATACGCTCATTCTTCAGCATGCCAACGATTATGTCAGTGTTTTTTCAAACTTGAAACTGCCGCTGGTCAGAGCCGGCAAGGTGGTGAAAAGCGGAGCCGTGATCGGGCAGGCCGGAGCTGAGGAGGGCCCTTACAGCCGGCTGGGGCTTCGGATCTGGCACAAGGGACGGCCTATCGATCCGCGCGATGTGATACCGTTTTGAGCCGGATGAGGTAAGATGTAAAAATAGGAAATAAATATAATGAGACAAATAGCAATATTGGGATCGACCGGCTCCATCGGCCGGCAGACATTGGAGGTCATCGGCGAGCATCCCGATCTGTTCGAGGTGTATGCCATTACGGCCCACCGCAGCGCTGATCTGCTGATCGAGCAGGCGCGGACATATCACCCGGAGGTGGTCGTCATTGCCGACGATTCGCTCTATCTGCAGGTGAAAGAGGCTTTGGCCGATTTGCCGATCAAGGTCTGGAGCGGCGCGGATGCCCTCTGTCAGGTGGTTGAGGCTGGACCGATCGATATCGTGGTTACGGCCATGGTCGGCTTTGCCGGACTGAGGCCGACCGTCGCCGCCATCCGGGCCGGCAAGATCATCGCGTTGGCCAACAAGGAAACCTTGGTGGTGGCCGGCGGCTTGATCGAGCAGTTGGTGAGACAATTTCATACGGCGATTTTGCCGGTCGATAGTGAACATTCCGCGATTTTCCAGTGTTTGGCCGGCGAGGAGCATAATCCTGTCGACAAGCTCATTATCACGGCGTCAGGCGGTCCGTTCCGGACTTTCTCGTTGGAGCAGATGCGCGACGTCACAGCGGCGCAGGCCCTGAAGCATCCCAACTGGAGCATGGGGGCCAAGATAACCATCGACTCGGCCTCGATGATGAACAAAGGTTTTGAGGTGATCGAAGCCCGCTGGCTTTTCGACATGACTCCCGACCGGATCGAGGTGGCCGTACATCCGCAGAGCATCGTCCACAGCATGGTGCAGTTTGCCGACGGTGCGGTGAAGGCGCAGTTAGGGTGTCCGGACATGAAGGTGCCTATCGCCTACGCCCTTTCGTATCCGATGCGGTTGGAGAGCCGGATCAACGGCAAACTCCGGCTGGAAGACTACGCTCATCTCACGTTCGAGCACCCCGACATGGATCGTTTTCCGAACTTGCGGTTGGCTTTTGAAGCCCTGGCCGAGGGTGGCGACCGCACCTGCGTCCTGAATGCGGCCAACGAGGTGGTCAACGAGGCATTCCGCAAAGGCCAATGCCGCTTTTTGCAGATGTCGGCCGTCATAGAAAAGACGCTGGAGGCAATGCCTTATCGCAAAGAGTGCACGCTGGATGACTATTTCGCCATCGATACAGAGGCAAGAGTCAGAGCGGCCGAATTTTTGAACATTTGATTTTTAACTTTAATAATCCCGTCTGTAGTGGAGAGTATTTTGATTAAAGCCGTCCAATTTCTTTTGTCGCTTTCGCTTTTGATTTTTATTCATGAGCTGGGACATTTCTTTTGGGCGCGATTGTTTAAGGTGCGTGTAGAGAAATTCTATCTGTTTTTCGATGCCTACGGGAAGGCGCTCTGGCGTTGGAAACCCAAAGGGAGCGATACGGAGTACGGTATAGGCTGGATTCCGTTTGGCGGCTATTGTAAGATTGCTGGCATGATAGATGAATCGATGGACAAGGAGCAGATGCAACAGGCTCCGCAACCGTGGGAATACCGGACGCAGGCTGCATGGAAGCGTGCGCTGATCATTTCCGGCGGCGTTATCAACAATCTGTTGTTGGCGATCGTCGTCTATATCGGCCTGATATGGTATTGGGGTACCGATGAGTTGAGAATGCGCTCCATCGAGCAGGGAATGGCTTATAGTGAATATGCGCAGGGATTGGGTTTCCGCAATGGTGACATTATTTGGGCTGTCGACGGGAAAGAGGTCGACTATAAGGCCTTTGCCACCTCTTTGCTGTTGGCGGATGAGGTAACCGTGAAGCGTGGTGAAGAGCTGATTACTTTGTTTATGCCTGACAGCATGGGAGAATATTTCTTGCGCGAGAGCGCTGAGCTGGGCAATTTTGTTTCCATCCGTTACCCGATGGTGATTTCCGAAGTCGTGGAGGGCGGACTGGCTCAGGCGGCGGGCATGATCTCCGGGGACAGTATTGTGGCCGTCGACGGCATTCCGACCCGTTATTTCGATGAGGTGAAACCTATGCTCGCCGCTCATGCTGGCGATACGGTGACTCTGTCCTATGTTCGCGCCGGGCAACAGATGGAGATGGCGGTACCGGTCTCCGAGGCCGGTACGATCGGAGTATATACCATGCTGCCGATGGTGGCACGTGATATATTTACACACGTCGACTACTCGCTGTGGCAGGCTATTCCGGCCGGAGTGCAGCGTTGTTATGACATGTTGTATAATTACGTCCGGCAGTTCAAGCTTGTCTTTACGAAAGAGGGGGCCAAAAGTCTTGGCGGTTTCGGTACGATGGGAAGTATCTTCCCCGACACGTGGGACTGGGGAGCTTTCTGGTCACTGACCGCTTTCTTCTCTGTCGCTTTGGCCTTTATGAACATTCTGCCTATACCGGCTTTGGATGGCGGACATCTGTTTTTCGTTATTTATGAGGTTATTACGCGTCGGAAACCGAGCGACAAGGTGCTGGAATGGGCACAGTATGTGGGTTTCTTCATCATTGTGGCCCTGATTGTGCTGGTCAATGCCAACGATATCTATAAATTTATTATCAAACCGTTGCTGGAATGACCGGTAACGGATTTCCCTTATCACATGGATGCTATGTTTACCGTTACACTGAAAAATAAGAAAGAGGAATCGCTGTTACGTTTCCATCCTTGGGTTTTCTCGGGGGCGATCGATCATATCGACGGACAGCCGGAGGAGGGCGATTGGGTTCGCGTTGTTTCCCGGCAGGGCGGATTTCTTGCCTGGGGACAATATCAGATAGGTAGCATCGCCGTGCGTATCTTCACCTTTGAGGATGAGCCTGTCGATGATGAGTTTTTCTGTCGCCGTTTGCAGGTGGCCTTCGAGTTGCGACGCGACATCGGTCTTATTCGGGGTGACGAGAACAATGCCTATCGTCTGGTGCATGGCGAAGGGGACGGTATGCCGGGACTGATAGTGGATGTGTATGCCCATACGGCTGTGATGCAGGCGCATACGCCAGGTATGCATCGTTTACGCAGGCAGCTGGCAGAGGCGCTTGTCCGGGTGGCAGGGGCCGATATCCGTCACGTATATTATAAGTCTGAGACAACGCTGCCATACAAGGCCGACCTGGATCCGGTGAATGGTTACCTGATCGGAGGGGAGGATAATACGGATATTGCTGTCGAGAACGGGTTGAAATTTCATGTGGACTGGCTGAAAGGTCAGAAAACCGGTTTTTTTGTCGATCAGCGTGACAACCGTGCCTGCGTGGAGCATTATGCGCAGGGCAGAAATGTGTTGAACATGTTTTGTTACACGGGAGGTTTTTCATTCTACGCTATGCGCGGCGGTGCGAAATCGGTGCATTCTGTCGACTGTTCTGCTCAGGCCATCGCCCTGACTACCCGCAATGTGGAATTGAATTTTCCGGGGGATGCCCGGCATGCGGCGTATTGTGATGATGCGTTCCATTATCTGGATGTGGCAGGAGATCAGTATGATCTTATTATTCTGGATCCTCCGGCGTTTGCAAAACATAAGAAGGTGTTGAGAAATGCGCTGATAGGATATCGTCGGCTCAACGCCAAGGCGTTTGAAAAAATCCGCCCGGGGGGAATCCTGTTTACGTTCTCCTGTTCGCAGGTGGTGACGAAAGAAGATTTTCGCTGTGCTGTATTTTCTGCAGCGGCGCAGACGGGACGGCGTGTCAGGATCCTGCATCAGTTGCATCAGCCGGCCGATCATCCGATCAATATCTATCATCCGGAAGGGGAATATCTGAAGGGGTTGGTCTTGTATGTCGAATAATTTTCGGACTATTTATATATAATGTGTATTGAACCAGTCGGGATTATGAATGCGAAGAAATTTTTCATCATTGTGGCGGCTGCCGAGAATGGAGCGATAGGATTCCGGGGAGCAATGCCCTGGCATTTGCCGGCCGATCTGAAATATTTTAAATCGGTGACGGTCGGGCATAATGTGATTATGGGACGAAAAACTTTTGAGTCAGTCGGGCGACCGTTACCTGGGCGTCGGAATCTGGTGATCAGTCGTCAGGATGATTTACGGATAGAGGGCTGTGAGGTGTTTCCCTCATTGAACGCGGCTTTGGAGGCTGCCGATGACGAGGCCTTTGTGATCGGTGGTGCGCAGATTTACCGGCAGGCTTGGGACAGGGCTTCCCGGCTGTACCTGACACGGGTACACGTTGAGGTGGCGGATTACGATGCAGCGGTGCCGGCTGTCGACAGGGAAGAATGGAAACTTGTAGAGAATATTCCCTTTGCAGCAGATGAAAAGAATGCTTACGATCTTACATTCGAGGTGTATGAGCGGATTTGAGATCGTACGGAGTCGGGAAAGTTTTGTTTAAAGATTGATATTATGGCCAGAAAAGAGAATGCAATCGTACGGGGAGGATATAACATATTTTTCTTTTTTATACGGTTATGTTCTTATTTGCCTTTGGGTGTTCTCTATGTGCTGTCGGATTGTTTTTATCCGATAGTTCATTATCTGGTTCGCTACCGGATCAGTGTGGTGCGGAAGAATTTGCGGCTCTCCTTTCCTGAAAAGACCGATACGGAACTTCGCGAGATAGAAAATAAGTTTTATCGCTATTTCTGCGATTTGGCGGTTGAAATCGTCAAGGGGGTGACTATGAGCGAGGCAGAGTTTAGGCGTCGCTTGCAGATTACAGGAATTGAAGCTGTGACGGAAACTTTTCCGGAACATGATTTTTGTTGTTGTTATTTGGGACATTATGGGAACTGGGAGTGGCTGACGGCCATTCCGCTCTATGTTTCTGATAGCAATCTGGCTCAGATTTATCATCCGATGCGCAACAAGTCTTTTGACCGTTGGTTTTTGGCGAACCGTTCTCGTTTCGGTGGTGTCAATATTCCGATGAAGCATACGCTGAGAAAACTGATGGCTTTGCGTGCCGGGATGAAACGGGGTGAACTTCCTTATAAAGGTTTTTTTCTTGGATGTATCGCCGATCAGTTACCTAAAAGAGAAAATGTGCATCACCGCGTTACTTTTTTAAACCAGTCTACGGGTGTATTTACCGGTTCCGAGCGGATCGGGGTACTGTTGAATGCTTCATTCGCT
Organism: uncultured Prevotellaceae bacterium; assembly: GCA_964567855.1. Taxonomy (GTDB): domain Bacteria; phylum Bacteroidota; class Bacteroidia; order Bacteroidales; family UBA3663; genus Liminaster. The sequence goes on from CAZMOE010000025.1 coordinate 34,627, forward strand.
TATGCAAGGGTTACTCGGCCTCGTCGCGGATATTATCGGCTTCATTTTGAGTTGATGACTTCGGATCCGGCCTCTTTGCCGGAATTTGCCTTGACCGATGATTATATGGCACGTTTTGAAAAAGATGTGCGTGAACAGCCAGAGTTATGGCTGTGGTCCCACGATCGCTGGAAACGATGATTATTTTGGAGCGGTGGTCTCTGCCCGTGCTTTGCTGCGGGTTACCAGAGCAACTCCGGCCATGACCAGGACGGCGGCAATGGGTTTGTCCCAGCTGAAATGATCTTGCCCGAGCCGGATGGCGATACATGAGGCGATGATGGGCTGAAGGTTGCTGTACATACTTACGGTTGTAGGACGGATGCGTTTCAGACCGATAGGGATGAGAAAATAGGCAAGGCCGGTGGCAAAGACGCAGATATAGGCAAGGCTTAAAATCGGCTGTAAGGTGACTTCGGCTGAAAAAATACGTGCATGAAGAAGTTCTTTGCCTCCGAGCGGTAATGTGCAGATGGCGGAAAAGAGAAACATCCATTTCATTAAAGTGAGTGCAGTATATCGTTGTGTCACTTTACGGGTGATGATTAAATAGATGGCGTAAGTCGTTATATTGATAAAACAATACAGATCTCCTTGCAAGGAAGATTTCCATCCGGTGGTGACTATTCCCGGCAGGATAAGGATGAAAATGCCGCTGATACCGAGGGCTACGCCTCCGGCTTTTTTTATAGTAATAGGTTCATGAAGAAAAATGGCTGCCAGTAACATGACGAAGATAGGGGCGAGGGCGGCGATGAGAGTGATATTGACCGGAGATGTATAGCGAAGGGCTTCGGCAAAAGAATATTGGACGGCTACAAGCCCGAAGAGGCCTCCGAGAAAAATGGTACCCTTATCTTTTAGTGTCACATGCTCTTTGGGGACGAATAGGGAGATTATCCAGAACGCAAGTGTGGCAAAGGTCATCCTGACTAAGGTGAAAGCCCCGGGAGAAATCCAGTCAGGGACGATAAGTTTAGCCATGGGGGAATTGAAACCGAATATAAAATTTACGGCGAGGATTGCCAGGTGTCCGGGCCATTTGGAAATTTGAGTTGACATATTATATAAGGATACTTGTGTAAATTCGGGCAGCAAAGATAAGGGAATACTGGAAATTGAAAAAATAAAAAAGATTTTAAATGGCTGCAAAAAGCAACAAAGGTTGGTTTCTGTTGTTTGTAAAGCTGGAAAATACGGCTTATTATCGCTGTTTTATGCTTTGGAAAAGATGGTAAAACACTTTTTTGATGGAAAAGTTGAAAAAAGTTGCGAAAATATTTGGAGGCTATTTGCAAACCCTTTATCTTTGCACCCGCTTTCCAGAACAAACGGGGTGTAGCGCAGTCCGGTTAGCGCACCTGCTTTGGGAGCAGGGGGTCGTGGGTTCGAATCCCGCTACCCCGACAGAAGAAAGCAGAGCGGAAACGCTATAGTTACGATCTTTGATAATGGCTCCATAGCTTAACTGAATAGAGCATCTGACTACGGATCAGAAGGTTATA
>CAZMOE010000026.1:0-35438 GCA_964567855.1 uncultured Prevotellaceae bacterium
AAGGTTTCTCTGCAATATCCCAAACTTTTTTATAATTTTCTTCGTTATAATACAACTTTCACACCGTTTTAAATACCAAATTGGATAGTTTTGTAATGTACATATGACAATACAACCGATTACACCACAAATTGCAGGGATAAATGTGGGGATGAAAGAGATAAGATAACGAGGATAGAAATAGAAATTTATGAAATAGCCCAATATAATAATATAAACCTTTTATAGATTTCATATATAGGAATAATAGACATATCGGTAAAAAGTATTCAACAAGCTATTTAATAGATGACATACAACCAATTCCCAAATAAAAACACACTAAGACTGATATACAATCCTGTAAACGAGCAATTATTGCGACAATATTACACAGATCAAACTATCTGAAACGGCAAGAGGCCGCGCCATAAATGTAAAAGAAACTTCTCTTTATGACGCAGCCTCGTGCCTAAACGAATATTATAATATCATCATTACTTCTTCTGTTTACTTCCCCACGCAAAAGTATGGGTAAAACCAAATGTAACAAACGGAGCGGATAGATTTACAGACTCGCAAGACATGGAACGAATGAAATGTTCATTATTATAAGTGGTATACTCCGCTTCCCCCCTCTTTCCGGATATGCCCGGTGCAAGAGCATACCCAACTTTTAATTCCAGATAAGAATTATGAGTTGTGCGCAAAGACATACCAACGAACGGAGATGCGAACAGACCGACGCTGGACGGAATACCAAGACCCTGTTCAAAAGTTTCTTCTGAATTATCGTACATATATGACGAATCATAAAAATCATCAAAATCATAGAAGCGCATCCCGACATCACACCCCACAATGGGGGACCATCTCCGGTTTATCATTCTATATACTCCCCTAAGAAAGACATTAACAGACGAAAAATTACCATTAATATACTTATCATGATTATAGATTATTTGGCCATCATTCCTTATATCAAGCCATTTTACTTTGGGACTTGCACTTTCAGAAGCAACATCACCATATCCAACACCGCCACCGACACCGACACTGATATGCGGATTGATTTTGTAACCAATAACCAATGCACTGGGATTACCAAATTCCAGCGTCATTTGTACTCCATTATCACGTATCGGCTTTTTTGGCCTTTTAGGTTTCTTCTGCTTGGGTATTGGCAATTTATGAAAACCAAATCCCGTCTTGATACTAAAGGCTCCACTTCCATCGCCCCCTTTGGTGGGAATGAAGTGGGTATACCCTACCGCAAGATTGAAATCCACACATTTTGAAACTGGTATCTCCAGGCTCGGCATAATCTGAATCATAATATTGTTCGGAACTTCAACTTTAGTTGCATATTCTCCTTCTCCAACAGAAATATCACCGGCTGTATTGACTACATAACCGGCACGAAAAATTGCGCCAGGTGTAAAGGAAGAGGATTTCAAGGGAAAAAACACCTTAAAAGCCGTTGTTATAGGTATGGACAGGTCTCCATCTCCTGTCGGAATAAAAGCACCAGTTCCCATTCCCCAATAAAAATTCTTATTGAAACGTTTACCTAGTTCTATTTCTGCGGAAACCTGTCCTCCTCCACCCTTGGTGATATGATAGCCTGCATCTACATCAAAGTCCAATCCCCTATGACGGCCTTCTTTTGGGGATGAGTGAGCAATATTCTTGCTAATCCGCTCCACTTCTGACATTTTATAAACCAGAATACTGCCATCTCCTGTCTGTATTTTGACAATACCATCCGGTTCCTGTTCCATTACCTGTCCCTTTATGACACTTCCATTACGGAGATAGACCGTTTCTTTAATCTGCTGTGCCGACAGGCCGAAGCAAACGGAAAGCAAAAATAAAAAAGAATATATTTTTTTCATACTATTAATTTAATACTTTTGAATTTTGGAAGCACCATATATTGTCTTCCCCGTTAATTTATTCACTGCATACACCTGGTATGTCACCTGAAGAGAATCAGAACTTGATAAATATATCTTCGTCTGAACACTCAGTCTACCATCACTGACGGTTCTCCCAGACTCATATTTATTGTTATTTATCAGGACTCCACATTCAGATGCCAGATGACTACCTGAAATTGTATAAAAAGCTGTAATAGTATATACATACTTCCACCTATTGTAGTCATACGTCCTAGTAATAGTACAATTTTCTGTAGTTATACTCAATCCTGTAGTTGACTCGGCCTGCACTATCTCTACTTGCACATATTCAGTACCTGCATAAATAACAAACATCCCACTCCGTTGCCCATAGCTATTCTGTTCAACTGTTATTTTCAATTCACCGTCTCCACTTCCAGAAGTGCGATCAAAAGATACCCAAGAATGATTTCCAGTAGCCACTTTCCAATCCGCATTGGCCCGAATTGAAACTGTCACCGTTCCGCCTGCCTCACCTACATTCAGGTAAGTTTCATCCACTGCCAACTGTACTTCGTCCAAATCCTCCGAACAAGATGACAGAGAAGCCATACCGAACATACAGATAAACAGCATGAAAAATAATCTAAATTTTGATTTCATGTATTTATTTTTGATTATGAAAAAAGGCGTGCAACCATTCTTTCCGCTTGTCTTTCGATTAGGTTACCGCCAAGTGACCTGCTATGTAACAAGCAGACTGAAAGTTCACGCCTTGTAAGCGTGAACTTTCAGTCTGCTTGTCCTCACATAGCGAATATTGGCGGTATTCAATCGAAAGAGAACAAGAGCTAAAAGCTCAATATATATTATATGTCCATTTCAAGTTGTCTGAACGGGAACGCACATCTTCAGTTTGTAAATTAAGCCGCATATCTCAATACGGCAAATTAGAAATTAAACCTGTGGAATGCCACACTTCCGTGCGTCGCTTTCCTTATTTGCGTCCCTTTCGTTTTTGTGTCTGTTTTTAACCTCCTTTTTTATGCGTTAATACTATTTGCAAAGATAGAAAAAATCTTGGTATTTTACACCGGCAGAATGAAAAAACAAAGGTAACAACAAAAGATAATCCCTGAATACGTGCTTTTTATTACAATTTTATTTTTTTAGGAACAAAAATTAAATTCAAACAATATGGACCGAACCCGAATGGTCACCCGCATCAACGGCATCAATTTATATAAAATAAAATCAGACATAGTCAGAGCATTTACCCATGAAATCATCGGGTGGACACTCTCTGACAGCCTGGTTGCCTCCCATACCGTGGCAGCCTTGGATATGGGCATAAGCAATGTTTCCCATCTGGGTCTTGAGGGGCTGATCCACTATTCCGACCGCGGCATATAGTATTGCTGTAATCAGTATATCGGACATCTGCAGGCATAAATGCCTCTATCAGTATGACGGAGGACTACCGTCCGACGGACAATGCGATAGCCGAACGGGTGAATGGCATCATCAAACAGGAATGGCTTTACAGAATGAAGAGGCCACGGGATCTTGAAGAGGCACGGAGTGTGATGGCCGGCATCATAGAGTTCTACAATACGAAAAGACCGCACAGGAGCAACGAGGGGATGCTACCGCCAAGGAGGATGAGAGAGGCATTGACGGTGCTCTGAAGCTTCCCCTTGGAGGCGCGCCCTCAAGGGGAGGGGCTCCTGGATTCCTAAGCTGCGCTGTTCATTGTGTTATTCGCAATGTGAAAAAAGTCATTACCGTTGCAACTGTAAACCGTTTTAGGAAACAACAGCACCATCTGTAAAGTCTTTCAGAAAAGAGTTCCAGAGGATGTGAAGCGATTCAGTAAATAGCAACAAATTGTGTGAAGTAAATTTAGGCATAGTTATCATAGCGAATGCGTCCTTTTTCACGAACATAGGTTCGTTGGCAAAGTAAGTTAACTTCATCGGCCATTTAAGTCAACTTAAATGGCCGATGAACATATGTTCATAAAAACGGGTATTTTCGAAGCAGAATAATACCATCTTTATACCCGTTATGAAATGTAATCATTTCATTCTTGAATAGACCAAATCGCGATAATATATGAGCTGCTTCCGTGCTTCGGCCTTTCCGTTCTCAGTGTATTTATACACGACTTTATTACCATGACATGCAAGGCAATGCCCAGTTCTTCCGCACATAGAACACATTGTCGGCCCGAAACCTAATGCCAAATCATCAGGATGCTGCAATTGCTGGGGCATATAACCGGATCCATTACATAAAGCACACGTTCCTCGTCCATTACATTTGTCACAAGTGACAGGTTCATATGTGCCACGCATAGCAACCTGAAGGCAATTCATAAAACTGGCATACTCTCCGGGATTAAGATACTTCATATAAATATCCTCTCCCGCAGAATTTTCACCACGACTTCGCTGTCGCCCTTGCCCAGACCCACCACACGTCGAACATGGATCCCAATGTTCCTCGTATTTATATATAAGTTGTTTGCAACGCGAACATCTTATCTTCTCATTATTGATACCAAAAGAAGAAACTGAGTTCTGAGTTTTTACCAATCCGCGACCATGACAATATCCACAGCTTTGGGCTGTCGCATTGACAACGGACATCAAAAACACAATTAGAGACAAAAATAGATTTTTCATTGTTTATATCGTTATTTTTCCAGCTATCTTATTGGCCATGAAAAACCTTAAATCATATATTCAATTCTCTATGAGAACCTGAATGCACTTAATTTGATAAAAAGCATATAATTAGAATATATTTCCGAAGATTCCGGTCTAACCGATTCCACATGCACAAGACAACTATGTGTATCCGAACATAGATTACTTTGCATCATTTGCCCCTTTTCTGCGTCCCCGGGACCGGCCATAATTGCCGCTTCTGCCATGGCCATTGCCTCCGCGGTGGCCACGATCACCTCCTCTACCCCGACGACGATCGCCACGGTTTTCATCCGCACACACATTCACTTCGCAACCGCCTAATGAAGCAGGAACAGGAATACGCTCCAAAGACTTGCCTAAAAATTTTTCCAGATCGGCAAACTTGCGCATTTCGATTCTATTATTGGCCGAGATAAAAGTAACCGCTTCACCATCGGCATCGGCACGCGCCGTGCGGCCCACGCGATGCACATAGTCCTCATGATCATGAGGAAGATCGTAATTGATCACCAACTGAATGCCCGTAATGTCGATCCCCCGGCTTACGATATCTGTCGCAACCAGCACATTCACCCGACCGGATTTAAAGGCATTCATCACCTCATCGCGTCCTTTCTGTTCCAGGTCGCTATGCATCTCTCCGATATTGAATCCTTTTTTCTTCAACTCGCGCGCCAACGTATGAACATTGGCCTTCTTGGATACGAAAACGACAACACGTTTGTTCGGATCGGCCAGCATTTCGGCAGGAACGAATCTTTCGGGATCACCGGCAAAAAACTGCCGCAAGACACGAATGATCATATCGTTTTTCTGCGGTTCATAACAAATGCAAGCCTGCTGACGGATCTTGTCGGCCGGTCTGGAAACCGCGATCTTCACCATCACCGGATCGTACATGATCGCTTCAGCCAATTTCTGAGTCTTCGGAGGCATGGTGGCCGAAAACAAAATCTTCTGACAGTTCTCCGGCAAACATTTGGCGATTGTCATAATATCGTCATAAAATCCCATGTCCAACATACGATCCGCCTCATCCAATACAAAATGAGAAACCTGCGATAAATCGACATAACCCAGATTGATATGGGAAATAAGGCGCCCGGGAGTGGCAATCACCACGTCGGCACCACGGGCCAGCCCCTTTTTCTGCACATCGAAATCACGGCCCTCACCGCCACCATAGACCGCAACGCTCGAAGCTTCGACAAAATAGGAGAATCCCTCCATCTGCTGGTCTATCTGCTGCGCCAGTTCGCGCGTAGGTGCCATAATAACACAGTTGATCGTATTTTCAGGGTATCTGTAACGGTTCAGATTGCTTAGAATCGGCAACAAATAAGCCGCCGTCTTTCCTGTACCCGTCTGTGCCACGGCAATAACATCATATCCCTCCAATACGGGAGGGATCGCCTTTTCCTGCACCGGCGTGCAATCTCCATAATGCATATATTCAAGCGCCTGAAGCACCTGGTCGTCTAAATCCAATTCTGTAAATTTCATCTTTGTAATCTTAAAATACAATGAAAATGATCTCTGCCGGCCGTTTTCCGATATTTATTCTCCGGTCAGATCCTTATCTAATTCGGCAAAGATACACTTTTTCTTTTATTTCACCAATGGTCAGATGGGATTCATCACTCTCCAGAAACAAACGGTCTGCCGGAATAATGCAAGCGACCTCTTCCTGAAAATGTTCCCCCAACGAAAGAGAGAACCCGGCCGACAGCAGCTGACGGGCCATCTGCACCCCCTTGCGAAAACCATGGATGATAAGCGGAGTACCGGATTCAAAAGCCGCCGCAGCACCTTTCACACCCCAGACCCTGCGCACTACGGCTGAAAGACCATCCCATCGGCGCACGCAATGTATCACCGCAGGCCGACCGTAATCCCGTGCAGCAACCAGAGATAGTTCAAACGCCTTTTCCTGTAATTCCGGAGAAGTAGTACATAATCCGTCCAACCCGCACTCTCCCACTGCGATCCAATGACGATCGTTACTCCTTTCGGCCACCGCTACTGAAAAAGCATCCATTGCTGCCAAAGAGACATACCAAGGATGAAGCGAAACGGAATACAAATGTTCCTGCGCGAGAGATGTCAGAACATCCGGCGCGACAGAAAGCACCGCGCCAAGATCGTCAGAACGATGAGTATGGATATCCTCTACCTCAAAACCATTGATCCTATGACAAAAAATATTTCCGGCCTGCCCCATTTCCCGCTCTCTCATATTATAATATGTTTCATTTCTCCGCCCGACTTATCCTTACCGCACATCTCAAGGTACCGGATCATATCCGCTACCACCCCAGGGATGGCATCGGCAAATCCGCTTCACAGCCATCCAGCCCCCTTTCCAAGGTCCATATTTCAAAATTGCATCCACGGCATATTGCGAACAGGACGGAGTAAATCGGCAAACCGGAGGAAACAACGGAGAAATATAATTCCTATAAAAATATATGGAAGACAATAAAAACCGTGACAACATCTTATACTTTCGGATTAGCAGATCCTGGATGCCGAACAGCAGCCTTTTCGCTCAATATTTTAAGTATATGCACCATCTTCCGCTCCGTTTCGGCAAATGTAAGAAACTTGTTATCGGAGTACAAGAATGCCACTTGCAATTTCAGACCATGCCGCTGCAAAATGCCGAACATCGGCAATTTGTTGAGACGATAGGCCTCCCTCGTCAGGCGCTTTACCCGATTGCGGTCAACAGCATGCTTGAAACGCTTCTTAGGAGCTATCGTCATGATAGCGACACGTGCCTCCTGAGAATCGGTTTCAGGAATAATCCGGTAAATCACACGATAGGGAAAAACCACAAAACTCTTTCCCTCGGCGAATAACCGTCGAATAGCATCGCGCAAATACAAGCGTTCGATTTTGGGAAGAGTAAATTCTTTCATCTCAAAGAATCGGTTTCTATCGAATCTATACCCGTTGCCTCAAGCGGATATTCCGCTACGACAACACATAGCATATTTATTTTCCAAGATCGGCCAAAAAGTCCTGAAGCGCGGCCGTCATGGAAGGATATTTCTCAGTCGGGGCCTTACAATCCAGCCGAAGACCGGCCGCCTCCACAGCCAAAGCTGTCGCCGGACCGAAACAACCGATTTTCATATCGCCCTGTACGAAATCCGGATCATTGGAGAAAAGAGACTGAACCCCGGCGGGACTGAAAAACACCAGCATATCGTAAGCATGAATTTCTTCCGGAGTAAAAGCGGCGCTTACAGTGCGATACATCACCGCCGTCGTCAATGTCACTTTGGCCTTGGCAAATACCGACAAATCCTCTTTATGCACATCGGCTACCGGCATCAGGAAACGCTCCGTATTATGTTTTTTCATCACCGTGGCCAGGTCCTCCAGCTTTCCGGTCTTGGAAAAATGCACCTTGCGTTTCCGGTAAGTGATATATTTCTGGAGATACAAGGCTATTGTCTCGGCCTGACAAAAATATTGCAGGTCTTCTGAGATAGGAGCCCGCAGATCGGCGCACAGTTTGAAGAAATGATCGACCGAGGTCCGTGAAGAAAAAACCACAGCGGTATAATCAGGCACAAAGATTTTCTGCTGGCGGAACTCTTTGGCAGATAAAGATTCTACCTTGATGAAAGGACGGAAGTCGAAAGTAACGCCATATTTTTTCTCAAGATCAAAATAGGGAGATTTCTCAGAAGTGGGGCGTGGCTGAGATATCAATATTTTCTTAATTTCCAAGGTTCTAACATTATTAAGATGAAACATCCTGCGGCGGCCTTCCGAAATAACACGCTTTCGATGAAAAAACCTTTTCCGAAGGCCCTTTACGGCATCATCTTATGCAACAAAATGTACAGAGGTGCTATTTCGAGGGTGCAAAGGTACAAAATTATAAAACACAAAGTAGCAATTCCATTAAAAAAAATCTTAATTCCGCTGAATATGAATAATATTTGAGACAATCCGAACAACCCAGCTAACAAAATCGCCCCAACAGAGGCATCGATATAACCGCCCATCTGCGCCAGGAACAGCAAGACACACCATGGCCCCAGCAACAAATTCACCGCCAGAAAAGAGCGATTCAATATAACCACCGCGGTGCCGCCCCGGCTCAAGTATCCCGCCCAGTTGAAACAGAACCACTGAAACAAAAACCACCCCAAAGGCAACAGAAGACAACCCAACAATAGCCGCAGGCTGTCTGCATCCGTTATACCGACAAAAAAATCCGTCCCTGGGCAAACAATATAATAAAGACACAATCCCTCGAAAAGAAAAGTCTGCAATAGAAGGAACGGACGAACGATTCCCGCACCCAGGCCGGGAAATTCAAACGTACGGGAATTGCGCGTATCGAAAAGCCAACGCATCTGCATACGCAGCACTCCTTTCGGCCCTAACGAAAAAATAGAAAAAAGGATAAAGATGAAAATTCCGCCCACCAGCCATGGGTTATCGGAGAGTTGCGGAGCGGCAAGTGCGTGTGCAGACATTGTCAAGAGAATATATTTAAGGAGTTAATAACTGATAAGTGGCCAATAAAGGATAATGGTCGGAATAATCGTATTCATCCAGAACGCGAACATCGAGCGGATAAAAATGCCGGGAATGAAAGAAGTGGTCGATACGAAACCAGAACTTATGCCGGTGAAATGTAATGCCCGGACCGAAACCGCCTTCCGCCCATGTATCCGCCAGATCCCCCCGCACCGTGTGATAACAATAGGAAACCGGAGTGTCATTCATATCCCCGCAGATGATAATCGGGATACTGTCGCCCAAAGAGCGACGCACACGGGCAATCTTCTCGCTTTGACCGGCACGGGCAAGACATCCGCGCCCCAGCTGACGGATCAAATTGTAATGAACGCGGTCCAGAGAATCCGATTCAAAGTGTCCCACCATATTGTCATAGAACTCACGGTCGGCGAGCTTAATTTTATTGGAATGGAGATGGTTGTTGATAAGCGCCATCTCCCTACCGCCGACGTCAAGCACATAGCACATCGAGGCAAAATACTCCTTTGCATCGTCGACACGGCGGGCCTCCCGGATGGGATAGCGGGAATAGAGCGCGATACCGGTCGCCTTGACCCCATGATAGGGCAAATAATGATAATAAGGATAAATATCAGACAGAGAACGGCGTATGTGCGACTCGGTATAGCCGTTTCTGCTCAATGAAAAGCCATACTCCTGAAGGCAGACGATATCCGCACCGGAATTCCGTATCACGTCCAGTACGGGAACCTTCGTCGAAAGGTCGGAAAGACGGGTCTGCCCCATCCTGCAGGTATTGTAGGTCAGAATCTTCAGTTTTTCCACCGGATCGGCCGTTTCCGTTTCACCGGCAAGAGGCGAACGACTGCCGTAATGAAGCGGGACAAAACGGAACGCCGGTTCATAGGCCAATGCAAGTACCAGCATCATGCATACCGACAGCCAGCGGAGGCGAAGCAAAAACAGCATGACAGCCCACAAAACCGCCAGCAACAGCAGAAAAGGGAATGCGACCCCCAGATAAGAAACATACAGATTGGTCTGCGGCGCAACATGATCGGAAAAGGCTGCTGCAAGAAATGCCAGAGCCAACAACACAGTCAGCACCGACATCAGCGTGCGATAGACACACCTGAGGAAACGCACACCCTGGCCGGTGCACCGTTTCATCCGTTCAAGCACGGTATTCTGCTGTTCTGCTGTCCCGTCCATCACTATTTTCTATTTCTTACCGGCATTAAAAAGGGTCCGTTTTTCCTCTTCCGTCAGCCCGTCATAACCGCTTTTGCGCATTTTGTCAAGAATTGCATCGATTTTAGCCTCCTGTGCACGACGGCGGGCGTTATAATCCATATCTTTCTGACGGTCTGCCGGCCAGACACGATTTCCTCCCCGATGGACCTTCATCTTCGAGCGACGGGTAAAGATGTCAGCAATCCTGTCGGCCCAGCGGTTGAAACCTCGGGTCAGATCCCTGCCATTCCGTTCCATACACCCATACAACAATCCCCAGATCGCTCCGCCGATATGGCACACATTGCCGCCGACATTATCAAGGCCGGAAACGCTGATGCAGGAAAGAACCACCGCTATAACTGCCAGCCACTTCAATTTAAGAGATACGCGCAAGAGAAAGAAATTCAGCAGGATCTCCTCGTCCGGCTGGCGCACGGCAACGGCGACTATCAATGCCATGATGGCTCCTGAAGCACCGACAAGCACCGTATAATGCCGCATGATGGAAAAATAGGGGAACAGATTATAAACTGCAAGAAAGAAAAGGCCGGAAATCAGACCGCCGGTCAGATAAAGACCCAAGAACTGCTTTCCCGTATGCCAGCGCATGAACAAAAGTCCGAACCAATACAGCCAGAACATATTGAAGAGCAGATGAAAGAAATCCTGCGTCAGATCGGCATGCAAGAACATATAGGTAAACAGCGTCCATGGCTGCAACAGGAAATCATGCAGATTGGAATGAAGTGCCAGAAAGTCCTGCCAGCGGTATCCGCTCACACAAAACAATAACAAAAACAGATTATACAACTGCGTTATGACATAGGCGATCACGTTCACCGCCACCAGCTTGCCAGGCACCCCCAGCGATCTATATTTCAGCAACCACCGATTCATTTCCTGCCACTGTTATCAAATCCGGGCTCATCCGGCTAAAACATTCTGCGCCGGTGACGACGCCATAGAAAGATGAAAAAGAAACCGAAAATCATTCCGCCCAAATGAGCGAAATGCGCCACATTGTCAAAACTGGTAGTTCCGGCCACACCAGTTATCAACTCAATGAGTCCATAACCGATAACCAACCACTTGGCCTTTATCGGAATCGGCGGGAACAATAATATCAAACGCGCATTCGGGAACATCATGCCGAATGCCAACAAGATACCGAATACACCTCCAGAGGCACCGATCGTAACAAAACGGTTGATCAGATCAGAATATTGCTGGATAAATTCACCGTAAGAAATCAATGCGTCGGGATTTTCAAGATTGATTTGATTGACGATACCTGAGATTTCCCACATCCACGCCAATTGCTGGGTAATGGCCGCACCCACGCCGGTCACCAGATAATAGATCAGATAGCGTCCTCCTCCCCATACCGATTCCAGCAGACGACCGAACATGAAGATGGAAAACATGTTGAAGAAAATGTGGGAAATATCGGCATGCATAAACATGTAGGTAATCATTTGATAGGGCTGGAACTCATCGGACTCCCAATAATGCAGTCCTAAAATATGCCTGAGATCGATTCCCTTCATCTCCAACACAAAAGTGGCCAACAACATGAGAGCGTTGATAATGATGATGTTGGTCGTTACGGACATGGAAGTGCCCTGCGTAAAATAGTTTCTTCCGGACATATCTGATTTTTCGTTATTTGCCTATGTTTTCATTCCCTCCGATCGAACGCAAGAAATAATCGGCGTCGCAAAGTTAACACAATTCCCGGTAATACAACCGTTTTAAACCATTTTTTGCTTTCCCGGAATAAAAATAAAACCACTTACCTCATCGGAAGTGCCACAGAGCGCCACGCAACAGGCGCCCACCCTCTTTGCAGGAGCTCCTGCGAAACCGGAACGGCCGGCTATACCGTCAGCACCGACCGCCGCAACCATTCGGGCAGCTCTTGCCTGCTCTTTGCCGACCGCCAGAACACAGTTTGCGCCATCACTACTATAAATGACGATCCCCCCGATGACGGAAACGGCTCCCAGCCTATAAACGATCATTCCCGCAGGCAATTTACGACCTCTTACACCCCCCTTGCCGCAAGAATCGCTGTTTTTTTCATTTTTTATTCAAAATTATTTGACATTCTCATCATTATTCTGTTTATTTGCACCAACTTTTGGGATAAAATATCCCTGTTATAACCCTACGGCATGAGTATTCAAAAAGGAAAAGTCCGGAAAAAGAAATTTCTTGGCGCCAGATTCACATCCACCATCAGCATCGCATTGGTTCTTTTCGTCTTAGGACTCATGGGGCTGAGCGGAATCATCGCCTCCGAACTTTCCACCCTCCTGCGTGAGAAATTCACCGTCACCCTTGTCTTAAAAGACCAAGCAAACGCCAAGCAGATCGAAACACTGATGCAGATGCTTGAAAAAGCGCCCTACACACATAGCGTCCGCCACATCAGTAAAGAGGAAGCGCTGCGCAGCCTCACCGATGAGTTAGGCGAAAACCCCGAAGATTTCTTAGGATACAACCCCCTTTCCGCTTCTATTGAGTTACAGTTGGGTGCGGCTTATGCTACGGGCGACAGCATCAGTACCATTGAAGCGCAAATCCTCACCCGTCATCAGAAAGCCATCGATTCCGTCGAATACAACCGAACACTGATCGATATGGTCAACAGCAATCTGCGCCGCATCAGCATCATTCTGTGCGCCATCGCCGCCATGCTGCTGCTGATCAGCATCTCACTGATCAACAATACCATCCGGCTCAGCCTTCATGCCGACCGCTTCCTGATTCACACCATGCGTCTGGTGGGAGCCACCGCCTGGTTCATCCGGCGGCCATTCATTGCCCAGGGGGCTGTCTGCGGTCTCATTGCCGCGTTTCTGGCATTAAGCGGACTGGGCGGATTGCTGTACTATGGTTTCAGACAGGACATCGCGGTTTCCGCCATCCGGCTGATTCTGCGGCCACAAATTCTCTGCATTTTTGCCGGCGGACTGATCGGCCTCGGCCTTCTCATTCCGGCCGTCGCAGCCTGGCGCGCCACCGACAAATATCTGAAAATGAAGACCGACGATCTCTATTTACTGTAAATTCCAAGAAAATAATCATATAATCTCTATCCTGCAATGCATCTTTGTTTAGGTAAAATCAATTTCATCATCATGGGCATCGCCGCACTCTGTATCTTGATAGGATTCATTCTTATGACCGGCGAACCGAGCACTCCGGAGGCATTCAACCCCGACATTTTCAGCACCCGCCGGGTTATCGTGGCCCCCAACATCTGCTTTTTCGGCTACCTGCTGATGATTGTCGGCATTATGTTCCCGTCCAAAAAGAAGAACGCCGAAGAATGAAATACGAACCGGAGAACAAGGAGCGAATCCCGTTCCTCCCGCTCCGATAATTCTGAAATCTAATTATCTACATTACAATAATGGATTGGTTACAAGCCCTTATCCTCGGATTCATACAGGGACTTACCGAATATCTGCCCGTCAGCAGCAGCGGCCATCTTGAAATCGGCCGTCACCTGCTGGGTGTGGAGATCTCCGATAGTCTCACGTTCGACATCATCGTGCATATCGCCACGGTCCTCTCCACATTGGTCATCCTCAGGAAAGAGGTGAGCTGGATTTTTTGCGGCCTGTTCAAAAAGCCACAGCCGGCGGCCTCACTTGCTGCAGGAAGCGGCAGCCATTGGTTGAATAGATTCAACATGGAACAACGATATGTGCTGAACATCATCATTTCGATGATTCCCATCGGCATTGTCGGAGTCTTCTTCAAGGATCAGATCGATAGTATCTTCGAAAACAGCATTGCCATCGTCGGCATCTGCCTTCTGATAACCGCCGCCCTGCTGGCCTTTTCGCACTTCTTTCATCCCCGCGTCGGACGAGATATCACTCCGCTCGATGCTTTCATCATCGGTCTGGCGCAGGCGGTTGCCGTCCTGCCCGGTATTTCCCGTTCCGGATCTACGATTGCCACCGGTCTGTTGCTAGGCGACAGTCGCGAAAAACTGGCCCAGTTCTCATTCCTCATGGTCATTCCTCCCATCCTCGGCGAAGCACTCCTCGATGCCAAGGACTTATTGGAAGGCGGAGGCGACGCCCTCTCTCCTCTTGTCATGATCGCCGGTTTTCTGGCAGCATTCATCTCCGGATGTCTGGCCTGCAAAATCATGATCGCCTTGGTCAAGAAGAGCAAAATGATATGGTTTGCCGTTTACTGCGCCCTTATGGGCGGCTTCGCATTGCTCTACCTATAGGAATACGCGGAGACCGGCACCGGCACATTGTCCAGGTCCAGCGTCCCGTTTCCTGCCCGACAGATAAATACAGCCGACATATATAATAATGAAAGTATATGACTTCCAGGCCGGAGAAATTCTGGCTTTCGACAAACCTCTGACATGGACCTCTTTCAACCTTGTAAAAATGGTGAGAAACAGGTTATGCCGCCGTTTGGGCACCAAAAAGCTCAAAGTAGGACATGCCGGCACATTGGACCCTCTGGCCACTGGCGTGCTGATTGTCTGCACCGGTCGTGCCACCAAGCAAATCGAGGCCCTGCAAGCAGGTACGAAAGAATATATCGCTACACTGAGGCTGGGATACACCACCCCATCGTTTGATGCGGAACAGGCTATCGACGGAGTCTATCCCACTGCCCACATCACACGGCAACTGGTAGAACAGACGCTTCCGCGTTTTCAGGGAAGCATCATGCAGATACCGCCTGCCTATTCGGCCTGCAAGGTTGAAGGTCGCCGTGCGTTCGATTTGGCCCGTGAGGGCAGCGAAGTCGAGTTAAAGGCAAAAGAACTTGTTATCGACGAGATAGAAATGCTCGACCTCCATCTGCCGGAACAGAATATCTGCTCGCCCAACGCCTGCGAGGTTGCCAAAACCGACCGTAATAATATCAATATCAAAAAAGAGAACCGCCGGAAACAGTCCTTTGAAGATATTGAAGAGACAGACGGTCAATGGAACCACGAACAGGATATCCCGACCGATACCAGCGCTCTGACATATATCACCCTGCGTATTGTCTGCAGCAAAG
Organism: uncultured Prevotellaceae bacterium; assembly: GCA_964567855.1. Taxonomy (GTDB): domain Bacteria; phylum Bacteroidota; class Bacteroidia; order Bacteroidales; family UBA3663; genus Liminaster. Next base: position 15,389 of record CAZMOE010000026.1, read on the forward strand.
GCACCTATATCAGGGCCCTCGCAAGAGACATCGGTCAGGCATTGGACAGCGGGGCCTATCTTCTCTCCCTGCGTCGTACCCGCATCGGCGATATTACCGCCGAAGACTGCATGCAGGTGGAAAACTGGGACAAATGGATTTCGGAAATTCCCATGGAACACTCTTCGGAACCGGCTGTTAAAACTCAAGACAAATAAAACTTATATCCATACATGAAACTATCGCAGTTTAAATTCAAATTACCGGAAAACCACATCGCGCTTGAACCCACCGAGCATCGCGATGAGTCCCGCCTGATGGTTCTCCATAAAAAAAGCGGAAAAATAGAGCATAAAATATTCAAGGATTTCATCCAATACTTCGACGAAAGGGATGTCATCCTGTTCAATGACACCAAAATATTTCCTGCACGCCTTTATGGCAACAAGGAAAAGACCGGAGCCCGCATCGAAGTATTCCTGCTCCGTGAATTAAATCCCGAAATCCGCCTGTGGGACGTTCTGGTCGATCCGGCAAGAAAGATCCGTATCGGCAATAAGCTTTACTTCGGACCAGACGAAAGTCTGGTGGCCGAAGTCATTGACAACACGACTTCCCGAGGCAGAACACTGCGCTTCCTTTACGACGGCACGCACGAAGAATTCATCAACACGCTCTATGGTCTCGGTGAAACGCCCATCCCGCCCTACCTCAAGCAACGCCGGGATGTTATCGATACTCCCGTCGATGACGAACACAGATTCACCGACCGGGAACGCTACCAGACGATCTTCGCCCGCACGGAAGGCGGCGTCGTCGCCCCGACGGCAGGCCTTCATTTCAGCCGAGAACTGATGAAACGGCTCGAAATCAAAGGCGTCGACTTCGGATTCCTTACCATCCATTCCAACCAAGGCAACTTCCGCGAGATAGATGTCGAAGACCTCACCAAACATAAAATGGACAGCGAGAAGATCATTATTCCGGAGGAGGTAACAACCCTGGTAAACCGTGCCAAAGACGAAGGCCGCCGCATCTGTGCAGTCGATACTTCGGTGCTCCGTGCCATCGAAACCTCCGTCAGCACCACCGCCCATCTCAAACCGTACGAAGGCTGGATCAATAAGTTCATCTTCCCGCCATACGACTTCTCCATCGCCGATTCTCTGGTCGCCGGCTTCTATATGCCCCTTTCCACATTACTGATGATGACCGCCGCTTTCGGCGGATACGATTTAGTCATGGAGGCTTACAAAATCGCGGTCAAAGAAAACTACCGCTTCGGCACCTACGGAGATGCCATGCTTATACTGAATGATTAAATCCGATCATATTCAAGCCCGGACATGATGAATAATGAACAGCATCTGGTATATTTGGGACTCGGTTCCAACCTCGGCGCCGGCGCGGAAAATCTGCGCCGGGCAATCGCTCTTCTGGAGCAGGAAGGCGCCGGCCGGATACTTGCCGTTTCTGCATTTGTCACCAGCAGCCCGTGGGGCTTCGAATCCGAGCATCTTTTTACCAATGCCGTCGCTGCTATGGCAACTTCACTTTCGCCGGAAACCTTGCTCGACACAACCCAGAAGATCGAAAAGAAAATGGGACGCCGGAACAAACACCGGCCGGGCGAACCTTATGAAGACCGTATCATCGACATCGATATACTTACCTACGACAACCTGCATTATCATAGCGAACGGCTCACATTGCCGCATCCTCATATAGAGGTACGTGATTTTGTCCGCGAACCGCTTACGGAATGCCAGAAACTTGTCGCCCAACAATGTAACAAAAACAACAATCACTAAATAAGTCTGATTATGAAATCCTTTTTTAAAACCGTCCTTGCCTGTCTTGTCGGTATAATACTGGCCGGTATCGTCAGTTCGATGTTCTACACATGTACATTTATCGGATTGGTCTCAGCCCTTTCTGAAGGAGAAAAAACCGCGACAAAATCCGGCGATGTCTTTATTCTGAAAATCAACAACGTCGTTTCGGAAACGGAACCGGCTATGCCGTTTAACTTCGATCTTCTGTCCGGATTCTCCATGAACGAAGGAATCAGCCTCCGTCAGATCTGCCAGGCCATCGATGTTGCGGAAAACGATCCCAACATTGCCGGCATTTATCTCAACACCGATGGAATGCAGGCCGCACCGGCCACCTATGAAGCCATTCGCGAACGGCTGGCCCGTTACAAAAAGAACACAGGGAAATTCATCATCGCATACAACGACGGATTTTCCACCGGGCAGTATTTCCTCAGCTCCGTTGCCGACAGCATCTATCTGAATCCTCTCGGAGAGATCGATTTCAACGGTATGACAAGCGTGATTCCTTATTACAAGGGACTTCTCGACAAGCTCGGCATCGAAATGCAGACCTTCCGCGTTGGGACATTCAAATCCGCTGTCGAACCGTCCATCCTCGAGCACATGAGCAATGCCAACCGTGAACAGATAGAATGCTACCTCGGCGCCATCTGGAACAACATGCTCGAAAGAATCTCCGAAAGCCGCGGCATCAGTGTCGACAACCTCAACGCTCTCGCCAACGAGGGTGTCAGCTATATGCTGCCTGCCGAAACTTTCGCCACAGGGCTGGTTACCGCCCCTAAATACAAAAGCGAAATCACTCCCATTCTCGAACAACTCACCGGCAAAGAATTTCATGGCGTGACCCTCAAGCAACTTGCCGGCAACTACGATCCCCAAGCCGGCAACGGCAAACATGAGATCGCCGTACTCTATGCGACAGGCGAAATCATCAGCAGTGCCCAGGATAAAATGAACAATATTTACTGGGAAGACCTTATCGACGAAATTGAAAAACTCCGGAAAGATGACGATGTCAAGGCTGTTGTGCTGCGCGTCAACTCACCCGGCGGCAGCGGCTTCGCATCCGAACAGATCTGGAAAGCCCTGACCGATCTCAAGAAAGAGAAACCTCTTGTCGTTTCCATGAGTGACTATGCCGCTTCCGGAGGTTATTACATCAGCTGCCTGGCAGACTATATCGTTGCCGAACCATCCACCCTGACCGGTTCTATCGGCGTCTTCGGCCAAATACCTAATTTCAGCGGCCTGGCGTCGGGCAAACTCGGCATCAATTTTGAAGAGGTGAAAACCAACCGCTTCGGTACACTTACCACCATGCGTGCCGCCACACCTCAGGAAAAAGCCAAAATCCAGCGCAGTATCGAACAATTCTATGACATTTTCCTCACCCGCTGTGCCGACGGCCGTACGGAACTGACCAAAGACAGTATCGCCTCCATTGCCGAAGGTCGCGTCTGGACAGGCAGGAATGCTCTGCAGAATGGACTTGTCGACGAATTGGGAGATCTTTATCTTGCCATCGAAAAAGCAGCTTCCCTGGCCGAAATCGAGACCGGAAACTATTACATCGGCAATTACCCGAGTGCGGAAACCGGCATCGAGAACCTTCTCAAGCAATTCACAGGCAATGCTACCATCAGCATTGCCGAACGAATCATCGGCACCGACCGGGCTGCGCTCCGGTTCATCGAAAGACTTCAGCGAGAAGATCACGTACAGGCATTCAGCCTCGACCGTATCATTCTCTAATCCCGGACAACAAGTTAAGCGGGAACGATTTCCCGAAAATTCCCGACGGGAAACCGATCCGCTTAACAAGTTTCCTTACACTTCCACGACAGAATCTCTTACCATTAATCTTTCAAGAACATGTACCTCCCGCGAGTCAAGACAATCCTTCCGCTTTTGCCTTTCGCCTGGCTTTATGGAATCGGCGTAAGGCTCCGTAACTGGGCCTTTGACCACGGCTACCTCAAACAGGAGTCGTTCGACGTCCCGATTATCTCCGTAGGGAATATCGCCGCCGGAGGTACTGGCAAAACTCCTCACACGGAATATCTCATACGTCTCCTGCAACGTGAAAACATCGGGCCGATCGCCGTCTTGAGCCGGGGATATAAACGGCGCAGTTCCGGATTCGTATTGGCCGCTCCAGGGATCTCCGCCAACCGTCTGGGAGACGAAAGTTTCCAACTGTATCATAAATTTCCGGATGTCATTGTGGCCGTCGATGAAAACAGACCCCACGGCATCCGTCAGCTGCTCGCCTTACCGGAACCGCCTGCCGTCATCCTACTCGACGATGCCTTTCAACATCGTTATGTCAAGCCCGGCCTCAGTATTGTCCTGACCAGTTATAACCGGATTCTTTACAAAGACCTGCTGCTTCCCGCCGGACTACTCAGAGAACCCTCCCGCGGAATCCGGAGAGCCGACATAGTGATCGTCTCGAAATGTCCGCCAACCCTTCGGGCAGAAGAACGGACCGAAATCAGCGGTCACCTCCCGACCGGAAACGACCAGCCGATTTTCCACAGCACTTATAAACACGGCGAACTGATCAATCTGGCAACCGGCACTCCCTCCAGAATCGGACATACCTGTCAGGTGCTTCTGGTTACCGGCATCGCCGACCCGACTACGATAGAACAATATATCCAATCCCGCTACCGGCTTCTCGATAAACTGACCTTCAGCGATCATCACCGGTTCAGCAAAAAAGATATAGACAACATCCGCCGCCATCTGAATGACATCAACATAGAGGGAAACTGCACGGACAATAGTTCCCGCCGGCCGGTAGTAATAACGACCGAAAAAGATGCTGCCAGACTGATCGCCCATCCGGCAGTGGACGACACATTGAAGAAACGCATCTTCTATCTGCCGACTGAAGTCCATTTCCTGTCGGAACAACAGACCAAAGCTTTCAATAACCGGATCTGTGAATTCATCAGGAACTTCCCATCCCGCAAATAACGGCAACAGCCTCCGGTCCGCCTTATTCATAATCCATCGGGTAACCGATTATAAAGAATGAACGGAGAATCCGGTTTCAGTAACGTCATCCACCGGCGACCGGACCCTATAAATAAGTTATCTATTTTCCAACATCTTAATAATTATACCTTATGCTTAACAAAATCACAGAAACCGCCCAATACATCATGGGCAAAACAACCCGTCGGCCGGAAACCGCCATCATTCTGGGCACCGGTCTCGGACAATTGGTAGATCATATTGAAGAAAAAGAGGAAATCTCCTACACGGAAATACCGAACATGCCCGTCAGCACTGTAGAAGGCCACAGCGGCAAACTGATTTTCGGCAAGTTGGGGGGCAAGGAAATCATGGCCATGCAAGGACGCTTTCATTTCTATGAGGGCTATGGCATGAAAGAGGTCACATTCCCTGTGCGGGTCATGAAGGCCTGCGGCATCAAGACCCTGTTCGTCAGCAACGCTGCCGGCGGTATGAATCCCTCTTTCCGCGTAGGAGATCTCATGATCATCGAAGACCATATCAACACCTTCCCCGAACATCCTCTCCGCGGCAAGAATTTCAACGAGCTCGGCCCCCGTTTCCCCGACATGAGCGAAGCCTATGACCGTAACCTCATCGCCCTTACCGAAAAAATTGCCAAGGAAAAAGGCGTACATCTTCAAAAAGGTGTCTACGTCGGCACTCAGGGTCCGACCTTCGAAACCCCGGCCGAGTACCGCTATTTCCGTACCATCGGCGGCGATGCCGTAGGCATGAGCACCGTTCCCGAAGTCATCGTCGCCCGCCACTCCGGCATCCGCGTCTTCGGCGTAAGCGTCATTACCGACCTCGGAGGATTTGGCGTCCCCGTAGAAGTCAGCCATGAAGAGGTACAAGAGGCCGCCAACGCCGCTCAGCCGATCATGACCATGATTATGGCTGAAATCATCAAACGAAGTTGATGAACCGGCTTCGCGAATCACCATTTCTCTACTCATAAGTACTATTTTACACATGGAAATCAGTCATTACGGAGAGTTCGGACTCATTCGCCACCTTACACAAAACTTCCCGTTGCGACAGAAAAGTTCTGTCTATGGGGTCGGTGACGATTGCGCCGTCATCGATGGAAGCGACGGACAGACCGTTGTCACCACCGACCTGCTGTTGGAAGGCATTCATTTCGATCTCACCTACTGCCCGTTGCGGCACTTGGGCTACAAGGCGTGCGTCGTCAATTTCAGCGATGTATATGCCATGATGGGCACCCCCCGGCAAATCACCGTTTCTCTGGGTATCAGCAAACGCTTCAAAGTCGAAGATCTCGAGGAACTTTATGCCGGTATACGCCTGGCCTGCGAAATCTACAACGTCGATTTGGTAGGCGGCGATACCTCAGCTTCCATGACCGGACTGACCATCAGCATCACCTGCATCGGCGTTGCCGACAAGCCGGTCTACAGAAACGGTGCGAAACCCAACGATGTGATTTGCGTCAGCGGGGATCTCGGCGCCGCCTATATGGGACTGCAGCTCCTCGAACGGGAAAAAGCCATGTTCAACACCACCTCCCCTGACGAAAAACAGGAATTCAAGCCCAAGTTCGAAGGACGGGAATACCTGCTTGAACGGCAACTTAAACCCGAAGCACGCAAAGACATCGTGACAGAATTGAAAGAACACAACATCACTCCCACCGCCATGATGGATATCAGCGACGGTCTCAGCAGCGAGTTACTTCATATCTGCCACCAAAGTCACACTGGATGCCGAGTATATGAGGAAAGAATTCCCATCGATTACCAGACCGCGGCGCAGGCCGAAGAATTCCACCTCAATCTGACGACCGTCGCGATGAACGGAGGCGAAGACTACGAACTGCTCTTCACCGTCCCGCTCTCCCAGCATGAAGCGATTTCACAAATATCCTCCATCAGGGTCATCGGATACATCACCGACGAAAAACTCGGCGCCGCCCTGATCACCAGAGACGGCGGAGAAATCACCTTGAAAGCACAAGGCTGGAATGCATTCTCCGACGGGACGACCCAGGCGTGAAAATCAATCGCCTTACCTGCCGTACCCCAGCCGGGAAACACAGGACAGAATATTACCGACCGGCAAGAAAAAAGAAAAACCGCCTGCAAGACTTTTATCAGTCTTGCAGGCGGTGCCTTATGTACTATTCACATTATCGGCCAAAGCGAACGCAATACAAATGCTGCCGATATCCTTGAAAAAGGTCGTTCCTGCAACCCGGGAAACGCTGCCGACAAACAATACCGAGCATTATGGAAAACGTGAACAACCGTCTATCCCATGGTTCCCCGTTCCCGCACAACGGCGGCAGGCAACTATCCTCTCTATACCCTTCGCCGCATCGCGGAAACCGCTAAAAAGAAGCTACACATCGCTTAAAACACCCAGTGAACAACCCCGATGCCCGTATTTTTTGAAAAAATCTGCAAATTTACCACAATTTAGCCCCTAAAAGACCGCCGATTCATATTTTTTACTTATCTTTGCGGCCGATTAACCACAACAAGGAAAGATGCTCGAGTGGTTGAAGAGGCCCGCCTGGAAAGCGAGTAAACGCCCAAAGCGTTTCAGGGGTTCGAATCCCCTTCTTTCCGCCAGGATTTCCGGCATTCCCGTCCGAGGAATGCCGGAAATTTATTTTCATCCGGCACAAAGACTTTCGAGGGCCCGCCCCAGGATAAATTTCTCACTATATAATAGGATAAAGCCATTACCATCGAAAAAACGCACTCCGAGAATACGGCAAAAAACAATAAGGCGCAAGCCTTTTGAGACTCCATGCATCAAAAAAACCGATATTCTTTTGGCTCTTCTCCCACCTTGCACTAACTTTGCGCCGAACGAAAAGAAAGATCCGTTCATATCACTCATGACAAATTACACTTCATAAAATAAACATCTATGAATCAAAAACTTTTTCTCTATAATACTCTCCATCGCAAAAAAGAAGCATTTGTTTCCCTGACCCCGGGCCGCGTCGGGATGTATGTCTGCGGTCCCACCGTTTACGGCGACGGCCATCTCGGCCATGCCAGACCGGCCATCACATTCGACATTCTGTTCCGTTATCTCCAGCATCTGGGCTATAAGGTCCGTTACGTCCGCAACATCACTGACGTAGGCCACCTGGAGCACGATGCCGACGAAGGGGAAGACAAGATCGCTAAAAAGGCCCGCTTGGAACAAAAGGAACCGATGGAGGTCGTTCAATACTATCTCAACCGTTATCATAAGGCCATGGAGGCCCTCGGAGTATTGCCGCCCAGCATCGAACCGCATGCCTCCGGCCATATCATGGAACAAATCGCTTACGTGCAGAAGATTCTGGATGCTGGATACGCATACGTCAGTGAAGGATCGGTCTACTTCGATGTTCTGAAGTATGCCAAAGATCATGATTACGGATGCCTGTCGGGACGGAATGTAGAGGAACTGCTGGAAACCACCCGCGAACTGGACGGCCAGCAGGAAAAACGTCACGCCTGCGACTTCGCACTCTGGAAAAAGGCGCAGCCCGAACACATCATGCGCTGGCCCTCCCCATGGAGCGACGGATTCCCCGGCTGGCACCTCGAATGCTCTGCAATGGGAGAAAAATACCTCGGCGAGGAGTTCGACATTCATGGCGGAGGCCTCGACCTGCTCTTCCCGCACCACGAATGTGAAATTGCCCAAAGCGTTGCTGCCCAAGGTCACCATTGCGTACACTATTGGATGCATAACAATATGATTACCATCGACGGCAAGAAAATGGGCAAGTCTTACGGCAACTTCATCACACTCGACGAGTTCTTTACAGGCCGCCACCCGAAACTGTCACAGGCCTACTCTCCGATGACCATCCGTTTCTTCATTCTGATGGCGCATTATCGCAGTACCGTCGATTTCAGCAACGAGGCATTGCAGGGTGCCGAAAAAGGAATGAAGAGAATGATGGAGGGCTTCAACAACCTGAATCGTGTAAAAGCCACCGCTACCGATTCCCGTACCGCCGCCACGGCACAAAAAATCGCAGGACTGGAAACCGCCATGTATGAAGCGATGAATGATGACCTCAACACACCGATAGTCATCAGCAATCTTTTCGAATGTGTCGGACTGATTAACCGCCTGATCGACGGCAGCGACGTCATCGATACCGCCGGTCTCGAAAAACTTACGGCTGTAATGAAAACTTTCCTTTTCGATTTGCTGGGAATGAAAGACGAAAGCGGCGCCAACGCCGGCAATAGCCATGCGGAGGCATTCGGCAAAGCGATAGACCTGCTGCTGGAACTGCGTGCCAAAGCCAAAGCCGACAAGGACTGGGCGACAAGCGACATGATCCGCAACAAACTGGCAGAATACGGCTTCACTATAAAAGATACCAAAGACGGTGCGACATGGACGCTGTAAACCGATTGTCTCATCGCGATAACCCGATATCCGCACAATGATACATATCGACGGAACCCTGATCAGTGAAGAAGTACTGACCGCCGACTTCTGCTGTGACCTTGACAAATGTCTGGGCAACTGCTGCAATTCGGAAGGAGAAAGCGGAGCCCCGCTGGACGAAGAAGAATTGCCGGCCATGCGCGACCTCATCCCGATCGTATGGAATGACCTCACGCCGCAAGCCCGAGAGACGATTCGGCAAGAGGGTGCATTTTTCAAAGACAAAGCCGGAGATTGGGTGACACAGGTCGTCAACAACCGAGATTGCGTGTACTGTACCTATGGAGAAGGGGGCATGTGCCTTTGTGCCGTAGAAAAGGCATACCGGGAAGGGAAATTCAAAACTTTGGCATCCTACCGTGATGGAAAAGAACCGTTCATGAAGCCCATTTCCTGCCATTTATATCCAGTGAGATTAAAAAAAATCGGAGAATATATCGGACTGAATTACGACAGGCAGGATAAAATGTGTCATTGCGCACAAATTCTTGGTAAAAAACAGAAAACCAAAGTCTATCAATGCTTGAAAGAGGCCTTGATACGCAAGTTCGGAGAAAGCTGGTACCAACAGTTGGAACTTTGCAAATCAGAGATGGAAAAGGCCGGGATGATTTAGGTTCATACCCGCAAAAATCCCAAGCATAATCGCATAAAATTGCATGGATATTGAAAAAAGTAATTCAGAACCCTTGCAATATCAAAAAATAAATATACCTTTGTAGAGATTTTTCGCAGTTGAGATAGTTTGCAAGACAAAAAATCGGGATGCAACCGGTTCTTTCGCAACCTGCATCTATCGTATGATCATAAATATCGGAACCATGAGTGTAAACATCAGAAAACAACTAATCGATTTGCGCTCACTGATAATAACTCTCGAAGAACGGTGTACGGCACTCAAGGCACAGAACACGGATCTCCGCAACCTGGTGGCCGAACAGAAGAACCAGATCGAGGGTCTGGAAATATTAAATCAACAACTCGAAACAAAGTACCGGAATCTGCAGATCGGAATGGCCGCCGGCCATTCCACCGAAGAGGTCGAAAGCCTCAAAAACAGATTCATGGCAATGGTGCGTGAAATCGACGATTGCATTGCAAAATTGGAAGGGTAATCATACCGAACCATTTCCTGCTTTTATTCATGAGGGGACAGCAATGGAAGATAGATTGAAAATTAATATAAAGATAGGAGGCTCTAAACATCCGTTACAGGTTCCGCCTGAGGATGAAGAGGTAGTCAGAAAGGCCGCGGCGCTGGTAAACGAACGGGTTGCCCACTATGCGGAGAAATATAAAAAAATGAAACTGCCTCAAGAATATATGTTAGCATTTGCCGCCGTAGATATCGCCGTCAGATACTTGAAACTGGACAACGACAACAATACGGCCATCGCGGAAACAGAAATAGAGTCCATGGCAAAAGAATTGCGCCAATATCTTAACCAATAATTATCGCACGCACCGAACAAAGTGCTTTGTCTGCTACCAAAGACAAGGGAACTATTGTGTCGGTGCTTTTATTTTAAACCACTGACAACGAGAGAACATTTAAACACAATAAATATATTATTAAACTTTTAATTTTTATACATGATATGACAACATGGATAATCATAGCAGCGATAGGCGGCATTCTGATAGGCGGCGTTATCGTATTTGCTGTCTGGAACCTCTTCCTCGGCAGAACATATAAGAACGAGTTAGTCAAAGCGGGCAAGGAAGGCGACATGCTGAAAGAGCAAAAACTTCTCGAAATAAAGGAAAAAATTGTCAAGATGCAGTCCGACTTCGACCGTCAGGTCAACCAGCGCAACCAGAAACTGCAACAGTCGGAACAGAGGGCCAAACAGCGCGAACAGCAGCTGTCTCAGAAACAATCGGAGCTGGATAAAAAAATCGCCGACAACGATTCTCAGCGCGAAAACCTCGGAAAACAGCTTGAGATCGTAGAACAACGACGCCAGGAGGCCGAACAGATCAAGCAGGAAAGCCGTAGTCTTCTGGAGCAGATCGCCGGCCTTTCCGCAGCAGAGGCCAAAACCAAGCTCATCGATTCCCTCAAAGACGAGGCAAAGACCGAAGCGGCCTCTTATATCAATGAAATCATGGACGAGGCCCGCATGACGGCCAACAAAGAGGCAAAATCCATCGTCATCAAGACCATTCAGCGTGTGGCATCCGAAACCGCGACAGAAAATGCCGTTACCGTTTTCCACATCGACAATGACGAGATCAAGGGCCGTATCATCGGCCGTGAAGGACGCAATATCCGTGCTCTCGAAGCCGCTACCGGAGTGGAAATCATCGTTGATGACACGCCGGAAGCCATCGTGCTTTCATGTTTCGACCCGGTCCGCCGCGAGACAGCACGTCTTGCGCTGCATCAGCTTGTCCTCGACGGCCGTATCCACCCTGCACGTATCGAAGAGGTAGTTGCCAAAGTCCGGAAACAACTGGAAGAGGAAATCATCGAGACCGGAAAACGTACGGCGATCGATATGGGTGTCCACGGACTGCATCCGGAACTTATCCGCCTCATCGGAAAGATGAAATATCGCTCTTCTTACGGTCAGAATCTTCTGCAACATGCGCGTGAAACCGCCAACCTGTGTGCCATCATGGCTGCAGAGTTAGGCTTGAATGTCAAAAAAGCCCGCCGCGCCGGCTTGCTCCATGATATCGGCAAAGTGCCGGATGACGAACCGGAACTCCCGCACGCATTACTGGGTGCAAAAATCGCCGAAGAGTATAAGGAGAAAGCGGATATCTGCAACGCGATCGCCGCACACCACGAAGAGTGCGAGATGACTTCCCTCATCGCTCCTATCGTACAGATATGCGATGCCATTTCCGGAGCACGCCCAGGTGCGCGCCGTGAAATCGTAGAGGCTTATATCAAACGTCTCAACGATCTGGAACAAATGGCTCTCGCTTATCCCGGCGTCATCAAGACTTACGCCATCCAGGCAGGACGCGAACTCCGCGTCATCGTCAGCGCCGACAAGATCGACGACAGCCAGGCCGAGCAGCTTTCTGTAGAAATCGCCAAGAAGATCCAGACAGAAATGACCTATCCGGGACAGGTTAAAATTACAGTCATCAGAGAAACCCGCGCCGTCAGCTACGCGAAATAACAAGGTCCCAGGCGTATGGATAATACATTAAACAACCAAACTTCCATGCCGGACGTTCCGGCCGGCACTCCGGAGAGCAACTGCGTAGCTCCGGAGGCCGGACTCTGCGAAGTTTGCCATACCCAGTGTAAACAAAACGTTTATGACTGGATGAAAGATGCGCCGGAGACAATAGAAGAATGCGATTTTGTTGAAGTTCAGTTCAAAAATACACGCAAAGGATATTATCTGAACCATCTTCATCTCGATCTTCATAAAGGAGATATGGTCGCCGTGGAAGGAAACCCCGGCCATGATATAGGCATTGTCACCCTCACCGGCTATCTGGTGAGCCTGCAAATGAAAAAGGTCAACGCCCATACAGAAGATCCCGCAAATATCCGCAAAGTCTTCCGAATCGCAAAATCCACGGATATCGATCGCTACAAAGAGGCAAAAGCCAAAGAGCATGACACCATGTTGCGTGCAAGAAAGATTGCCGAAGATCTGAAGCTCGAAATGAAGATAGGCGATGTCGAATACCAGGGCGACGGAAACAAGGCCATCTTCTACTATATAGCCGACGGGCGCGTGGATTTCCGCCAACTCATCAAGGTATTGGCAGAGGCGTTCAAGGTTCGTATTGAAATGAAACAGATCGGTGCCCGTCAGGAAGCGGGACGGATCGGAGGCATCGGCCCCTGCGGTCGCGAATTATGTTGTGCCGGCTGGATGACTAAATTCATGAGCGTAGGCACAAGTGTAGCCCGGTTCCAGGATCTCTCACTCAATCCGCAGAAACTGGCGGGCCAGTGTGCCAAGCTGAAATGTTGTCTCAATTACGAAGTCGACACCTACATGGAAGCCAATAAGGAACTTCCGGCCAAAGATATCATCTTACAGACCAAAGATGCCGACTATCATTTCTTCAAAGCCGATATTCTCGGAAAGAAAATCTCCTATTCCACCAGCAAAGACGGTGCCTTCAATCTGGAAACCATTTCCGCAACCCGTGCTCTTGAAATAATCAGCATGAACAAGCTCGGACAAAAGCCGGAACGTCTTACACCTGAGAATGAAGCGGAAGAAAATTCTCCGGAATTCTCCGATGGCGTCGGCGATGAAGAGCTGACCCGCTTCGATCATAAGAAAAACAAACGGGGAAACCGAAAAAAGAACAACGATTCCCGCGAAAACAGGAACAGCAATCAAAACAAAGCCAAGGCCGCTCCACCTCAACCCAATAAAAATGATAAAGAGCCGGCAGCCAAGGCTGCAACGCCTTCTCAGGCCCCTGCACAAAACAATTCTCCCCAAAATCAGAAACCACGGAGGCATCACCATCGCAACAATTCAAAAGATAAGAATACAACACCCACTTCCTGATTTCCCGATGAAGCGGATTCATTTATACTTATCGGCAATCGTAAATATTGCTATCCTTTGCAACATCATCGCATGCAAAGAAATTCCTCCGTATCAGGCATCAGTCGATATCCCATCCGCATGGGTATCGACTGATACTTTATATCTACCGCTGGAGGTCTCCGACCAACCGGCCGGTCAGGGACCTGTCAGCCAAAGGCCCTATCACCTCACTCTCGGGGCACGTCACAGGTCGGATTTCCTCTATCAGGAACTCAAATTAATAATGGAGCTGCAATATATCGACTCGCAAGGAAAGACTTTTTTAATAACATGCCAGCCTCTGCGCCTTTCGCTCACCGATGAAAAAGGCCGATGGGACGGAGGAACCTGGGGCTCACTCATTCAACGTGAAAACACGGTCGCATCAACCCTTACTTTTCCCTACAGCGGCTCTTACCGGCTGGCACTTGCTCCCGACTACGGAACCGAAGCGACCTCCGGTGTGGTTTCAATCACTCTTTCCCTGCATCCATAACTGCAATAAAGATCCTTCCGTATTTCCTCTTTGAAAAATCCATCTCCCCAGTTCTTATTTCCGGACACACGCACTCCTGCAGACTTTCTTATAAGTTCTAAGCAGGACGAGGCCGGTAATCCGAAGTCCTCCACCCCCGTATTTGTCCATCCGATTGCAAGATAACGACAGCCACATTGCAATCTGTCAAATAACAGAATCGTACCTGACAAAACTACCGGATAGTTTGTCCCAAAGAAAAGTCGGAATATCCCCCCGCTTTATCAACACAAGTCGTCTTCCGCCACAAAGGCATTAGCTCTATCACCTCCGGCTCCATCTGCCTGAAAGCCGGCATCGACTCACCAATACCCGCACCGGCATAGGTAGGATCGGCAACATAATAGCGGCGTCCTTTCCACTCGATGAAGTCCGCATCATCTCCCAACGGGATGATTGCCGCGCTTTTGGATTTTCCGGCACAATTTCCCCCTGTTTCCAAAGGTCGTGGAACGACCTCCCCCATCCCCATGCTATCGGGAAACGCAACCGCCGTACAAACATGCAGCGGAAAGTTCAGCCCGATCACCTCAACCTCCGGAACAAGCAGCCGAAGCAATGTGGCATACAGAATACTGCGATCGTCACAATCGGCAGCGTCATAATGCAACGATTCTTCCGCAAAATTATATTTCTCCCTTCCGAATTGCGCATGATCGGTTTCATAGCGATAGGCAAACTGCACATAACGCAACAGAAAATCGGCACGCTCAAAGAGCGGCAAGCGCAGCAGCAGGGGCATAAAGGATTCTTTCAGCCGCTCTGCAGCCATCGCCGGTAAAGGAGTATTGAAATAAACATCGAGCGATGTGAAAGGATACCGGTCATAATAGACCAGATGCTGCGGATTGTAACAGACCGCAACCTCCAGACTGTCGGTACCGATAGACGTGCAAAACCGACGTTCACAGAATCGGGAGCCGATGAGCGGAGCCTCTGTCATCCGCAGGTCCAACGCCCTGAGCCGGGACATAGTTTCCTTCTGCCCCCTTCCCAACTCCATCTTGCGCTCCATCTCCGACCAGTCCAACTCTATCCCGCCCGGACAATCGGTGCCACACACCTGCGAATAGCACTTTCCCCGACGATACAGATGATGCCGATAGTCCACCCGCTGGAGCGTGCATACGTAACAGGCTATCTGACGCTGCCGGAGGCGATAGGTCAATGTACATTCGTACCCGCTGCGCCGCATCATGAAACAGGTAAAAACGGTGGCGCTCAACGTATCCTTGGGGAAATAGTGTGCCGCAATCCGTTCTACCAAAAGATAATATCCCCAATCGCCGATACACATCGCACCGGCCTGCACCGTGCAGAAATTTAAAAACTGCCTGAAATCCGTTTGAAACAAATCACCATAAAACCGTTTCACCTTTTTTTCCGACCACCCCCGGCAATAAGGCAGATCCCCCACCGATACGGCCGGCAACACCAAAGACTCTCCAAAAAAGCACAAAGTATCGTGCCCCGAGACCACAGCGGCATCCAACGGCATCCCTATTGCCGCGACCGGCCTCTGATATACACAATACGACAAACAGCACAGCAGCAACCACCTCCAATATCCGATTTTGCCTTTACCGCCAACAAGAAAGAGCCAACAAGACGATTTCTGTTCCATACGCCACACAAGATTGAACCATACACTTAATAAAGACAATCTCATGCAAAATTCTGTTCGCCACATCTTCCGTCAGACCTGCTTCCGCCAACGCCGCAAGCAGCAACGACGGCCTTGCAGCTGACATCCGCACCGATAGAACCGACAGACATCTGCCAACCGCCTATTCCTGCCCGACAGTATCCGCACCTACATTTCTCCCCGCTTCTGCCGGCGATAACATCTACGCTTCAAAATCTGAGGATTTCCCGATAAAAAAAGATTGCCCCCTGCAAAAGTTCGGCAATAGCTCAACCGACAGTATTGAAGCCGTCAATCAATTTCTGAATTTTCTCTACCGTATCGTAAGTTCCGGCAGTGGCGAGCGTGCCAGCGATACACTGCGAAATCGTGTCGGGGGATTCCGACGTAATGGAGTCTTTCGTCTGAAACCTACGGAAGTCCGGGATCAAACAAGTGAGAGAATTTGTGTCAATAGCCATACGATTGCTGATTTATACGGCAGAAGTATGCAGTATTAAGTTACCGTGGAAAAGCCATCATTAAACCTGCTGATAATTGAAAATTATTAGTAAATTTGCATATCTCTTATCAAAAACTTCATCGAATAATATAAATATAACTTCACCCAATGAAAAAAACATACTCTTGATAGCTATGGCATTCATTTGTGCGCTAACCTCCTACGCACAACAAGAGCAATATCAAAATCAGCTAAATGCAATTCAAGAAGCATTTAACGACAAAGATGTTACAAAGTTGGATAGGTTGCTCTCGGAGGATTGTACCATTTTGGGCAATTCCGGTAATTTGCTATTGCCTTCACTCAAAGCGGTGTTCGCTACACTTGCAAACAATACTATAGAGAGTATGGCACTTGTAAGCTCTGACCCTACCGCTAATGGAGGCACAATATTAACCTATAAAATAAATTATTCAGTTCTCGGAGAAAAAGATGCCAGCTTCGGATTCGATGAGAACGGAAAGATTATCCAATTGGATTATCTGACGGGGGCAAAATCACAGACGGTTAAGAAGATTTTTGCTAAGAAAGCTGCAATACCGGTAATCTCAATTCCGTTTGTTTTGGACAAAAATAATTTGGTGATTCTGAAAGGTCAAGTAAATGGAAAAGAATGTAATTTGATATGGGATTCAGGCGCAAAGCGTTCCATACTAAATTCAGAATATTTTACTAATTCGGAATCTGAAAGCGGAACAGCAAATCTGGGCGGAGTTAATGCGAGGTCTGCCACTGGTGTAGCCGTTGCAGACAACATTACTCTGAATATAGGGGGTATTACTGTCGAAAATGCCACATTTCTTACAAGAAGTCTAAAGCACTTGGAGGCTAATGCTGAAGAAATACCGATTGCCGGATTGATCGGGATGGATATTTTGGGTGGTTATAATATCCTATATGATTATGATGCCAGAAAACTGACCCTAATTGACTCCGCAGTAAATATGCAGATGCAAGGTACTCCGATTGCGGTAATTCCTTATAGCCAATTTGCTTCGGACTATTTGCCCTGCATTAAGGTAAACATCGGAGGCAAAGATTATGATATGGGTATAGACTGCGGAGCAGGTGCAAATCTAATTAACGGGTCGGCATTGCCAGAGGATGCTCAATTTGATACGACCAATCTTGTGGGTATTTCAGGCGATATTACCGAGCAAAAATTCGGTAAGTTGAACTTCACAATTGGCGAAATATCATTTGAAGAACAGCCGTTTGTGGTAGGCGACATAAGCCATTTGAAACTTAGCATAAACGGATTACTCGGCTATCCGTTTTTAAGCTCACACAAAATGATGTTCAGAAATTCAACCAAAGAATTGATAATCTTCTAAGATTTATTATAGAAAATAAGCATCATTTTCGAAGGTAGTTACAAATATATCTCCTGTATATTTGTAGTTTTTTCCATATTTTTGGTGCCTTTATAAACGTTTTCCATGCTTGGCTGTCACCTCAAGAATATTAAACCCGATGAAGCACACCTCTTTCAGCGACAAATCTCTTCAACAAGCATGTCAAGAAATAGGGGAAAGTATAAAATTTTCCATTGAAGCCGATGTTTTTATATCCCAACTTTATTCCGTATTTAATATCGGGATACCTATCTTCTTTCAGCAGATTATTCAGTGACGCTGTTGCCCCATCATTGGCCTTTACCTCCACCGGGATGAGCGAATCCGCATCTCTGACAAAGAAGTCCATCTCGAGAGCAGGTTTGTCACTATTATAATAGAATAATTGATATCCCTGTTTCACAAGCATGTCTCCTACAATATTTTCGTAAATAGCCCCTTTATAAGTACCGAAGTTCTTATTTGCCCTCAAATCCTCCTGAGCTTCTTCATCAAGCGATGCTATCAAAAGTCCCGTATCTTTAAAATATATCTTATAGAGTTTTGGATCGTAATTTCCCTTTAGCGGAAGCTCAGGCTGATTCAGGCAATAGCAGATATTGATGACACCTGCATCGGCAAGCCACTCCACACAACCGACATAATCCCTATTCCTTGCATTTTTAGCTATCTTGGTAATCTGGAAACGTTTCTTTTCTTTGGCCAAAAAGGTTGAAATATGATTATACACCGCTTTGACCTTTGCTTTATCCAGACCTTCGACATATTTGGTAATATCCTCCTCGTAATCTCTCAACAGTTGTTGCTGGATGCCCAACGTACCACTGAAATTTCTGTTCTTTATATACGTATTAACCACTTCGGGCATACCGCCAATAGTAACATAGTCACGGAAAAGACCGAAAAGAATATCCATCTGCAAGGCCGCAAGAGGTTTGACCTCTACCATGTGAAAGAAAAGGTCCTCGATAAAGTCTTCGTTATAGCCTTTAGCCCAAAGAAACTCTTCAAAGTCCATTGAATACATCTCGTAATCCTCTTTATAGCCGACACTATTGGATTCGATCTCTTTGTAGTTAATTCCCATCAGCGAACCGGAACAAATGACATCAAATCGACCATCCAATTTGAAAAACTTCAACGAAGTAGCGCAATTGGGACACGCCTGCAACTCGTCGAAGAAGAAGATCGTTTCTCCAGGCTCAAATTTGAACTCAGGATTCAACAGAGAGATATTTTTCAGAACAACATCCACCTCAAATCCATCATTGAAAATATCCCTATATTTCTTCTGTTCTATAAAATTAATCTGGATAACGTTTTTATAATTCCGAGTAGCGAACCACTCTATAGAGCGCGTCTTTCCGATTTGACGGGCACCCTTAATAATGAGAGGCTTTCTATCCGGATTATTCTTCCAGGTCATTAAATAAGCATCGACCTTCCTTTTCAGTAACTTGTCCATATTACAAATCATTATTCCTATGATGCAAAGATAACCATTTTCACATTTTCCGTACTATATACGGATATAAATTTCACATTTTCCCCTATTTATCATGTATAATTCTCACATTTTCCGTTATAAAAAGCCACCCAAACCCAATCCCTTCCCATTGTCATTTCAATTCATGAAGAACGAACGGCTATAGAAGATAACCGTAGCTCAAATCAGCCGTTAAAATCAACGGCTGAGAACGCTGAAAAATTAGAGGGGCAATCAATACGCCTGTAGACAAACGACATAACAAATAAAATTCAAGTACACACCAGATTGCAAGTTCGTAAAACAATGGGTATTGAAAGCAATATAATACTCAGATATAGTCACCTTATTTGCGGCAAGGAAAATGTTCCCTTTTGCACCTGTGAACCGATTCAGGAAACAACGGCCAGGGCTGTAAAGTCTTTCAGGAAAGAGTTCCTGACGATGTGAAGTGAAACAGGAAATAACAACAAATTGTGTGAAGTAAATTTAGTCATAGTCAGAAGCCTAAGATGCCATTTTTATGAACATATGTTCATCGGTCATTTAAGTCAACTTAAATGGCCAACGAAGTTAACTTACTTTGCCCACGAACCTATGTTCATAAAAAAGGGCCTCTTCAGGCCCTGCTACTCTTATCGTCGATCATTTATCTCTTTTTTTAATCTTGTGGAGCAAAATCGCTTCGGAAAAAATGATACTTCTCTTCCTTAGAGATGTATC
>CAZMOE010000027.1:0-34692 GCA_964567855.1 uncultured Prevotellaceae bacterium
ATTTCTATTAGATCTTAGGCGTATAATGTCTATGGCGAGAATAATAAAATTAAGCGTCGAATACGGAAGTGGGAGAATTTTCTCATAAAAAAAATGAAGAATGATTATATGAAATCGTTCCTCATTTTTTGTTTAGTGTATATTGGGAGATTGGATTGTTGTTGTCCTTTATATCTTGAATCTCCTCTTTTTATCAATTATACAGATTTGATTCTTGTTTTTCCTGTTTATCGCAGTGCTTTTTCGATCGCAACTTCTATCTGCTTGCCTCGCAGATCACGTTCAAGAATCGTACCGTCCGGTGCGATCAGCATGATATGCGGAATGCCCTGAATCCCGTAAGGCTGGGATGCATCTTTATTGAAAATGACCGGCCATGTGATATTAAGTTCCTTCATGGCATTCTGTGTCTGAGAAAGATTGTCCCAGACTGCAATGCCCACCACGTTCAGTTTATTTCCGTATTTAGCTGCACAAGCGGCAATATTGGGAATTTCCGCACGGCAGGGGCCGCACCAGCTTGCCCAGAAGTCTACCAGGGTCGGTTTCCCGTTGCCGACGAATCGGGCAAGGGCGAGACTGTCTCCCTGTTCCTCGTCTTTGCCGATTTGCCGGGCTGTTTTGGCATCGATGCCGCAGATGTCGATAAAACGGGAGCCTGGAGCTGTTGCTGCCTGTTTTTCCTTTGCCTCAAGTTTCTTGAAGAATATCGGATTGTTGCGGATTGCTTCGGGTGCGATCTCCAGAGCGGCTTTCAATTCGTCATAATCATAATAAAAACAGAGGTTGACGAATGCCCGTCGGCCTAATGCGTTGTCGCGATGCTTGTCATACAGATTTTGGCATAAAGCTCGTTCCAGACTGTCGGGATCTGTTCCTTCCGGAGTTTCTTTCAGCGCCCGCACTACAAATGTGTAATCGTCGTTCAGCGGTGTTCCGGTTGCAACCTTTTCGGAAAGATCGACCGCGATCGTTCCCGGTTCCAGATATACAATAGCATAATGCCGTTTATCTGCCTGAACCCTTACTTCGGTGATTGAATCCGCTTTACCGGTAAAGGTAAACTGTCCGTTCTGAATGGTGTCGGTTGCAAGCAGATTGCCGCCTTGCATGACTGTGACTATGGTACTGTCTTGCAGTTCTGTTCCTGCGGTACCGATAATTGTATAGCTTGTGTCTTTTTGTTTCGGAGTGCAAGCAAAAAGCATTGCACCGACGGCAACCGATGCAATGCTTTTGGTCAGGATGGAATATTTCATCTTGTAATATTGTTATTTCTTATCTGTTAGCCGATGACAACCAGCTCTGCGCCTTCCAATACGCTGTCGCCTTTGTTGACAAGAATGGAAGATACGGTACCGTCTTTGTCGGCCATGATATTGTTTTCCATTTTCATGGCTTCAAGTACGAGCAATACGTCTCCGCGCTTCACGCTTGCGCCGACTGTGGTATTGACTGACAACACTACGCCCGGAAGGGGTGAGCGTACTGCTCCGGCGGCGCCACCTGCTGCCGGACGTGGGGTTGAAGCGGCAACGCTGGCCGGTGCGGATACCGGAGCGTTGGCAACGGCAGTCCGGTTGATAACGGGAGCTTTGGGTTTGGGTGCATCTGCCAATTCAACATTGTACACATTCCCGTTGACTTCGACTTCCACGCGATTGCCATTCATATCTTTTACAGCTACCTCATAGGCATTGCCGTTGATTTTCATTTTATAGCTCTTCATGAGTTTTATATGTATGAAATTTTAGGGGTTTGTTTATAGATGGAGGAGATTGTCTTTTCAGAACTTTCTCCACGGATCTTGTTTCTGATTATTACCTCGTCCGGTCCAGGCCTGTTCCGTGGGGGACAAGGTGAGTTCATCACTCTCGATATCGTGCATACCGTCTTCTGCAAGGAAGAGCGCCATGCCGATGGCTGCTACAATTTCGCTATCGGCCGATTTACCGGATATTTTATGCGTGACCCGGATGGGGGAACTGCCAGATGCGGCAGTCTTGGCGGTCTTCTTTTTTTTAAGTCCTTTATTCAATAAATTGCCGGACCATTTGAAACAGAGGAACAATATGATGAGCGCGATGAAAACCACTCCCATGGCTATGATAGCCATGGAAATACCGAACGGGTCATGAGTCTTGAAATTTTCGATCTTGGCAAGAGTCTCTTCCTTTACCGTATTTTGGGCGAGTGCGGGAAGCGACGTGCTTAAGATGGTTCCAATCGTAAATAATATTTTCTGCATAGGATATTTTACTTTCTACTTGGCAACAATGCCGGTTATAATTGAATTATAATGGCAGGTTGTCGTGTTTTTTCGCCGGATTCTGAACTCGTTTATGGCGGAGTTTCTCCAAGGCACGAATAACACGGAAACGGGTATTGCGCGGTTCGATAACGTCATCGATATATCCCTTGTGTGCGGCATCGTAAGGATTGCAGAAGAGGTCTTCATATTCCTTCTTTTTCTCTGCGATGATGGCGATTTTTGCTTCCGGGGTCTCGGCGGCCTTCAATTCTTTGCCGTAGAGAACTTCAACGGCACCGTCGGCTCCCATTACCGCAATTTCGGCCGATGGCCATGCATAGTTGATGTCGCCGCGCAACTGTTTGCAGCTCATTACGATGTGTGACCCACCATAAGATTTGCGGAGAGTGACGGTTACTTTCGGAACTGTCGATTCTCCATAGGCATAGAGTAATTTTGCGCCGTGGGAAATCACGCCGTTGTATTCCTGGCCGGTGCCGGGAAGGAAGCCGGGCACGTCTACGAGGGTGACAATTGGAATATTGAATGCGTCGCAGAAGCGGACGAAGCGGGCTGCCTTGCGAGAGGCATTGCTGTCGAGAACGCCGGCCATGACTTTCGGCTGATTGGCTACGATACCGACACTTTGCCCGTTCATCCGGGCAAAACCGACGATGATGTTCTTGGCCCAGTTGGCATGCACCTCAAACAACTGACCGTGATCGACAACGGCCGCAATTACCTGATACATATCGTAAGAGGTCTTAGCGCTTTCCGGAATGATTTCGTTCAGCAGGTCTTCTTTGCGTGAAATGGGATCCGTGCAGGTAATCCGAGGGGCTTCTTCCATGTTATTCTGGGGAATGTAGCTCAGTAATTGTTTGATCATTGCAATTCCCTCTTCTTCGGTTTCTGCCGCGAAGTGTGCCACACCAGACTTGGTCGTATGAACCGTGGCACCGCCCAGGGTTTCCTGATCTACAACTTCGCCGAGCACCTCTTTTACTACTTTCGGGCCGGTCAGGAACATGTAGCTTGTTCCTTTGATCATCATTGTGAAGTCGGTGAGTGCCGGAGAATATACCGAACCACCGGCACATGGCCCCATGATGGCCGAGATCTGCGGCACTACGCCAGAGGCAAGAATATTGCGTTCGAAGATTTCACCAAAGCCGGCCATAGCTGCGATACCTTCCTGAATTCGGGCACCTCCCGAATCGTTGAGGCCAATAATGGGAGCGCCCATCTTCATTGCCATGTCCATGATCTTGCATATTTTCTGGGCCATGGTTTCCGAAAGGGATCCGCCCGATACGGTAAAATCCTGGGCGAAGAGATAAACCAGTCGGCCGTTGATAGTTGCCGAACCGGTCACTACTCCGTCGCCGAAGGGGTGGCTCTTGTCCATGCCGAAGTTGGAACAACGGTGGGTCAGGAACATGTCATATTCCTCGAAACTGCCCGGGTCCACGAGCATGTCGATACGCTCGCGGGCTGTCATCTTTCCTTTCTCATGTTGTGCGTCGATGCGTTTCTGGCCGCCGCCCATACGAGCTTTTTCCCGGTTGGAGATAAGCTCTTGTATTTTCTGAAGCTGGATACTCATGTTCGTATAATAGAATAAGTGTTGTTATGATACGCTCCGGTTTGTCAGCAGTGTATCGTATTATAATTATTGAGGTTTGTGTTTGAGAAAGCAGGAAGCGTGTTATTCTTCTTCCTCTTTCATATTGTGGAACACATTGGTGATGTCTTCATCATCCTCGAATTTCTCGAGCAGTTTATCCAGAGTCTCGCGCTGTTCGGGTGTAACCTCTTTCAGATCGTTGGGGATGCGTTCAAACTCTCCGCTGATGATTTCAAAGCCGTTTTCTTCGAGATATTTCTGAATTTGGGCGAAAGACTCGTATTCTCCGTAAATGGTAATGCCCTCTTCTTCGTCATTGAATATTTCGTCTACACCGAAGTCGATCAGCTCCAGTTCGAGTTCGTCCATGTCGACGCCCTCTTTCTGTTTGACTTTGAAAACCGCTTTGTGGTCGAAAAGGAAAGAAAGGGAACCGGTGGTGCCGAGCGATCCGCCGAATTTATTGAAATAGCTGCGGACGTTGGCTACCGTACGGGTATTGTTGTCGGTAGCGGCCTCTACAACGATTGCAATACCGAATGGGCCGTATCCTTCATATACGATCTCTTTATAGTCGGAAGCGTCTTTGTCCGTGGCCTTCTTGATAGCGCGTTCAATGGTGTCTTTAGGCATGTTGGCAGCGCGGGCGTTGGCCATCAGCGTACGCAGGCGGGCATTGCTGTCCGGGTCCGGACCGCTTGTCTTGACACACATGGTGATTTCCTTACCGATTTTGGTAAACGTGCGGCTCATGTTGCCCCAACGTTTCAGTTTTCTTGCTTTTCGATATTCAAAAGCTCTTCCCATATTATTATGTAAAATTAAATGTTAATATTTTATGACAATATATTGGTTGCCGGTGCTTCCGTCATCGGAGTTGCGCGCCGAGCTGGGTTTCAAACGTCTTAATGAGACGTTGCATGAGGTTGTCGATCTGTTTGTCGTTGAGGGTTTTTTCGGTGTCCTGCAACATAAAGCTGACGGCATAGGATTTTTTCCCTTCCGGCAGGTTCTTACCTTCGTACACATCGAACAGATTGACAGATTTCAGGAGTTTGCGGTCTGTGTCGAATGCCGCTTTTTCGATTTGGGCGAATTGGACGGTCTTGTCGACGAGTAATGCAAGGTCGCGCTTGACTGGCGGGAACTTGGCGATGTCCGTATAAGTGACTTTGACGCGTGCGGCCTCTTTCATGAGTGCCCCCCAATGTATTTCGGCAAAATATACTTCCTGTTCGATATCGAATTTCTTGAGGATTTTGTTGGATACGATACCGAGATTTGCCAATATTTTGCCGGAAGGGGTGGAAAGTTCCAGGCCGGCAGCAAAGATATCGTTTTGATACTGTCTCTGACGTATGTTGGCGGCAACGCCCAGCCGTTTCAATATATTCAGTACTACAGCCTTCAATTCAAAGACGCTGGTTTTCTCATCGGCCTGTATCCAGCTTTCACTGGTTCGGTTGCCTGTTATCCAGAGGCCGAGATGTGCTTCTTCGCTGAAACCGGCGAGGGGCGCTTCCGGTTGAGCCGCCTGTTTTTCCGCATCGAAATACTGGCAGTTGCCGAATTCATAGAAGTGTAGGTCGGTCTGACGGTATTTGATATTTCGGATAATGCTCTGCAGTCCGCCGATGAGTAAAGTCTGTCGCATAACATTCAGATCTCCGCTCAGAGGGTTCATCAGCCGTACAAGACGTGCTGCCGGGAATGTTGTCAGCCCTTCGTAGTAAGTATCGGAAGTGAGCGAGTTGTTCATGATTTCGCTGAACCCGCATCCGGTGAGCTGCTCGGCGATGAGGCGCTGCAACGTGTTGCTTTCATCGGTCGCCGTTTTGTGGGAAAGACTCATCTTTACCGTGTCGCTGTAAGTTACCTGGTCGTAGCCGTAAATGCGGAGCAGGTCTTCGATAACGTCGCAGTCGCGATAGACATCCACACGATAGGTGGGGACTTTGACCGTCACGCTGTCGGCATTTTCACCGATGATTTCCATTTCCAAAAGTGTGAGGATCCTTTTGACATCCTCTTTAGGAATTTCTATACCGCAGAGGCCGTTTACACGGGCGTAGGTAAGCTCTACCACGGCGCGGCTGGCAGGAGTGGGATAGTATTCGACCGGTTCGCCGATAATTTCACCGCCGGCAAGCTCCTTGACGAGGAGCGCGGCGCGGCGTAAAGCATAAGGAACGTTGTTGATGTCGATCCCGCGCTCGTAGCGGAAAGAGGCATCGGTGTTTAGGCCGTGACGGCGTGCCGATTTGCGTATCCATGAGGGATTGAAATAGGCCGCCTCCAGGAAAATGCTGGTTGTCGATTCTGTAGTGCCCGATTCCAGCCCTCCGAAGACTCCCGCTATACACATCGGGCCTGCCGGGCTGCAAATCATAAGATCTTTGTCGCTGAGTTTTCTCTCTACGCCGTCGAGGGTGGTGAATGCGGTGCCCTCGGGGCAGGTTTTTACGATGATCTGACGATCCTGGATTTTGTCGAGGTCGAACGTGTGCATCGGGATACCGGTTTCATGCAAGATGAAGTTCGTGATATCCACGATGTTGTTGATGGGCCGGAGGCCGATGGCTGTCAGACGTTGTTTCAGCCATTCCGGACTTTCCTTGACAGTAACACCTTCGATGGTGAGACCGGAATAACGCGGACAGGCTTCGCTGTTTTCAACGCGGATGGAGGCCGGCTGACCGTCCATGCGGTCAGCCTTGAAACTATCCACGGAAGGACGTTTCAGAGAGGCTTTCCGCCCGTGTTGTACAAGGTAAGCATAAAGATCGCGGGCAACTCCGTAGTGGGAGGCAGCGTCGATACGGTTCGGGGTGATGTCTACTTCCAGTACATAGTCGCTTTCCACGTGATAATATTCGCTGGCGGGAATGCCTGCCGGAGTTTCCTGGGGCAGGACGATGATGCCGTCGTGGGAATGTCCGATGCCGATTTCATCTTCAGCGCAGATCATTCCGAGTGATTCTACTCCACGCAGCTTGGAACGTTTGATAGTGAATGTCTGGTCGCCGTCATACAGCACGGTCCCGATCGGGGCGACGATGACCTTTTGTCCGGCAGCCACATTGGGAGCTCCACAGACGATCTGCACCGGCTCGCCTCCGTTTCCGAGGTCTACTGTGGTGATGTGCATGTGGTCGCTGTTCGGATGCGGTTCGCACGTCAGTACTTCGGCGGTAACCAACCCTTTCAGGCCGCCTTTGATGCTCTCTTTTTCTTCTATGTCTTCTGTTTCAAGGCCTATGGAGGTCAGAGCCGCCGAGGTTTCTTCCGGGGTGAGATCGAACTCCAGATAATCTTTCAGCCATTTGTAGGATATATTCATACTTGTGATCGAATTTTAAAAGCGGTGTGTGTATAAGCGCCTGTCGGTCGACATACGGGCATGGTAGACAGCCTTGTCTTAGGACATAATCGCGCGCAAATATAGTGAAAAAATGTAATTTAAACTTTCTTTTGGCTATTTATTAGGTTGTAAATGAACTTAAGAGGGGTGAAATGGGCGTGTTTGTTAGTGGTGATTTCCAAAATGCCGGTTTCTGGAATGTCGTTTCCGGTTTTCTGAAAATCATGACTTCGTACGGATGGAACGTGCCTCTTTCTCAAAAGTTGCAGAGCAGTGCATGCCGCAGGGTTTTGCGTGCCCATACCGTTTGCAGCAGGCTACGGACACCGAGATAACCCAGGAAGGCAAACCAGAGCCGGTGGTTGCTGTCTGCGACGATTGTGTTCGGTAATGGGAGGATTGCCCCGATTCCCGGTATTCCGAAAAACAAGAAAAAGAATAGACATGTGGCTGCGGCAAGGGTTATCAGCATAGGTTTGGTGGCTGTGGCCCCGATGAATATGCCGTCCCATAGGAATGCTGCGAAGCTGACAAGAGGAATTGCTACGACCCAAATGTAATAGGTCGAAGCGGCGTCGATGACCTTGCTGTCGTTGGTTAGTAAGGTTAGGAGCGCTTCTCCGCCCCAACTGTACAGCAACGTGAAACCGAGGACGATGCCACTGCCCCAGATAAAAAGATCCCTGATGCAGGAATAAAGGGTTTTGTTATTTTTTTCTCCTATATTTTTTCCGGTCAGGGCTTCTCCGGCCAGGGCGAAACCGTCGATGAAGTAGGAAAACAATGTGAAGAACTGAATCAGCAGGGTGTTGCAGGCCAATATAAGATCTCCCTGATTGGCACCGATAGAGGTGAAACTGCATGTTACGGCGATGATACAGAGAGTCCGCAGGAAGATGTCGCTGTTGACGGTGAAAAAATGCTTCATGGATTTTCTTTGCAGGCATTCTCGCCAGAAAGAAAGGAGCTGGCGGGTCCTTGGGGGTGTTGGCGTATGCGCTTGTCTTTCTATTATATCATTTGCAAAGGTTTTTTGAAAAATGGTTCGGCGATAATGTCTGTGCCATAGCGTCGCGGCTACGGCAAGACCTGCATATTGGGAGATAACAGTGCCGAGCGCTATACCTGTAACGTCCATCCGAAGACCGAATACAAGGCCGGCGCTTGCGGCGATGTTGATAAGATTCTGGATGATGGCGATATACATGGGGAACCGGGAGTTCTGCATGCCGATGAACCAGCCGTTGACGGCGAAGAGCAGTAAGGCGGCGGGTGCGGCCCAGATACGGATCCGGAAGTAGGCAATGGCCAGTTGCCATACTTCGGCCGATGGCGAAATGATCATTCCGGCCATCCATTCAATGGGTCGTTGCAAGCCGATGATACCGGCGCTGCAGATCAAGGCTACTGCCGAGGCCTGTAGCAGGATTCCCAGCTGTTTATCGCTCCGGCGGCTGCCGAAAGCCTGGGCTGTGAGTCCGCTCGTGCCCATGCGCAGGAATCCGAAGATCCAGTAGATCATATTGAAAACGAGACCTCCGATGGAGACCGCACCGATGTAGACGGCAGAATGGTTGTCGCCGATGTGTCCGCTGATGATGAGGTCGGCCAGACCCAAAAGCGGGATGGTGATATTGGTGACGATGCTCGGTAGGGCGATGTCGAGGATAGTGCGGTGATTGTTCATGTCGTAGATAAAATGAATGGTCCGGGAGAAATGTTTTTCCGCGAACCATTCAGCTATAAAGTTATCGGGGCTTTTGTCCAAATGGCGGTAATCAGCCGATGGAGCCGAGCACTTTCTGGAATCTCGAAAGGAAGAGGTCGCATTGTTCCCGCGTAATGCAGAGCGGCGGTAATAACCGGATGGTATTGGTACCGGCGGCCCCGGTAAACACATGTTCGTCGAAGAGCAGGCGGGAGCGGATTTCCTTAGCCGGTCCATTGAATTCGATACCGATCATCAGACCTCGACCACGCAGTTCGAAGAGGCCGGGAATATTCATGCCGCGCAGTTTTTCGAGAAGGTAGGTCCCCTGTGATGCCGCATTTTCTATGAGATTTTCTTCTTCGATAACGTCCAGCACGGTGCAGGCAAGGGCACAGCCCAGATGGTTGCCGCCGAAAGTGGTGCCCAGTTGGCCGTACACGGGCGTGAAGTCGGGAGAGACGAGCACGCCGGCGAAAGGATAGCCGTTGGCGATGCCTTTGGCTACGGTGATGAGGTCAGGCCGGAGATCGCCATAGTGCTGATGGGCGAAAAAACGGCCGCTGCGGCCATATCCTGACTGAATTTCATCGAGGATGAGGACGGCGCCGGCCCGGGCGGTCTCTTCTCGGAGCTGCCGCATGAAAATGTCGTCGGGGATGTGGATGCCGCCGACACCGCTGATGCCTTCGATGATGACTGCGGCAACGTCGCCGCCCGCCAGTTCCCGCTTTACTGCATCAATGTTGTTTAACGGAACGAAAGAGACGGGAAAACCGAGGTTGATAGGGGCTTTGATCCGTGGATTGTCGGTTACATTGACTGCGCCGGAGGTACGGCCATGGAAAGCATGGTCAAAAGCGATGACTTTGGTTTTGCCTGTTTTGAAAGAGGCCAATTTAAGCGCATTTTCATTGGCTTCGGCTCCGGAGTTGATTAGGAATAGTTGATAGTCGTCGTATCCGCTGATTTTGCCGAGTCTGTCGGCAAGCTGTTGCTGTAACGGATTTTTGACGGAATTGCTATAGAACGAGAGTCTGGAACCTTGTTCCGCGAGGGTCCGGACGTAGCGCGGATGGCAGTGGCCGATGCTGATGACGGCGTGGCCACCATAGAAATCCAGATATTCCGTGCTGTGATTGTCGTAAACGAAACATCCTTGTCCGCGTTCAATCTGGATGTCAAATAAAGGATAAACGTCGAAAAGTTTCACAAAAAAAGGATGAAAGGGTTATTGTTGGTGATGGCAGCTTTTACAATCAAAAGCCGGCCGGTTTGAGTTTCAGACCTGTATCTTCCGGCAGTCCGAACATGAGATTCATGTTCTGCACGGCCTGTCCGCTGGCTCCTTTCAGCAGGTTGTCGATACAGGAAACCATCAGTAGCTGATCTTCGAACTTGTCAATGTAGATAAGAGCCTTGTTCGTGCCGACAACTTGTTTCATGTCGGGAGATGCCGATACTACATGGGTGAAACGAGCTGTCTTATAGTAGTTGTCATAAGCTTCGCGGATTTCTTCCAGCGGCGCTTTGCAGGTAGTATAGGTCGTAACGAAAATGCCTCTGGCAAAACAGCCGCGTTGGGGAATGAAAAATAATCGTCCGCTGTAGTTACTGTCAAGCCGGTGGCAGGTCTCGTTGATTTCCAGCAGGTGCTGATGCCTGAAGGTTTTGTAGACGGAAATATTGTCGTTGCGCCAGCTGTAATGGGTGGTGGCCGACGGTTTGACGCCGGCGCCGGTTGACCCGGTGATACCGTTGATGTGTACGTCTTCGCGGATCAAGCCTTTATGGAAGGCCGGCAGCATGGCCAGCTGGATACAGGTGGCGAAGCAGCCGGGATTGGCGACATGTATGGCTTCGCTTATGCGTGCGCGTTGCAGTTCCGGAAGACCGTAGATGAAGTCGTTGTCGGGGCAGGACAGCCGAAAATCCTGTGCGAGGTCGATGATTCGGGTCTTAGAGGGAATTTCGGCGGCATGGGTTTCCATGAATTTACGGCTGTCGCCGTGTGCCGTACATAGGAAAAGCACATCAACATCCGCCAGTGGCAATGCCTCTGTAAAGATCAGGTTCGTATCTCCGATGAGGCCGCTATGAATGGACGAGATAGGATTGCCCGCATTGCTTTGACTGTTGACAAATGCGATTTCAACCTCGGGATGGTTGATGAGAATCCTAAGGAGTTCGCCGGCGGTATAACCGGCACCTCCGATAATGCCTGCTCTGATCATTGTGCTTTTTCTTTGGGCATGACAAGCCACATGATCAGATAGAGAAGAACTCCTGTGCCAAGTCCGAAGACCAGAACCAGCCAGATGATGCGGATGATGGTGGCGTCGATGCCGAAATAACTTGCAAGACCACCGCATACGCCTGCAATTTTTCCGTTTTTACGGACTAATCTTTTTTCT
The DNA here is from genome assembly GCA_964567855.1 of uncultured Prevotellaceae bacterium. Taxonomy (GTDB): domain Bacteria; phylum Bacteroidota; class Bacteroidia; order Bacteroidales; family UBA3663; genus Liminaster. Next base: position 11,362 of record CAZMOE010000027.1, read on the forward strand.
CCCATAGTTTAAGTAGTTTTTGTTAAGGATTTTCCCCTTACGGGGAGATGAAGACTATTGTCTTTCATCCGGGTGAGAGGCATAATAGGCTCTGAGAGGTGTCGAGAGGACCTTGATGAAACCTTTAGCTTCGTCTGCCGTCCATCCTTTCTGAGTTTCGCCATATTCACCTAATTTGTTATGTACGAGGTCATCCGGCGAGTCGACTCCCAGCGTCTGGAATGAATAGGGGCGTAGCTCGAGGGTTACCGTACCGTTGACATTGCGCTGTGATGAGAGCAACATGGCCTCTATATCGGGCATGACCGGTTCGAGATACTGACTTTCATGCAGGAACATGCCATACCAGTTGGAAACTTGATCTTTCCAGTATTGCTGCCATTTTGAGAGTGTATATTTTTCAAGGAAACGATGGGCTCCGATGATGAGCATAGGGGCGGCCGCCTCAAATCCGACGCGTCCTTTAATGCCGATAATGGTGTCGCCTACGTGACAATCGCGTCCGATAGCATAGGAGGCGCCAATTTCTTCAACGGCCTGGATGGCCTCGATCCTGTTATCATATTTTTTGCCGTTGACAGAAACTAATTCTCCCTTTTTAAAGCCTAAGGCAAGAATTTCGCTTCCTTGTTTGGTGGGGTGCTTGAGATAGGCGCTTTCAGGAAGGCCCTGGGTGCTGTCGAGGATTTCGCCGCCGCAGATGGAGGTGCCCCAGATTCCGACGTTATAGGAATATTTCAGTTTTGTGAAGTCTGCAGAAAAACCGTGGGCATTCAGGTAGTCGACTTCCTCCTTACGGGTAAGCGTGTTGTCGCGTGTCAGAGTGATGATTTCCGTTCCCGGGGCCATGACAAGGAACGTCATATCGAAGCGGATCTGGTCATTGCCGGCTCCGGTCGATCCGTGAGCGATGGCATCAGCGCCGATTTCTTTTGCATAGCGGGCAATGGCCAAGGCCTGGAAAATACGTTCAGATGAGACGGAAACCGGATAACAATTGTTACGCAACACGTTGCCGTAAATCATATATTTCAGGCTTTTCTCATAATATTCCTGTGTTACATCGAGCGTAACATATTTGGTGGCACCGAGTTTATAGGCATTTTCTTCATTGGTCTTCAGTTGTTCGGCACTGAAGCCGCCGGTGTTGGCACATGCGGCATAGACCTCGTAGTTTTTTTCGTGGCTGAGGTACATTACGGTATAGCTGGTGTCTAAGCCGCCACTGAAGGCTACTACAACTTTCTTTTTCATACTGTGAACGGTTAAAAGTAAATAATACGGTTGCGTTTCGGACCCGCCTTCCGGCTCTGTGTCGGTTTGCCAGGTTAATGGTATAACACTTGAACCGGAAAAGAGACGGTTTGCATTTGAGAAAACGGGATCTGGGGTGATGCGGGTGCAGGATTAGATCTTGTCGAGATCTTCCAATACCTCGTTGGTGTGTTCCGCCGGGTCGTAAAGCATAGCGGTACAGATGCATCGCTTGTGATCCGTGCGGGTCAGGATGTCGTAATTGACACAACTCTGACATCCGCGCCAGAAAGCGGGATCGTCGGTCAGTTGTTCGAATGTGACCGGCCGGTAGCCCAATTCGTTATTGATCTTAAGGACGGCGGCACCCGAGGTAAGACCGAACAGTTTGGCTTCGGGGAAGAGCCGTCGCGAATAGTTGAAAGAAAACTTCTTGATACGCTTGGCAAGACCGAGCCCTCGGTATTTCGGATTGACAATGAGGCCGGAATTGACGACGTACTGCTTGTTGCTCCAGCTTTCGATGTAGCAGAATCCGGCGAAATCGCTTCCGCAGAGGGCGATGATGGCTTTGCCTTCGATCATCTTCTGGGCGACATAATCGGGGGAGCGTCGGGCGATGCCGGTACCTCTTGCCTTTGACGATTCCTCTATCGTTTTCAAAATTTCTTCGACATAGGAAACGTGCTGTTTGTTTGCGATATAGATTTTGATGTCTTTAGGTGTTTCCGGGGCGGCCGCAGCCTGTTCGGAATGATCTGTTGTCGAATTTTTAATCTGATCCATTGTTTTTTGACCGATTATGAAATTGAATGACGTGTTGTGTTTGTGTGATAATTGGTTATCTGTCTTATGGACGGAGGCCCAAATAGTTGCAGATGGACTTTTTCACCTGTTCCATGAGGTACCCTCCGCGGGGGATGACGAGAATCGTATCATCGCCGGCGATCGTTCCCATGATTTCGGGCAGAGCTGCGATATCGATGTTGTATGCGATGCTTCCGGCGAGGCCGGGAGTGGTTTTGATGACGGCAAGCACTTCGCTGCATTCCATATTGAGCACTCCGTTGACGAGTGTCGAATTGTCGGAAATGCCGGCTTTCATCGGTTCGCCGCCTATTTTGTCGTTGGTGACAATATACCGGTACCCGCCGTCGGGAGCGGATACTTTTGCAATCCTCATCTGCTTGAGGTCACGGCTCAGGGTTGCCTGGGTGACGGATATGCCTCGTGCCTGAAGCGCTTTCTGCAGGTCTTCCTGATTATTGATGTTCTGATTGGCGATGATTTCGCGAATCCAGGCGATTCTTTCTTTCTTATATTTCATATTTATTTGTAATATGCGGTTGCAAAGATAGAAATAAACTTGTATTAAAATGCAAATACGGGGAATGTTTTTGCATTTTATGGAAAATATAAAAAGAAATATGCAGGAAAGTTACAGCGAATATGCAAAAAAGAGATGAAATCGTTTCGTATCCTGCCGCGGGCCGGTGCCGGATATCAGAGACGGCCTATTGTTTCGGCGATGACATGCGGGAAATGTGCATATTCCAATGCATGGATGCGTGAAGCCAGATCGTGTGGCGTGTCGGAGGGCAATACCGGACATTTGGCCTGAAAGATGATTGCGCCGGAATCATATTGCTCGTTGACATAATGGATCGTGATGCCGGACTCTTTGTCACCGCACCGGATCACATCCTCGTGCACGTAGTCACCGTACATACCTTTGCCGCCATGGAGCGGTAACAATGCGGGGTGGATGTTGACGATAGCTTTAGGGTATGCTTTGACAAGATATTCGGGTATGCGCAGGAGGTAGCCGGCCAGAACGATAAATTCGATATCGTATTGTTTCATGAGATCCAGCACAGCGTTTTCGTCTTTCATCTGTGCGCCGGTCAGGATCGTTGCGGGAATCCCGAGGCGCCTGGCCCGTTCCATAACATAGGCCTCGGCCTTGTTGCAGACGATGAGAGCAATGTTTACCTCGGCACTTTCTTTAAAGTAGTTCGCAATGTTTTCGGCATTGCTGCCCGACCCGGAGGCGAAGATGGCGATATTTTTCATTATATATATTAATGTGTAGTGATGAATATGATTTCAGGCCGCAAAGGTAGTGTAAATGTAGGAAATAAGAAATAAAACCTGCTCTAAATTCCAATTCAACGGGAGTGGGGAGGGACTTCACACAAGGTGGGAGTACTTTGGATTGTTGGAGAAAGGGCTATCTGCTGTGTCGGTCGCGATTCCTGATTTTTATACCCGGGCATATCGTGTGGGGGAGGTTGTAACGGCAATGCGGCGACCGGTATATAGCATGTGATGACATGTGCCGTCGTTTCGGATGGCAGGATCATGAATGTAGTTGCTGTTTCCGGCCATCCGGGAAGTGTCATTCACAAAGACGAAAACGCCTTCGGGATGTCTGGAGGAAGTAGCGGGAAGGTGAATGGGCCGGTCCTGTTTCGGGGAGCCGGCTCTAACACACTCGCTTGTTAAAAAATCAGGCAGGGATGCTGAAATACTTCGTTAGGAGGTTGAAAATTTAAAATTTTATCACGCTTACTTGTCATTTCTTGCTCAAAATGGGCTGTAATGTGCAGAAAATACTAATTTCAAGAGAAATAATTTCGTGGCAAGGTAGTTTTTCGTTTACTTTGCAACGTTTTCTTGGGTGAGGTATATATTGCCCTCAGTAGAACAACTTTGAAATACACAAAATAATCATTAACCCTTTTAATAATTACGATTATGTCAGAAATCGAAGCTAAAGTAAAAGAAATTATTGTTGAGAAATTAGGTGTTGAAGAAACTGAAGTAACTCCTGAAGCAAGTTTCACCAATGACCTCGGTGCAGATTCTTTGGATACTGTAGAACTCATCATGGAATTCGAGAAGGAATTCGGTATTACTATCCCGGACGATCAGGCCGAGAAGATCAACACTGTTGGTGACGCCATCGCTTACATCGAGGCTAACAAGTAATCCATTCCCTCTAATCATTTTATTATCCCCTACCTAATCAATATGGAATTAAAAAGAGTTGTAGTCACCGGACTTGGTGCCATCACTCCCCTCGGTAAGAATGTCGAGGAGACGTGGGCGGCCCTTTGCGAGGGCAAGAGCGGTTGCGCTCCCATCACCTTGTTCGATGCTTCAAAGTTCAAGACCCAATTTGCCTGCGAGGTGAAGGGCTTCGACCCTACCCTCTATTTCGATAGAAAGGAAGTCCGTAAGTTGGATCGCTATACCCAGCTTGCCATCGCTGCCGTAAAAGAAGCTATCGAAGATTGCGGCATCGATCTTGAGACGGAAGACAAAAACCGTATCGGTGTGATTTACTCTGCCGGTATCGGCGGTATCAAGACGTTCCAAGAAGAGGTAGGTTCTTATGATGCAGAGCAAGGTCCTAAGTTTAACCCGTTCTTTATTCCGAAGATGATCGCCGACATCGCTGCCGGTCATATCAGTATCACATACGGATTCCACGGGCCTAACTATGGAACGGTATCTGCATGTGCATCTTCTACTCACGGCATGATCGATGCTTTCAATCTGCTTCGTCTCGGCAAAGCCAATATTATTGTTGCCGGTGGAGCCGAAGCAGCCATTTGCGAGGCCGGTGTAGGCGGTTTCAATTCAATGAAAGCGCTTTCCACTCGCAACGAAGATCCTCAGCGTGCTTCCCGCCCGTTCAGCGGTAGCCGTGACGGCTTCGTAATGGGTGAAGGTTCCGGCTGTCTTATTCTCGAGACCCTGGAACATGCTCAGGCCCGCGGTGCCAAGATCTATGCCGAAGTTGTCGGCGGCGGAATGTCGGCTGATGCTTATCATCTGACGGCTACGCATCCTGAAGGACTCGGCGCACGCCTTGTCATGGAGGCTGCCCTTGAAGATGCTAACCTGCAACCTACAGACATTGACTATATCAACGTGCATGGCACTTCCACTCCGGTGGGAGATTTGTCGGAGGCCAAGGCTATTAAGGAGGTTTTTGGTGAACATGCCTATAAATTAAATATCAGTTCTACCAAGTCCATGACAGGTCACCTTCTCGGTGCTGCCGGAGCGGTAGAGGCTTTGATCTGTGTGAAGTCCGTACAGGATGATATCGTTCCTCCTACCATCAACCATGATGAAGAGGATAAGGACGAGAACATCGACTATAACTTGAACTTCACATTTAACAAGGCTCAGAAGCGTACTGTCAATGCAGCCCTTTCCAATACATTCGGATTCGGCGGACACAATGCTTCCATTATTATCAAGAAGTTCGTTGAATAATCATTGCAGTTCTTTTAAGAATTACGAATTGCGGATGCCGGCTTTCATGGCAGGGTTTCCCGATTCGTAATTCTTTTTATTTATATAAAGGCGTAAGGCCGTGGAAAATATGTTATTAACTTAATTATACTCCCTATGAGATATTATACGTCTGTTCAGGATCTCGGCGATTTGCATGCTGCCGTTCGTGAGGCTCTTGAGGTAAAGGCCGACCGTTTTGCCTATCAGCATCTCGGTAAGAATAAGACCCTGTTGATGATCTTTTTTAATTCCAGCTTGCGGACCCGGCTCAGCACCCAGAAGGCGGCTATGAACCTCGGCATGAATACTATCGTGTTGGATGTCAATCAAGGTGCCTGGAAGCTGGAGACGGAACGCGGTGTTATTATGGATGGCGACAAGCCGGAACATTTATTGGAGGCTGTACCGGTGATGGGCTGTTATTGCGATGTCATCGGAGTGCGATCATTCGCCAAGTTTGAGAATAAGGCGGACGATTACAATGAAAAGATCCTCAATCAGTTCATCCGTTATTCCGGCCGGCCGGTTTTCAGCATGGAGGTGGCTACCGGGCATCCGTTGCAGGCGTTTGCCGATATCATTACGATTGAAGAGCACAAGGAGAAGGCACGTCCGAAGGTTGTCATGACCTGGGCGCCTCATCCGCGATGCCTTCCACAGGCTGTACCCAATTCTTTCGCCCAATTTGCGGTTGCCGCAGGTTATGAGGTTGTCATTACCCATCCGGAAGGATATGAGTTGGACCCCCGTTTTACGGCCGGCGCCACGATAGAATATGACCAGATGAAGGCTTTTGAGGGTGCCGATTTCGTGTATGCCAAGAACTGGTCTGCATATGCCGATCCGAATTATGGAAAAAACATTTGCGACGATCGCTCCTGGACTGTCAGCGCGCGCCAGATGGCCGTCACCAACGATGCACATTTTATGCATTGTCTGCCGGTGCGTCGTGGTATGATTGTTACCGATGACGTCATTGAAGGACCTCGCTCTTTGGTTATACCAGAGGCCGCCAATCGGGAGATTTCCGCACAGACCGTTCTGAAACGTATTCTGGAGACGGAATGCGCGGGCAAATAGCGGCCTGGAAATGGAAAATATAATGCACAACGGATGAGTTATAGCAGTTGTGCCGTAAAATTAATAAAAACGTGAGACATTTGTTATATGTTTTACGTTTTTTATTTGCTTTTTTTGATATAAAACATCATATTTGCATTCATAAAATTTTTAAGTACTATGTTTTTATTACAATTTGACTCTGTCATTCGTTCATTTGTGAGCAATCGTGCCCTGAGAGTATTTTTCATGTTTTGGGTAAGTATCGCATGTAGTTTTGCCGTTTCTTCACATTCCCAGGGATTTCATGGCCGTATCATGGCCAATGATTCGGTGTGTGTGCCGTATGCCACCGTCTACCTGCCCGCATTAAAAACGGGTGTCATTACCGATCCTGATGGATATTATCGTATAGAATCTTTGCCTGCCGGCACTTATCGGGTCGAATTTTCTTCTATCGGTTATCAGACCGTGAGCGATACGCTGGTTCTTGCTGCCGGCGATGATCTGGAATATCCTGTCTTGCTGCCGGAGGTGGCCTACACTTTGAAAGAGGTTTGTGTGATGTCTGACGGTGGTAACTATGCGCTTGAATTATTGAGCAAGGTGCAGGAAAATGCTCCTGCCTATTATGGCGCGGTTACCTCTTATGAGGCCGATATTGTCGACCGATATGACCAGAATCTGAAAGATTTGCCGGCAGCGATTCGCCGTGTGATTAAAACGTTGGCTTTTTTGACTCCTGCCCGAAAAATTGTAAATTTGATATTCAAATATCCAGAGTTGGCTTTCCAAACAGGACGTACGGTTAGTTATGATGGAAAGAAGGCCGTTGAAAGCAATGGCCGTTTGATCGAATGTAATGAAAACCTTACCGATAAGGAGAAGAAAATCATTATCCCGGAAGGCGGTAAGACCTCTTCTTTTATTGCGGGGCTGAGTTCTGACGATTCTCCCTGGGGAAAAAAGGGGATGACAAAATTCGATTTTGAATGGAACGGTTCCTATGAGGAAGGAGGTCGTGTGATCGATGTGATAGAGTTTTCCCCGAAAAAAAATAAGGAGTATTGGAATAAGGGAAGCATTTATATTGTAGAGGATCTGTGGTGTATTCTGAGGGTTGAGTATTCTTCATTTGTAGGGGGCGGCAGATATGAATGTCGGGAGGTGTCGCCTGACTGCTATTTGCCGGTTTCTTTATTGATGGATATTTCCTGTACTGCCCCAATGGATTCTGTAAATACTAAAAATCTCAGTCTGAAGATTCTGACCGGCAGTTCTATCAGTTATAAGGATATTTCGGTCAAGAAATAAAGAGTTTCTGAGGAAGAGGATAGTGGTCGGTTCCCGTTTTCAGGATTGGAAAGTTCTGGAAAACGGGGACTGCGTCCGGGGGGGATGTAAGAAAAAGGGAGAAAGAGTTTTGTCCGTCTCTTTTTTATCCGTTATTTTGCGGCTATAGGCGGGATTCGGTTTCCCGCATTCGGAATATGGGATTCAAAGAAAGAGATTCATTGATCCGGTAACGGGGAATCCAGGACTATATGTAATATATTTTTTCGATCGGGTAATATGAGAGGTCATGTTTGCGCCGGTAAATTTTAATAGTAATATGTTTTTATCACGATTTTATGCATCCGTCCGTTTTTTCAGCGGCATAGGGGCCGTATTAGGATGGTTGTTTTTTTCTCTGAGCATCGCAGGTTTGTCTACTGTGTCTTTGCATGCCCAGGAATTTTACGGCCGTATCATGGCCAATGATTCTACGGGTGTTCCGTATGCCACAATCTATCTTCCGGCATTGAGGATGGGGGCCATTACCGACAAACAGGGATATTACCGGATAAATTCTTTGCCGGCCGGCACCTATCGGGTTGAATTTTCTTCTATCGGTTATCAGACTGTGAGCGATACGCTGTTTTTAGGTGCTGGAGAGGAATTGGAATACCCTGTCAGATTGCCGGAAATCGTTTATACGCTGAAAGAGGTCTTTGTGATGCCTGACGGTAGCGATTACGCGCTTGAAGTTATACGCAAGGTACAGGAGAATGCCCCTGCCTATTATGGTCGGTTTCTTTCTTATGAAGCGGAGGTTATCAAACGTTATGATCAGAATATAAAAGACTTGCAGGATGTGGTTCGACGGGGGAAGAAAGTGTTTGCAATTATTCCGATGATGCGAAGATATTTTAATTTAATATTGAAGTATCCGGATTTGGCCTATCGGACGGGTCGAATTGTCACTTATGATGGTCAGGGAGCTGTCAACAGTCATTGTCGGCTGATCGAGTGCAATGAAAGACTCTCCGATCGGGAACAGGACCTCATCGTGCCGCGGGAAGGTTGGACCTCCGGATTGTTCTTTGAGGTCAATAGCCGTTATCTGCCCTGGCGGGAACGGGAAATGAAAAAGTATGAGTTCGAATGGATCGGTTCTTATAAAGAAAAGGACCGCACGGTTGAGGTGATTGAGTTTATTCCCCGCAAAGGAAAATATAAACGGAAAGGTCGTGTTCATGTCATTACGGATTTATGGTGTGTCCTGAGAGTTGAATATCCCTCTCTTTCAGGAGGAGAATGGGTCGAGTGTCAGGAAGTGCTTCCGGATTTGTATTTGCCTGTTTCTGTTTTAAGCCAAGGTAAGGTGGCGATTCCGCCGGATTCCATTTCTGGTGTCAATGGCATGAATTGTTCCATTTTGACCGGTAGTGCTATCCGTTATATTGATATTTCTGTTCAGGAATAGTTCGGATATGGCCCGTGTTCAACTTCTCATATTTCAGGGAACGATGTTGTGTTTCTGAAATATGGGGAGTTTTTTTATGAATGGAGGAAGAAAAGGTGGGGTAGGTATTATTGAAATGAAAGATAGGGCGCCAGTCTGGCGAGATCGGTCTCACTGAATTCCGTCAGCAATTTCAACTCAGCCAAGGAACGGATGCGGCCGTGTGTGCGGCGCAGATCGGAGACTGCGCAGACCTGGGTATAAGAGAGATATGGATGACGCAGCAGGGTACTGAAATCCGCCCGATTGATTTTTATGCGGGTCACGAGCGCAGTGTCGGCCGTGAACCAGTCGTGGCACCAGGTATCTATTTGCGAAGCTGAGGCCCAGCGGGCGGCTTCGGCAACCTGTCGGGCAGAGGTGTATCCGCCGAGGCGGGAACGATAGCGCAGGATGGCTCCGGCGGTTGCCGCGCCGATGCCAGGGATGCGGATTAGGGTGATTGAATCTACGGTGTTGAGTTCGATGGTATGAGGGGTCTTGAACTTGGGTAAATAATTGCCGGAAGCGGCAGTACGGGTGTGGGGAGCGGTTTCGCCAGGATTTTTATCGGTTCCCGGACCTTGGGCAGCCGTTGCTTTTTGGGGGGAAGGTGTATCAGCTGTATTGTTGCCGGTTGCCGTCGCGCGGGAACGGGTATCTATACGGTGGGAGGGGTGCGCTGCGATTTGCGTGCCGGAGATTACGGAAGAGGATCCGGAAGCAGTTTCCCGGGGGACATCATCAGGACTAACGGCCGTTGTCGGTGCCGAATGCTGCCGGGCATCCCTGGCGTTTTCAAGCGTAGCGATACGAGCCTGCAATTCATTTATGCTTTGGTTTTGCCTGCGCTCCTGCGAGATGTGCTTGTAAAGGAGAAGGGTAAAGATGAAGACGCAAAGCAGGGCAATGGCACGGCGGGCGGAACGGGTAAAGCGGAAATATTTCATGGTGTAAGATATTTTGGGGAGAAATACTGGAGTTGAAAAATCGGCAATTTCTTCGAAAGACAGGGTTCTGCGTTAGCTGGATGACCGTGGAAAGAACTGTTTTGCAACAAAGAAAGAGATTTCTGGATTCATTTGCAAGATTTTAGCGAAAAAAATGTTTCGGAAAACGTTTCCGGCAAAGATTTTTGTCAAAGATGCTTCAAAAGAACCGGAAATTTTGTTCTGTATTTAATATTTATTATCTTTGTGGGCAATCATAAAAAAATAGTTGTCAGGATCTGAAAAATATATGGCTATGAAACTTCATTCTCCCAATGCTCGTGTCACATTTGCGACGAAAATCGGAGCCGTAGCGGCGGCGGTCGGATCGGCGGTCGGGTTAGGCAATATATGGCGCTTCCCTTTTGTCGCCGGTGAAAACGGTGGAGGTGCCTTTATCCTGATTTATTTGTGTTCGGTGCTCTTGCTGGGAATACCGCTTATCATTGCCGAATTTCTGGTCGGACGGACCGCACACTCCAATGCGGCCGGCTCTTTCAAGAAACTTGCTCCTGGCACCCGTTGGTACTGGATCGGTACGATGGGGGTTGTGGTTGCGGTCTTGATATTGGGATATTATACCGTTATTGCCGGCTGGACGTTGGAATATATAAAAATGGCTGTCACCAACGGCTTTGCCTCGTTGGTAGAGCGGGTTCAGGCTGTGGTGCCTGAAGCGGATTCTGCAGTCATACTGGCAGAAAATTTTACGAAGTTCAGTACTTCCCCCTGGGAACCGATTTTGTGGATGACGCTTTTCATCGCATTGAACGCATTTATTCTGCTGGGCGGAGTGAAAAAGGGTATCGAGCGGGCCAGTTCGATCATGATGCCCATGCTTTTCCTATTGATGATTATTCTTTGTATCAACTCGATTTTTTTGCCAGGTTTTCGCGAGGGTGCCGACTTTATGTTTCATCCCGATTTCAGCAAAGTGACCGGCAATACCTGGCTATTGGCCATGGGACAGGCCTTTTTCTCCCTCAGCATGGGTATGGGAACCCTGATTACCTATGGCTCTTATCTGGGAGATAACACCAAGCTGGGAAAAACGTCGGTCAGCATCGCTACGCTGGATACGGTGATCGCGCTTTTGGCCGGTATCGTGATTTTCCCGGCCTGCTTTTCTTTCGGCATTCGTCCGGAGGCCGGTCCCGGTTTGGTCTTTATTACTTTGCCCAATGTATTCTTGCAGATGCCCGGCGGATACCTTTGGAGCCTCATGTTCTTTTTGTTGATAGCATTGGCCGCATTGACGTCGACCATATCGATTTACGAGCCGCCCATCGCCTGGTTGCAGGAGGAATTCGGTATGTCGCGGCGGAAGGCTATTCTTATCGCCATGGCAACGACATGGTTGTTGGGAATTGCCTGTTCGCTTTCTTTGGGCGACTGGAGTGACTATACGATTGGCGGCAGGAGTATTTTCGATATCTGCGACATTGTGACAGCCAATTATATGATGCCGTTGGGCACGATGTTTATATCTTTGTTTGTCGGATGGAAATTGGATCGCGCTATCGTGAGGAATGCCGTTACCAACCGCTCCCACGACAGCGGCTGGTATGTACGTCCGTTGATTTACATTTTGCGCTATTTCGCTCCGGTCTGCATATTGCTCATTTTCCTCAGCGGATTAGGGTTCTTCGAGTGGCTCGGATAGCCTTCTGTTTCTGCTGGAACTATTTGAGATGAATATGCTTTGGAGGATTGGTGTATAAAAAACGGAAGATATATTGTCGGGGTCGGAAAAAACATCTATCTTTGTCACCGCAAAAACATCTTTAGACGGGTCGCCGTGTGGCGATACCACCAACCGAGCTTGACAAGCCAGTTCAGGTCACGGTGGAACAATGATGTGAGAGCAATATTATTCACTCTAAAAACTTCATTTCACGATGAATTATTTGTTTACGTCCGAATCGGTGTCTGAGGGGCATCCGGACAAAGTCGCTGACCAGATCAGCGATGCGTTGCTTGATGAATTTCTGGCGCAGGACGCCACATCCAAAGTGGCGTGTGAGACTTTGGTGACTACAGGCCAGGTTGTTTTGGCCGGAGAGGTCAAAAGCAATGCTTATATCGATTTGCTTGAAACGGCGCGTAGGGTTATCAATCGGATCGGTTACACGAAATCCGAATTTAAGTTTGACGGGGATTCATGCGGCGTGTTTTCTGCCATTCATGAGCAGAGTGCCGATATCAATCGCGGTGTAGAGCGTGCCAATCCTTATGATCAGGGTGCCGGAGATCAGGGCATGATGTTCGGATACGCCACCAACGAGACTCCTACCTATATGCCGCTGACGCTTATGCTCAGCCATCTGTTGCTGGAGGAGTTGGCTGCGATCCGGCGCGACCCGGCGCAGCCGATGCCCTATCTGCGGCCGGATGCCAAGAGTCAGGTGACAGTGGAATATGACGAAAATCACAGGCCGGTGCGTATTCACACGATTGTGATTTCTACACAGCATGACGATTTCATCGCACCTGATGATGATAGCGAAAGCGCGCAGTTGAGAGCCGATGAAATCATGCTCGGACGTATTCGGGAAGATATGAAGAGTATCCTTTTGCCGCAGGTTATTGCTAAATTGCCTCAGGAAATGCAGACTCTTTTCGATGCCGATCTAATTCTGCATGTCAATCCGACCGGGAAGTTCGTTATCGGCGGTCCTCACGGTGATACGGGGCTTACCGGCCGCAAGATTATCGTCGACACTTACGGCGGACGGGGGGCTCATGGCGGTGGCGCTTTCTCCGGTAAGGATCCGTCGAAAGTTGACCGGTCGGCCGCTTATGCTGCGCGCCATATTGCTAAGAACTTGGTCGCTGCAGGCGTTGCCGATGAGGTTTTGGTCCAGGTTGCCTATGCTATTGGTGTTGCCGATCCGGTGAGTCTTTATGTCAATACTTATGGCAGTGCCAAAGTGGCATTGTCGGATGCGGAAATATCGGATCGGGTGAGCCTGATTTTCGACATGCGTCCCAAAGCGATAGAAGAGCGGCTCAAACTGCGTAACCCGATCTATGAAGAAACCGCTTCTTACGGCCATTTCGGTCGGACTCCGAAGACAATCGTCAAAGAGTTTGCTTCCCGTTATTTGCCGGAACCGATTCGTTGTGAAGTAGAACTTTTCACTTGGGAAAAGTTGGACTATGTACCTATGGTGAAAGAGGCTTTCGGTCTGTAGGATCGTTGAGGATATGAAATCCGGAGAGGATTTCCGACAATGGGGCGGATAGGGTTGAAGGTTGATTTCGATCCAATCCGCCCCGTTTTTTGTTTTTTAGTTCATGGATATTCATAATAAAAAATATCAATTGCAAAGAATATGTTTAAATCGATGTTGATTGCCGGATTAGGCGGTTTTTTCGGGACATGTGCCCGTTATCTTGTTGGCGTGTTGGCCAAACACATGTTTGTTACGGTTTTCCCGGTCGGGACGTTCGCCGTCAATGTTGTCGGAAGTTTTGTCATTGGCCTGTTATACGGCTTGGCCGAACGTCATGGCCTTTTATCCGGAAATATGAGCCTTTTGCTCATTACCGGCTTTTGTGGCGGCTTCACGACATTTTCCTCTTTTGCCGATGATGGCTTCTTGATGCTCCAGCAACGTCATTGGTCTATGCTTTTTCTCTATTTTGGATTAAGTTTGGCGCTTGGCGTGCTGATGGTCTGGATCGGCCGTGGGGTGGTAAAGACCTTGTAAAAGGAAAAATCATTTTTTTTGAGAAAATTTTCAACCATTTGTTTGTTTACAGGTGTTATAAAAAGGTCAGGCACAAGTAAAGCCTGACCTTTTGATTTCAGATTCTAAACTATTTTAACTATGCACTTGACACCTAAAGAGATTGACAAGTTGATGCTTCTCAATTTGGGCATTATTGCCGAACGGCGATTGTCGAAAGGTTTGAAACTCAACTATCCTGAAGCTGTGGCTTACATCACTTCGGCCGCATTGGAAGGAGCCCGTGGCGGAAAAACCGTAGAAGAGGTGATGAAGGATGCGTCCAACGTTCTGAAGAAACAGGATGTGATGGATGGCGTCGCCGATATGATAACCCTGCTGCAGGTCGAGGCTGTTTTTACAGATGGCTCTCGTCTCGTCAGCATTCATAACCCTATTCGGTGAGTAAGCATTTACTTTCCGGAATTATTATCTTATTAAGAATGTATTACCTGTTATTCCTTTGAAAATTATGGATACAAAAGACAACACCGGACAGGCGACCCCCGCATCCCGGTTATATCCCAATCAACCTGGTTTTGTTCCGGCCCAGCCGGCACCGGTAGGCGGTACCGTTTTAGCTGCCGATAATATAAATTACAATGTAGGACGTCCGACGGTGAAACTTCGTGTGCGGAATACGGGTGACCGACCCATTCAGATCGGTTCCCATTTTCATTTTTTTGAGGTCAACCGTTATATGGCATTTGACCGTGCCGCGGCTTTTGGCTACCATCTCAATATTCCTGCTACTACCGCCGTCCGTTTTGAGCCAGGAGACGAGAAGGAAGTCGAACTGGTTCCCTTTGCCGGTAAATGCCGCATTATCGGATTTAATAATCTGACGATGGGATATGTCGGTTATGAAGATACTCCCGCTTACTATCCTGTTCGTATGCGTGCCCTTGCTAAAGCTACGAAGTACGGATTTAAAACAATTTCTCAAGAGTAACTAAATCGCAATAAAAATATGGCACAAATATCCAGACAAGAGTATAATAACTTGTTCGGCCCGACAGTAGGCGATAAAATTCGTTTGGGTGATACGAACTTGTATGTAGAAATCGAAAAGGACCTTCGTACTTATGGAGACGAGGTAGTTTATGGTGGCGGTAAGACTATCCGCGATGGTATGGGGCTGGCCAATACGATGACCTCGTGCGAGGGAGCCCTCGATATTGTGATTACGAACGTTACCATCATTGATCCTATGATTGGCGTGGTCAAAGCGGATGTCGGTATTAAGAACGGACGCATTGCCGGTATCGGAAAGGCCGGTAACCCGAATGTAATGGATGGCGTTGATCCGAATTTGGTGACCGGGGCCGCAACGGATGCGATTTCCGGGGAACATTTGATTCTTACTGCTGCCGGTATTGACGGTCACGTGCATCTTATTTCTCCCCAACAGGCCTATTCCGCCCTTTCCAATGGTATCACAACACTTTTCGGCGGAGGTGTCGGTCCTACGGACGGAACGAATGGCACAACAATTACACCCGGTGTCTGGAACGTGGCGCGAATGCTTCAGTCTATTGAAGCGTTACCGGTCAATATCGGCATGCTGGGTAAAGGAAACTGTTCTGTTGCCGGTCCGCTGGAAGAGCAGCTGGAGGCTGGTACATGTGGTTTCAAGGTCCATGAGGATTGGGGCTCTACTCCTGCTGCGATTCGTGCCGCACTCGATGTTGCAGACCGTTATGACGTACAGGTCGCTATTCACACCGATACGCTCAACGAGGGTGGTTTCGTCGAAGATACCATCTCTGCCATGGATGGACGGACCATTCATACCTATCATACCGAGGGCGCTGGCGGCGGTCATGCACCTGATCTTTTGAAGGTTGCCTCGATGCAGAATGTGCTTCCGTCGTCTACAAATCCGACATTGCCGTATGGCGTTAATTCCCAAGCGGAACTTTTCGATATGATCATGGTTTGTCATAACCTCAATCCGAAGATTCCTTCCGATGTCGCTTTTGCGGAAAGCCGCGTTCGTCCGGAAACTCAGGCCGCCGAAAATGTATTTCATGATTTGGGCATCATTTCTATGATTTCATCCGATTCCCAGGCCATGGGACGTGTCGGGGAATCCTTTATGCGCGCTGTACAGATGGCCTCTTATATGAAGGATGTCCGTGGCCGTCTGCCGGAAGATAGTGCCGAGAATGATAATTTCCGCGTTTTGCGTTATATAGCCAAAGTAACGATCAATCCTGCTATTACCTATGGTATTTCGGATATTCTTGGTTCTGTGGAAAAGGGTAAAATGGCAGATTTGGTACTTTGGGAGCCTGCATTTTTCGGTGCCAAGCCGAAGATGGTGATTAAAGGCGGAATGATCAATTGGGCAGAGATGGGCGATCCGAACGCTTCGCTGCCTACGCCGCAACCTATCATCTATCGGCCGATGTACGGAAGCTTTGGGGCCGCTATGCCCAAGACGAATGTATCTTTTGTTTCGCGTGCGGCCTATGAGCTGGGAATTAAAGAGAAACTCGGTTTGGAGAGGATTGTTTATCCTGTGCGTCGTACACGACAGATCACCAAGTATGACATGGTGCGCAATGGGGCAATGCCGCATATCGACGTTAACCCTGAAACATTTGAAGTGCGTGTAGATGATGAACTCATCAAGGTCGATCCTGCCAGGAGTTTCCCGCTTACTCAACTATACTGGTTCAGTTAATGAGTGCGGAAAGGATTGCGTCTTTAAAAATATAGAGAATCATGAAGAAAATTTATACAACCATCTTAGGAAACATTCACAAAGATCTTTCCTGGCAAGGCAAATTGCAGGGTGTGACCGTCGAATATCTGGACTTGGACCAGTGGACGGCCCAGAAAAGCCGTTTCGTGGCGCGCAGCACTACCGGTCATGAATATGCCGTCGCTCTCAGCCGTCATGCCGGGGTTTCCGATGGTGATGTCATAGAATATATTCCTGAGGAGAATCTGGCTGTCATTATACGGGTCGCTCTGAATCCCGTGATGGTAATCGATCTAAGTGCATTGGCCGGCAGCGGTGTTCAGCGATTGATTCGTACTGCAGTGGAACTCGGTCACGCCATCGGTAATCAGCATTGGCCGGCAGTGGTTAAGGGCATGCAGGTTTATGTGCCTCTTACCGTGGATCGGACCGTTATGCGCAGCGTAATGGAGACGCATCATCTGGAAGGCTTATCCTATGAATTTCATCCCGGTCAGGCCGTGATTCCTTATCTTGCTCCTCATGAAGTCCGCCGGCTCTTCGGAGGCACTGAGCAGGAGGGTCACGTCCATGCCGGAGAAGGTCATACTCATACTTATGCAGATGGAAAACAACGTCATACCCCTGTCCACGGAGAACATACACATGTCCCTGCCGGAGCCGGCCATTGACTCCGGCCCGGACAGGGCTGCAAGGATGATGCGCCTGCTGCAATTTTGTGATTCGGCGTTTCCTGTCGGAACGTTTTCCTTTTCCAATGGCTTGGAGACTGCGGCCTCGACAGGGCGGGTTCATGATGCGGCGACGCTTGAGGCCTTTGCCCGTGTGGCCCTGCGTCAGTCGGCCTATAGTGATGGTATTGTGGCATTGCACGCCCATCGGGCAGCGTTGAATAATGATTACGCAGCCATTTGTGAGGCTGACCGGCAACTGATGCTCGGAAAAGCGAATGCGGAAAGCCGTCTGATGTTGCAGCGTATGGGAAAAAAGATGGCGGAACTCTGTAATGAGATTTTTGCAGATGCTCTGACTGTCAGGTGGACGGAAGATATCGAGTCGGGCCAGGTTCCTGGTTCTTATCCGGTGGCTCAGGCTTTGGCCTTTGCCTGCGCCGGATTGTCGGAGGAGGCTCTTTTTTGTGCCCAGCGCTACGGCCTTCTGTCGATGTTACTTGGTGCTGCCTTGCGTTGCGTCCGTGTTTCCCATTATGATACTCAGCACATTCTCGGACGGCTTGGAGAAGAGAGTGGAGCGACCTATCGCGAAATTTGTGCCTTAGGTTATGAAGATATTCATGTTTTTACTCCGCAGATGGATCTTTGGGCGTCGTTGCATGAAAAGGGTCTGATGCGGATGTTCATGAATTGATAAAAACAACTTTTCAATATTTTATTATCAAAGACATAATCATGAGCAATACTTGCAGAATCGGTATTGGCGGACCGGTCGGTTCGGGTAAAACCGCTATCATTGAAGCTATCACACCCAGGCTTCTGGATCGAGGACTTAAAGTTTTGATTAATACCAACGACGTGGTGACGACAGAAGATGCAAAGCATGTCCGCAAGGTTTTAAAGGGAATTTTGGTCGAAGAGCGCATTGTGGGTGTCGAAACCGGCGCCTGTCCGCACACGGCCGTGAGGGAAGATCCTTCAATGAACATCGCTGCGGTGGAAGAAATGGAAGCCCGTTTTCCTGACAGCGATGTGGTGCTGATCGAATCGGGTGGAGATAACCTTACCCTCACGTTTAGCCCGGCTTTGGTGGACTTCTTTATTTATGTCATTGATGTGGCAGCAGGCGATAAGATTCCACGAAAGGACGGCCCGGGAATTTCTCAGTCCGACATTCTGGTTATCAATAAGACCGATCTGGCTCCTTATGTCCATGCCGATCTGGAAGTAATGCGCCGTGACTCGGAAAGAATGCGTCCCGGTAAACCTTTCGTTTTCACCAATTGTATGACAGGCGAAGGCATCGATGAACTGATGGAACTGATCTTTTCCATGGCTTTAT
This sequence comes from uncultured Prevotellaceae bacterium, assembly GCA_964567855.1. GTDB lineage: Bacteria > Bacteroidota > Bacteroidia > Bacteroidales > UBA3663 > Liminaster. Next base: position 30,196 of record CAZMOE010000027.1, read on the forward strand.
TCGATAAGATTGCATGAAAAAATATTTTCGGGAAAACCAATGTCGGTAATAGCGTATGAGCGATTTTACAACCTATCGGGAAGTAGTGCCTTATTTGGCCTATTCCGGTTTCAGAAATGCAGGTTCGGCAGGTAAACGCGGTTCCTTATATCTCGGTTTCGAGTTGGATGCTTCCGGTCGTTCGATCCTGAGGACGCTTGACCGTCGGGCACCCCTGATTGTACAGCAGGCCCTTTATTTTGACGAGGAAATGCCCGATATGCCTTGTGTCTATATCCTTTCTGCCGGCGGGCCGAATGTAGATGGCGACCGCTATCGCCAGCATTTTCATCTCGCCCCTCACAGCATGGCTTTCATTTCTACCGGAGCGGCGACAAAGCTTGCCGAGATGCGTTGCAATTATTCCGGACTCAATCAACGGATCGAATTGGAAGACGGGGCTTATCTGGAGTATCTTCCGGAGCATGTGATTCCTTGTCGCCATACCCGTTTTGTCGCCGATACCACTGTTGTAGCGGCACATTCCGCCACGCTGGTCTATGGAGAAATCTATACTTCCGGCCGGCGTTATTACGGAGAGGGCGAATGCTTCGCTTATGATGTTCTTTCGGTTTGTACAAGGGCAGAACGTCCCGATGGAAGCCCTCTTTTCCGGGAGAAGATGATCATCGATCCGGTGCAATTCTCTCCCCGCTGTTTGGGAGTGATGGCCGATTATGAGATTTTCGCCAACGTACTTGTCCTGACGCCTTCCGCTATGAGTGAGGTTATCTGGAATCGGACCGAAGCGTTTGAAGATGAATGCCGGGGGCTTGCTGTCGCTGTGGCCCGGTTACCTAATGAGGCGGGACTGCTTTATAAGGTGCTCGGGCGGGATGTCGGTTCTGTGAAAAGACAGGTCCGAAAGTTTTGTTCATCCGTGCGTCAGGCTGTCAAGGGCCATTCTTTACCGGAAGAATTTCCTTGGCGATAAAATTTTCTTTATTTTTGCAGAAGGTTCGTGAAAACGACCTTTTTAAAGTATCGTATGATTTATTTAAAATATTGATTTGCGTATGGAATCAACACATTCAAGTAGATGGTCTTTTGAAACGAATCATCCGTTGGGCATTATCCGGATGATGCTGCGTGGTGTCGGCCAGGTGATGTTTCAGGAAAATGCCTGGACGGGTATCTTTTTCTTGGTAGGTATCTTCTGGGGCGCTTATGAATCTGGAACCGACTTGGTGGCCTGGGGGGCACTCGTGGGGCTGTTTACATCGACTTTGACGGGGCTGGCGCTCCGGTTGCCGAATGATGATTGTCAGCGGGGGCTGAGCGGTTTCAACGGTATTCTTGTGGGATGCGCCTTTCCGACGTTTCTTGGAAGCACGCTTTATATGTGGCTGTCATTGATATTGTGTGCCGCTCTCACCACATGGGTCCGTATAGGCTTTAACCATGTCATGAAACCGTGGAAAGTGAATTCACTTACCTTTCCTTTTGTTTTTTGTACCTGGCTGTTCCTGTTGTCTGCCCGTATGCTGCAAGAGCTTCCGATAGAGGGGCTTTCCATGCCGGTATTGGAGTCTGGGAATTTCCCGACACTGGTTTTCCCGATTCGTTTTATCGATCTCGTTGTGATTTGGTTACGCAGCATTTCACAGGTATTTCTAATTGACTCCTGGGTAACCGGTCTTTTCTTCCTGATCGGGTTATTGGTGTCCAGCCGCTGGGCCTGCATTTGGGCGGCGGTAGGCTCTGCCGTAGCTTTGTTGTCGATTCTGCTGTTGCATGGTTCCGGCATAGAGGTGGCCCATGGTCTGTATGGCTTCAGTGCCGTTCTGACCGCCATTGCCCTCGGTGCTACATTCTATAAGCCCGGAATTTATTCTGCGGTCTGGACGCTGGTGGGCATTGTCGTTACCGTATTCGTGCAGGCTGCTGTGAATGCCTGGATGTTGCCCTTTGGCCTGCCTTCGCTGACGGCTCCGTTTTGCTTGGCAACCTGGCTCTTTCTTCTCCCGATGTTTCCGTTGGACAAAGAGGAACCCGATCATTCCCATTGGAACAAGAACAAGCCGCATCAGGCTACCGAATGATTATGCAGCGCAACCGTTCTTCGTCCAGTATCTCGTTGGCCACTTCCAGCACCTGCTTCGGTGTCACCAGGTCGAGGCGACGGCAGGTATCTGCCAACGTCTCACAATATCCTAACCGCAAAACGCCTTTGGCGAGGTGAATGGCCGTGCTTTCCAGATTGGCGGAACCGACTCCGAGCTGTCCTTTAAGCTGTTTTTGTGCGGCATGGAGTTGCGCCGATGACAAGGTTTTGTCGCGGAAATGCTTCAGTTGGGCCAGCGTGAGGTGAATACACCGTTGTGTGTCGCGATGGTCGCATCCGAAATATATGGAGAATACACCGTTGTCGGTATAGTTTGTGAGGGAGCTCTCTACAGTGTAGACGAGCCCCCTTTTTTCTCGCAGTTCCTGGTTAAGACGGCTGTTCATGCCCGGGCCGCCCAGCAGATTGTTGAGTAAAGCCAATGCCGCGCTGTTACTGCTGCCGATCGGATAGCTCCTGCTTCCTAATATTACGTGCGCCTGATGCGTATCCTGCTGAATGATGCGCGGATGTGCCAGCGCCGCTTCGGCGAGGGGCTCTGATCCTGTAAGAACCGCTTCCTGTTTCCGCCGGGCGACTGATGTCATGCTTTGTGGCGACGTTGCCGCTTTGTCGTAGTATTTCTCTATGCATTTTACCACTTGCCGCCATGGCGTTCGTCCGTAAGAGAAGAAGATCGTCTGTTCCGGCCGGTAATATTGCGCTATGAAGTCCAGACATGCCCGGCTGTTGAAGCTGCGCACCGTTTCCTCGGTGCCGAGAATGCCGTGCCCCAGCGGATGACCGGCAAACAGGCTTTCTTCAAACTCATCATAGATCCGTTCCGGAGGATTATCGAGATAGGAGTTGATTTCGTCGATGACAACCTCCTGCTCCTTTCGTAGTTCCTGCTCCGGGGCTGTGCTGTGGCAGAGTAGATCACAGAGCAGTTCGCATGCCCGGTTGAAATCCCGGTGCAGGAAGATGGAGTAGAAAGTCGTATCTTCTTTGGTGGTGAAAGCATTCAGTTCTCCGCCGACGGCCTCCATTCTGTTGCTGATATGCCAGCTGTTGCGGCGGGTCGTTCCTTTGAACAAAATATGTTCGATAAAGTGCGCCATGCCGTAACAGCCGGGCTGTTGTTCGTCTCGGGTACCGGCGTCGATCATGAAGCCGCAGTAACTGACCTCATTATCGGCCGGACGATGTACAACGCGCAGTCCGTTGGCCAGGGTTAGGGTATAATAGTCTTTATTTTCTTCCATGTTTGGTGTAGTCATAAGGCTTGAAGCTTCCGCTTCGTCACGGCAAAAGTACACTTTTTTCTTTGCAATTGTTTCAGATAAACAATAATTCACTAATTTTGCCTCCTTGAAACGGAATGCGGGCCGAATGCTTTCATTTCCTTTCTTTTATTTCCTTCTGACGATGAACGAACTATTACAATCCATCTTGCAGCGCGAAGCTGCCGCCATTATGGCACTTCCGCTGAATGAATCTTACGAGCGGGCCATAAATCTTATCATCGAACATGTGCAACAACGTGGCGGAAAACTTGTGGTAAGCGGTATGGGCAAGGCCGGACAGATCGGAATGAACATTGCCACGACGTTCTGTTCTACAGGAACACCTTCCATTTTTTTGCATCCCAGCGAAGCGCAACATGGAGATCTTGGCATTCTTCAGCCGGACGATGTCTTGCTGCTTATTTCCAATTCCGGCAAGACGCGGGAAATTGTAGAGCTCGTCGATCTGGCCCACTGCCTTTATGCCGGCCTGCCGCTCATCGTCATTACCGGCAATCCGGAAAGCCCGCTGGCCCGAGCTGCACAAGTTTGCCTTACCACCGGCAATCCGCCGGAAGTCTGTCCATTAGGATTGACCCCGACGACCTCTACGACCATGATGACGGTGATCGGAGACCTGCTGGTGGTCGGGACGATGACGAAAATAGGCTTTTCTACCGAAGACTATGCCAAGCGACACCATGGCGGCTATCTGGGACATAAGGCCCGCACGCATTTGAAAGATTAAGTCATGGCACGTATTATAGGCATCGGCGAGACGGTCTATCGCATTGTTCTGCGGGCCGGTCGGCCGCAAGACGGAATGCCCGGCGGGAATGTGTTCAACACAATGATTTCGCTGGGACGCCGCGGTCATGACGCCGCTTTTATCAGCGAGGTGGGAAAAGATCGTCTCGGACATGATATTTTGGATTTCATGCGTTCCAGCGGTCTTTGTACGGATTTTATGTATGCTTATCACGACGGGCGCACCCCTTTGTCATTGGCTCATCTGGAGGAAAACGGAGGGGCCGAGTACGATGATTATATTCTCTATCCCTCCTCTTCCCGCCTTGACATTGTCTGGCCGCGCATCGATCGTGACGATTTGCTGTTTTTCGGTTCCCG
>CAZMOE010000028.1:0-34285 GCA_964567855.1 uncultured Prevotellaceae bacterium
AAAAACACGACACAACAAAAAAAGAGTTCAAAGAAACAAAGCAACACCTAATTTAACAAAAGAAACTAATTCTCGAATATTCTATAAAGAAAAGGTAACAAGAATTAGTCAAAACATAATCTGACAACTTACAGGCCGAATAAATATCACATCTCTCCTATTACCGAACTTAATATTTCATCTTAATCACAGCTTAAGCAATGCCTCTTTTTCACAACTACCACACCTGGACCTCATTCTCATAAGTAAATATGCGCACCTCCTTTCCCATATTAAATTATGCAAGATAAAAATGATCCTTGCGGCACATTCTTAAATATTAACTCTATGTACAGTCACGCTCTACGGCCCTGCATTTGCCCAATGATTATCTTCCAAATAATAAATCTGCATCATATCAAAAAGAAACGCGAGACAAAAATATCCGAATCCATCATCCAAAAGAATTATAAAATACGGAAGAAAAAGTCGCCATAAAAAATTTCCGACCAACAAACAGAATCTAAGGTCCATTTGTTTCTTTCCCAAAAGAATAAACATCATTATCTTTGGAAAATACATAAAAATTTCTTCTCGCAAAGAAGTTTTATATTCCAGACTACAAACACGGCTTTATGAAATCATTTGTTGTTTCACCCGATGAATTACAAAAATTATCTTCCATATTCCGCTCCCACCTATGGAACCCGCGGTTTAATGAAACTATATTATCACTTCTTGCTATCGATAAAATCAATACTTTATACCAATGTTGCAAACAGACTACCGGCCATGATTTTTCTGCCGCAGTATTAGACTACCTCAATATCCGCCTACAAGTCGAAATCGCCCCTGAAACTATCCAGTTTCTTTCCGAACGGAAAACCATGTCGCACACAGATCCAGCCCGGGCTTTCATAACCCTTTCCAATCACCCTTTCGGCGCATTGGACGGCATCATCCTATCAGCCCTTTTCGGATCCCTTTTCGCAGATTTCAAACTTCTTGCCAATGCCATATTGATGCGCATTGAAGCTCTGCAAGAATGTTTTTTCCCTGTCGATCCGATAGAAAATTCTTCAGACGAAAAAATCAACAAGACCGGCCTTCTGAAAACCTGGCGACACGTCAAGGCCGGCCATCCTTTGGGAATATTTCCAGCCGGCAGCGTTTCTTCTCTTAAAAAAGATCTCTCGGTATCGGATTCCCCATGGAGAGAATCCCCGATGAAACTAATACAACAATTGCAAACGCCATTACTGCCGATCCACTTCGAGGGCAGGAACTCTTTTTTCTTTTATTTATTAGGGCTCATCGACTGGCGGCTCAGATCCCTGCGACTACCGCGCGAAGTATTCCGCAAAAAAAACTCCATCATAAAAATACAGATCCGGAAACCTCTTTATCCGAACTCATTCCGCAAATTTACCAATTCTGCAGATCTGGCCGATTTCTTAAAAAAATGTTGTTATAACGACACTTCCATTACCTAAGTTCGTACATCCCGCCCGGGCATGCCCGTATCAATCCCTCCATTTCCAGATTCAGCAATTCCTCGGCCAAAAGCGATAGCGGACAATCCGCACATTGAGCAATCGCAACAGCCCCCGCACGTCCTTTTTCACGCAAAAAACGCAAAATCTTCCCTCTCACAGAGGTTTCATCCTCAAACAACAACTCCTGTTGAGTCTCCTTCGGTTTTGGTACCTTCGTCTCCCAATTCATCATTTCTACAAAATCGACAGCAGAAGTCACCAAAGCTGCCTTATTCTGACGAATCAGCCGGTTACAACCTTTTGACGTTCGGTCGGAAATCCGTCCAGGAAAAGCATAGACTTCCCGATTATAAGAATTAGCGATATTGGCTGTCACCAAAGCTCCGCCTTTATCCGAACTCTCTGCAACCAGCAACGCATCAACCAAACCGGCAACGATGCGGTTCCGAGCTAAAAAATTACCTCGTTCCGGTTCCGTCCCGGAAGGATATTCGGTAAGAATACCACCCTCGCACACCAGCATCTGCCGGGCAACATCCCGATGCACAGCCGGATATATCCGATCCAATCCATGAGCCAACACGCCGATTGTCGGAACCCTGGCATCCAGGGCGGCCTTATGGGCCGCCACATCGATTCCCAGAGCCAGTCCGCTGACAATAACGACATCAGGAACCATCGAAGCCAGGTTCCCAACAAACTCCCGAACCGCCTCACGTCCATATTGCGTACAGCTACGGGTACCCACAATCCCGATCACATGCCGGGACTCAAAATGATCGGCTCCCCTATAGAAAAGCAGAGCCGGGGCATCCGGGCAATCCAACAGACGTTCCGGATAGCCTGAAGAACCGTACGCCAAAGGACGAATATGATGAGCTTCCACAAAATCCAGTTCCTCGCGGGCCTTATCCAATAGATCGCGGCGCCCCAAATTCTCGACAAGAGTCTGTCCTATACGAGGAATCTTCCCCACCTCTCCCCTATCGGCCTCAAAAACCGCCCGGGCAGAACCGAATTGTTCTACAAGATGACGCGCATAGATCGATCCGACACCCCGAACATTCATGAGCGCAATCATATAGAGCAAATCATTCTCTTCCGAAGACAAAAGCGGATTCCGACTCATATTTATATATTATAGAAAATAAGGGCGGAACTTCTCCTCTATCTCATCGCCGCGCGTCAATATACCATCCACGACACAAACGCAATGCACTTCGGCCTGAATGCAAAGTTTTTCATCACTCTTTCTGTAAATTTCCTGCAAAAATATATAACGCGCCCCGGTCCTCTTCACATTAAGGCAGCTGACAAATTCTTCCCCCCCATGCAAAGAGGCCTTATAACTGATCGTAATTTTTGAGACCATGACATCGATACCCTGATCATGCCATCCGCCGAAACTCTCGCCAAGACTCTGGATGAACTCATGGCGCGTCACCTCCAGATAATGCTGATAGTTGGCATTATTGACCACTCCCTGAACATCACATTCATAATCACGCGTCTTCATGACGTGCTGAAAAGCAAATTTTTTCATGCTGACTCTGTCTTTAATTTTTGGCGAAGATAATGCGTTTTTTATTAAAATCGCGGTAATCCCTCCTATTTTTTATAAATTCCTTATAAAACAAGATTTCCCGGCTCCACTATTTTTTCCATATCCCAGGACAATCATGTATTCATTCCCTATAATCAATTAATGAGAAAATTCGATACTAAAAAAGCCGTTACAAACAATCATAACACCACAATAGCATATTTCACCTCATCATATCCAATCCCCCATCTACAATTTTACCTTCGGAAATCCACAACTTGATTTCCGAAGGTAAACATATAACAATACCGGCAGCCGGTTAAAACCCGCATGCTGTTCCGAATTACTTCATACCGCTCTCCTCGATATTTTTGAAGAACAATTGCTGCAACAAAACCTGATCTACAGAGACAGTACTATTCTTACTCAACTCTTCATAGAGATTTTTCAAATAGTCCTCACCTTTCAGCTCCATGACAATATAATTGGTATATTGTCCGGACTCTTCATCCTTGTTCCAGCGGTCACACACAATCGTGGCACCGGTAAGCGTCTTCTCTACCGTCTGTTTCGATTTCTCGTTCAATAATGATTTTGAAGCGGCAACCAATCCCTCCGAAAGAGCGGTAGTATAATTTTCAGTCGTAGTCGCTACCGTCTTGGCCAACATAGCTGCCAATTCCGCAGAGGCCATCGTCTGCGCTTTTTTACGGGCCGTAGCCTCATTGTCAGACTTACCAATGGCCCATGCACGCAAAACGCCATCACCGCTCACATATTCCGAACACGGCATTACATAGGTAGCTATCGGAGACTTGGCCACCTTATTAGCGCTACCGCAACCGGCCATCGTCAAAGCTGTCCAAACGGCAGCCGACCATACTAAAATCTTTTTCATATTACTTACTATTTAATTTAAATTGAGACTTTTGATCTGTTTGGGCAATTCCCGATTGACGCGCTTCATCACCTCCCGCACGCACATCGCCGAAGTCTGTTCGACTGACTTATTCGTCGGCACCAGAACCTTGACACGATCTGCGGTATAGTTCATCAGCTGCTCCTGGGTCTTATTGTTATAAATTTTAAGCACCAATGTACAATAACATTCATTCGCATCGAACAATTGACCTTTAACCACACCGCCCAGTTCCAATGTCGTGGAGAGGTCTACGAAACACTGTGCCGCATCAGGATCTTCCGAAATCACGAAATAGTTGTTGGCAAGCAAAGAAGCTATCTGCCGCTGGCATCCGGGCAGTTCATCATTGCTGGCATACAGATATGCCGTCACGGGAGAATTTTTCAACGTCAATGTAATCTTCGCGGCTGGCCAGGACTGCTTGTCCAAAAGCTGCCGGTAGGCCTCGGGAAGCGCCGACATGAAAGAATCATCCACTGTGATACGAAGCTCCTGAACATTCTGTTTCGAAGTGATATTGGTAACGTAAAACTCTGCCGTTCCCGTATAATCCGTCTGGACCGAGGGCGACACCGTACCGCTGCCACTGACAAAAAGAGCCTTCAACTTGACATTCGGCACCACGGTACCGTTTTTCGACAAGCATCCGGCAATCGGATCAGCCACGGGCTTGAAGGCCTCACCCTCTATCTGAACAACATTCGTCGTGATAGCCATTCCGGCGAAGACATTGACATAAGCATTATACAATTCGGCAGGGATATCAATGCGGGAGCCACTTTCCGTAGTCGACAAATCCATAAATACCCACGGTTCGACCTCTGCCAAACCTTTTCCATACAGCTGCACGGCCTGCATAAGGTTCATGGCGGCCTCTGCATCACGTCCCTGTCGCAAATAACTCAGTGCTTTCGTGACGACCTCATAACGGCGTTGCGCGGCCTTCTTTTCGTAAACCTTTTTGTCTAAAACATAATAGACATAGTAATTCCGGTCCGACCGGTAAGAATCTTTCAACTCATGTCCCTCTATCCATGCGGTCATGGAGTTACGTACTTTTTCCTCAAACATGTCTCTCGACTTTCCGTCGACATCCACGGTATGCAAAAAAGAGGTTAACTCTACCTTCTGGGCAATCTGAGAAACAATGTCCGACAACGCATTCTGCGTCGCTTTCTTCATATAGTCCGCATCCGATAACGGAGCCATTCCGATACCGACATAAGCATCGGATGAAGCAGGATGCGACGATACCCAATCGGGAGTCTGCCCCCAAGCCACGGCCAACCCCGCCAGCCAAAGACATATCCCTAAAACATATCTGCACATAATTTTTAAATTAATATATAGTTACATAAATGCCGGTAGACTGCACATCACATTTGCAATCGATTCCGATCTCCTCTTTCAGATAAGATTCAAGATAGAAAGCAAATTGCGACGCATCCATCTTCAAACCATCCTTGTCGATGGGAGGAATCATGACATAATCGAAAATCATGCGTTCGTCTACAGCGCCCTGCGCATGATATTTACCCTGATGGGAATTGCGGCGCACCCACTGATTGATGATGTTCTTCAACGAATAATTGTGAGGACCTGCCGGAGTGTTGAAAGTCATCGCCGAAGTTTCTCCGATACTGAAACGCAATTCGACACGGGTTCCATTGGCCAGGCCTTTATTGAAGTTTTTAATAATCTGTTCCAAAAATGAAGGCAGACATTCTTCCACCGCCTTCCGGCAGACTTCATCCATCATGGTCGTACGATAACGAAGCGTTCTATAGTCTTGGGCGGCAATTACACTGCTTCCCTTTCCTTCATAAGCCTTCATCGACAATGAGGCGCTCATTCCCTGTGCATTCACATCTTTCTTAAAGTCCACCTGGACATATACATCCGCTCCTGCTGTCTCCAAAAGCAAAGCGAGATTCGATGAAGCCGTACCCTCTTCCCAGGTACCGTTCAACCGCGCCTCCTTGACAGCCTGTTCATAGTCGCGGGTGATAATATCTTTCGATTGAAAACCTTCCTGTATAATATTCACGGCCCGCCTCAGGTCATAATCGCCCTGCAAAGCCGCTTCTTCATTTTCGTTGGCAATGACATAGGGCATAACCATAATGGTCGGCAATGTCATGCCGGCAGTTTCATCTACCTCCGTTGCCGTTGTCGTCTGCTTCGGATTCAATACCTTGCTTTGGGTAAGGTAACGTATCAAATTGGCGATACTGACAGTAAGAGTTATTGTCCCTTGAAACTGTTTTTGGGCATTCTTTTTACCCTCACCAACCGAAGAGGTCACATAAAAAGCCCCTTTATTAGTACTATTAAAAAAAGGATTGGTCACAAGTTTATTTTCAGCATTGATCAACGGCCTTCCGTTATTCACGCCTTCCACACCTAAATAAAACAACGTATGCATCAATGATTTGGTAGCATTAGCCACCACATCCTGCTTCTTGTCCGCCACACCGACGGAAGTAAAAACAGCGGTCTTGCCATCATTCGATACCAGCGTAACTATGTCGAGAAACTCTTCGGCATGAAGCACGCCGAACATAGGCACCCAAAGCAGTGCAAACAACAATAAAATCTTTTTTTTCATCATTCTATATATTATCATTAATCGTTCTCCTGATTATTCTGACAAACCGAACCGTGGCAACCGTTGTTACAATCCTAATCCGACCGGCTTTCTGTCACTATAAAATTAAAAAATTCTTCTCTATCCCATTTCCTCGGGAAAAGTCTCCGTTGTCGGGAAAAGGGTAGACGGTACTCTCCCGCCTCAACGGGAAAAGTACCGACAAATAGTGTCATTCTTCAAGCAATGAAAGACTCATTGCTCCTATAAATTACAGCAAATTATCTTTGAGCATGCTACCGAATTTTCCCATTCCCTTCTTACCACGGGTAATAACGATCAATTCACGAGCATGACTGGGATCATCAGTCAACATAGTCTGATACTCCTTCATAGATTTCAGAATCTCTTCACCGCCTTTTTCAACCTTACATTTTGCCAAGTCACCTGCTACAACCTCAGTTACTTTAAGTGAGCCGATCACCTTTTCCGTCTCGCGATTGGCAACCATTGTAATTACAGCAACATCCAGCATCTGTCCTTTTTCGATTCCGGCGTCAGAGCCCAAAGTAACATAACAGGTAGTCATTTCATTTTTCTTGGTTTCAAAATCAGAATCAACCACAGTGGCTTTCAACTTGAAATTTTCATTGATGAACTGCTCCATAGAGGTGCGCGTATTTTTCAGAACTGCGGCAATGGCCTCATCTTTGGTGCTGCCGATACCGCCCTTAAGACCATCATAAGTAAAATCCTTGGAAGCCACAACCGAACCATCGGCAGTCTTGATCACCTTCAAAGAATAAGTAAGCGAAGCGGAATAGGAAATAGAACCGTCGTTGGACTTTGAAGAGGTTACAGCACAACTGGCGACATGACCGCCAATGATATATTCATTGCCGGTGCTGACCATCTGGGCCATACGGTCAGAACTGCCGAGGGCAGACTCGGAAGTACGGCGACTGGCCTCCAACTGCAATGAACTTTCGGCACTTGCATCCTTCAAAACCACACGGTTAACCTTGTTGATGCTACCCATAACTGAATTACGCACCTGCTCACAAAGAGTTTCCTCTACACTATTAGCACAAGTGAAATACTCGAGAATGGCAGTCGGCTTCTGTGCCATTGTTGAAAAACTTGTTGCAGCAATTGCAACCAAACTCAAAATTGATTTTTTCATAAAAATTTGTTTTAAATAAATTAATGATATTAGGAATAATCCCCTTTTTATTTTTATAAGTTTCTTCGATATTTATAACTTGGCCTTGGCCTCGACACTGCCCATATTGGCAGCTGTCTTGAAATGCTTGCGCGCCATCATGGCATTGGCAGCCACTTTGCCGCATCCGCCTTCATAAATTACTCCCAGCATGTAATAAGAGCGGGCGCTCCCCGAAGCCGTGAAGCTCTTGACAGCCTCCAGCCCATCACCGTTTTCATAAGCCTTCATGCCGGCGTCATAATTGGCATCCGGCTTTTCCACCTCCGGCTTGGCAACCGGTTCCGGTTCCGGAGCTGCAGCAACCGGGGCCTCACTTACGGTCTTTACCTCAGTTTTCGCAGCCGGCGCCGGCTGGGGCTCTTGTGGACGGGAAACAGCCGTCGAATCCACAGCCGCGGCAGCAGAACCCTGTGGAGCGGAATCCTTTCCTGTGAAAACAAAATAGGCAATCACCGCAAGCACTGCAATAGCAATGATAGCGATACCCTTGCCGTTGCCCCCGCCGCTTTTGGGCTGCAAAGGTACACGTTGTCCCTTTGAGCCTTTAGATTCTTCCCCTTTTTCCGCTACCGGAGGCACTGCTACCGGCGCCACGGTTTGTTTGACTTCGGGCTGCACAGGTTTGACCTCCGGCTTGCAGGCCTCCATCAGTTCTTTCTCTATTTCGGCCTTTGCCTCTGCCACGTCAAGATCGCGGGCCTTCTGGTCCATAATCTGCCGGCTTCCGCGATCGATGGTTCCCCCGGTGGTAAGCAATAACTGCTGGAATGCAAGACGATACTCATTGATGGCCTTCTTCTCGCACTCCACACAACGGTTCTTTCCTTTCACTTTACAGTCGAAACAGATATTCCGGCCGCACTTCGGACAGCGGGCATGCTTCTCATCGAGAGGATTGCCGCAGACCTCACAGAATTTCTCCTCCGCAGCGCCACCGCTCATTACAATTGTCGTATTGTTTACGGTTGAAGACGAATCGACATGGGTGGTGGTAATATTATTGTTCTCCGTCGTAGTAGAACTGATTCCGCCGGTCACGTTGGCTCTTGCTCCAGCCGCAATGATAGGTGCCTTTCCATCTGCAGATCCGGTATTCGGATTCTGTTTGTTCGATACCTCTTCTCTCTCGATCTCGGCGCCACAGTTCTGGCAAAACCGTTCACCAGCTTCAAGTTTTTCCCCGCATTCGGGACAAAATTTCAAATCACTCATATAGTTGGTTCCTTTTTATCATTTTCCTCTATTCATATCACCGGAAGCACTTTCCCGTTTCAGGCGTTTCTTCAGCTTACGCGGCAAACGGCGTCCGCGCCCGACGAAGACCATAGCCGGATCGTCTGCGGTCTCTGCTGCATTGCCGGCAGCGTCATCCACTCCCTGTCGGGTGCCCCCGTCTAAAAATATAGAACCTCCCACAGACTGTGAAATGATTTCCGGCACACGGATTTCCGTTCCATCAGTCAGTTGAAGAGCTTCCACAAGAAAATAACCGTTCTCCTCTTCCACTTTACCGACCACGCCGATGCGCTGACCGTCAAACGGGGCGAAGAAAGTATCTCCGGCGGGCAAGGTAGCGGCACGATAAAGCTTGTAGGTCGTTCCGTCATCCGTTGTCACCATGGCCACCTTTCCTTCCGATTTCGATCCGGCATGGAGCAAGGTGTAAGTTATCGTTCCATTGATTACTGCCATATTTTTCTTTGCGTTTATTCAAATATGAACCGTTTCCATTATCATCTCTCAAATACCTGCACCGCAGTCGGGACAGAATTTCGCACCTGCTTCCAGTTCGGCGCCGCATTCGGGGCACCTCTCTGCTGCCGCAGCCGCTGTTTTCTGGACGGGCTGCTGCGGCGTTACCGGCTGCACGACATACTGTTGCGGAGCGGGCTGCGCGGGCTGTGAACCGCGGGTCGTATAGTCGAGAGCCCGGTCATAAGCGGTATCCATACGTTCCTCCTGACGACGTATGCGCTCATCGCGCTCACGAAGCTGACGGTCTTTGTCGGCCATCTGTTCCTGTGTCCGGCGCTCCTTGTCTTCCGCCTTTTGTGCCTGTATGCCCCCGGCCATTGCCATCATCTCACGCATCATCTGGAACATCTGACTCTGGTTTTCGCGATGCTCCGCATCCCGTGCGGCACGCTCGCTGTCCAGCCGGGCATCGGCCCTCTGCCGTTGTTCCTCCAGCCTTTCGTTGGCCTCCCGTTCGGCTTGCGCACTGTAACGGTTCTGAGCATAGGCCACGGCGGCATCACCGCCATTCAAGGCCCATACTTTTTCGTCGCTCAGCTCCTTGGCACCTTCCCACTTGAGCCGTTCCATCTCTTCCGCACTCTTCAGGCGGCTTTTCTCGATATCGGCCTCATGTCGGCGCTGATTCTCCCGTGCAGTCTCTTCGGCCTGCTGCATGGCCAGGAACTGATCGAACTGAGTGTCATCGGCCTCCCGCTGCAGGTCATGTATACGCCTTACGTCTTCAAAATCCATATTGCGGCGCCGTTGCTCCAGATCCAACTGGGATTCGGCTACAGCGCGCTGCTTGTCCAGCTCCTTGTAGAAACGGAAATCTTCATAATCATCCCGTAATGCAACAAGATCCAGTTCCTTCCTGACAATCATTTCAGCCTTCTCAGCCTCTCCTTCGAGACGAATGCGTTCAAATTCTATACCGTCACGCAATTGCATCATCTCCAATGCAACGCTGCGCTGATATTCGTCCTTCTGCAACCGGTGCTGCAAAACCCGGAGTTCCTCTTCCCTCACAAGTCCCGTCTTATAGATCTCAGCAAGGGCCGCATCACGCTCGTCGTCGCTTTGCGCCTCCCGGACAATACGTTCATTGGCCAGCAGACGCTTGAATTTTTCCAATTCGTCCTCACGAAGCAAATTGTCGCGGTTGACGGCATCCAGCTGCCGCTGTATTTCCACCTCGGAAGAGGCCTCATGCAAAAGCTGAGCGGTTTCAACATCGGCCAGACGGTTCTTGAAATCATTGGTACGACGAAGATAATCCAGTTCGGCCTCTGAAAGATACAACTCACGACTTAAAGCCGAAAAGCGATCCAAATCCTCATTGCCGGCAGAAATCTCTACGATACGGACAATGGAAAGCCCGAAAAAGGTTTCGGCTGCGATCTCATTCAACCGTGCCTTGATCGTGTCATGCAGCTCTTTCGGTATGCGGCTGGCGGTCAATTCTACGTCATAAAGCACATCCTGTAGCGTAACACGGACTGCATCGCAAATTTCATCGACAATACCGGCCGTGTTAAGCTGCTGGCGATCGGTCAGATAATGAATTATAAAACGTTCCGGATCCGAAATCTTGAAATAGGCGTTTACACCGACCTCCATTTCCAGATAGCGCGTCCGGATCCGCATGGGAACAAAATTCTTGTAGTCATCCACGCCCGCCTGTTTGGCTCCGACAAGCATAGGGAAAGCCTTGTCAAGCAAAATAACGACGGAAAAGGCAGCGCCACGTTTCGCATTTTCCAGGATAGCGCTCTGCTGACGGGCATAAAGGCCCTCGGCAGTCAGTTCCTCGGGAGCCTCCTCCCGTTTCTTTTCCCGGCTCCGGAAAAGACCGGTAATAATCTGCCAGCCACGACGTAATGCGGAAACGAAACCTCCGGAAACTTCCTCAGGAGTTTCCACAAAGTCATACGTACCGCCGCTGATCGAGGCAATTGTCCGTCCGTTGGCACGGATATAAGCGGTCGTTCCCTCGGAAATGATAATGCCCTGAATCTTACGATAGGAAGCGAACTCCGCCTCGCTGATCACACGGGCGACCTGACCGGGCTGTATGTTCCAGTAAATCCTGCCGCCGGCCGCATTCATATCGGGAGCCGCCGTGACGGCCGAAGCCTTTTCTATCACGTCACTTCCGGTAGCTGAAGCCTCCGGCAAAACTTCCGATACAGCCATCAGTTTATGACCGCATCGGGTACAGAATTTTGCGCCAGGTTTCAATGGCGCACCACATTGCGGACATTCTGCCGCAACATTTATTTTCTCTCCGCAATGCGTGCAAAATTTTGCATTGGGACGAAGCGGTTCGTTACATTTCGGACAATTCATAACAGTATCTTGTTTTTAGTTCTTGATTGACGATATTTTTACTTCCCAAACCTCCGGAGCATCAGCGGGAACCGAACACATCCTTTATTTTACCCTCCCCATCGGTAATGACGGTCATCCGCAGAAGAGCCTGACCGTTGGCCTGAGCGCAGTCGTAGTCGAACCTCATCTCTTTACGTCCGTCGGCATAAGTAAGCTGGAACACGCTGTCCGCCGGGCGGGGAGCCATCCCGTAATTGGCATAAAGATAGCTGCCGAGATTTTCATGAATCTTCTTTATATTGGTATCGACAGCACCACGCACCCGTTGAAGTAATGAGGAGGTTCCGTTGTCGTCCGAGACCTCAATACGTTCTGCCTTACAGCCCAGCGAAACGTTACCGGACAAGAACGGCACCTGCTTGGCAGCGGAAACTGCCAGCTTTTTCCCGCCCTGAACCTGCATGTAAAGCGTCGGATCCCCGTAGAGATTGAATTCGACAGCCGTCAGCGCAGCAAATAAATCATCTGAAGGACAGCTATCCAGAACAGCGCGGCAAGCGGCCCAGAAAGCATCACCGGCCAGATATCCGCCAAGCATTCCATTCATAAAGGTAACAGCCATCACATCGGCGTGGCAGACGGTTGCCGACGAAGGTGTGGACCCCTGCGCATCGACGGCACCCCATGCCACACGCGACGAACCGACAAACAGCAGTGTCTGCGCCGAAAAGGCCGATAAAAGCATGCTGTGGGCCTTGTCATAACCGATAAAACGGCCGCCATAACAGGCTTCGCACATCACGATATTCGGCTTCCGGCAGGAGGCAAGGTGTTCTGGAGCAAGTACCCCGACGGCACCGGATTTCCCCACGGGAACTCCGAAATAGCCACGCGCCTCCGGCGCATCGGAGCCATGCAGATTATAATAATAAAGCGAGGCTTCCGTGTGAAAAATCTGATCGACATTGGAGATATTTACCTCCGGCGACAGAATCAGCCGATGATAGTAATAGGCAGAAGAAAGCCGGCCGTCAAAATTGCGCAGATAACCGCCGTTCACCAGTTCAGCTGCGACACGGACGGAAACATTCTTCCAATTGGGATCGCATTGTCCATAAGCACCGAGCATGGAAATACCTGCGGAATTTTCAAGGTCGCGGTTCAGATAGGAGATCAGATCTGAGGCCACCGCATCGGTGGCGAAAGGTAAACGACCGACGATAAACACCGGCTCATATTTGAAAATCTCTCTATTCTCCAGCAAAGGCAACATTTCACTGCCGTAAGGATAGGCATATAAAATATCGGTATCGATCGTGTCGTCGTTCTTATCTCCGGCAATGTAATGGCGAATACACGGCATGGGGATAATGTCGTCGCCACCCAGGATGAAAAGATAATGCATAGCGTCATTCTTATCCCACTTCTCGCTGGTATAGGCATCCATCAAGATAGACATGTAGTCCCACACTTCGCTGCCCGCATCCAGACTGACAGTTCTGCTGCTCCACAGGGAGGGCTTCTTATGATACGTATAACAACCGGCATCCACTATCCGATAGTCGACGCCGAACGTCCGCTTCATCTCTACAAATTCCTTTAAAAGAGCTTCGACGGCTTTCTTCTCCATCCTTAATTTCGAGGCCAGAAGAGTAATATTTGTCAATATCAACCCTCTTACACCCTCGTCACCCGCCTTTACAGCAGAAGAAACGGAACCCTCCGATTCCCTGCCGGCAACATCGGCGATCTGCGTCCCGCATTCCGGACAGAAACGCGCGGAGGCATCGGTTATCATTACACCACATTCCGGACAAAACATAACTTTCTTATTTACGGATAGACTGTTAAACCTTTAAATTTACGACACAAAAAGCTGACAATCACTTGATATATTTCTCACGACGGCTCGAGACCCCGACCACATAGTTGCGGGCCTCTTCCGTATTCAGACGGGAAGAAAGATGATTGTATAACTGCTCATAATTATAACCGTTGATATGCGGAAGGGCATTTCCAAGCTTCGTGGTCCCGATGAAAGAGCGGCTCACATTGCCCGCGCCGGTATTATAACTGGCGATGACGCAAAGACGCCGGCAGTCGGGATCGGAGACTGAAGCGAACTGATTCATCAGCACCCGGAGATAGGCCGTTCCCAACTCGATGTTCTGCCGAGGCACGAACAAATAGCTTCGTGTAGGCACCCAGGACTTTTTATAAACATATTTATAAGCATCCGCACCTCCGGAAGTCGGAACCAGCTGCATCAGACCGTAAGCCGGAACCCAGCTGGTAGCTTCGGGATTGAAACGAGACTCCTGCTCCATAACGGCATAGATCAACGGTTGCTCGATCTGAAACTTCTCAGAAAATTCTGCAACTATATCCTTATATAAAGCGGCATTTTTAGAGAGGTTATCGCTCACAAGCGTCATTTTAACCGACACCACCCGGCGTGTCTTGCCGTCACTGCCCTTCACTACACTGCCGGTTTTCGGACTTTGGGCAGCCACGGCCTGGGCGATGAGTTTGTTTTCGCGCACCGAAGCCGATGCAGCGGCTTCACGCTCCCGCACTTTTTCGTCGGCCCGTCTGCGGGCCTCTTCCCGCCGCGCTGCAAGATCCGAACCTGCGGAAGAACCGTTCTTATCCTTCTGCACCCGGCTTGCCATCGTCTCACCTGTGCCGGAAGAGGGTTTCGGCGGTGCCGGAACATTGGAAGATGTTATGTTCAGCGTCCCTCCCTTTACCGTAGGAGCCGGCGGTGCCGCAGGGGCAGTTCCCGCACCTATGCCGGAAACCTCCGGGATATCCAGCCGATAGGCCGAAAAATCTACAAGCCCTTCCAGGACCGGACGGACAGTCAACGCCTCCGAGACATCGACTGCCGAGGCATAAGGACACGTCGACCCGCGGCTGTCAAGCAGGGTAGCAATGGCGGCAGACAAACGTGTCTCGACAATGGCGGCATCTTCGGCCTCAGTCTCCTCCAAAGCTACCTCGACCGTAATTTCCCCCTTATCGAAATCCACTACCGAACGGGAGCGGAAGTCTTTTCCATACTCTACCCATTCGGTCGGAGTATTGTCAACGATGGTATCGCCGCCGCCCCACACTTCCCGAACAGAGGAGGCATAACGCATATAATCGGCACGGGCCTTTTCTTCATAAGCCTTATACTCTGCAAGCATTGCATCGCTATACGCCTCAAAGGAAGAGACAGAGCCAGACATTTCACGCTCGAATTCCTGACGAAGAGAATCGATCGGAGAAAGAGACTGCGCCGCCAACGGAGCGTAAATCGCTCCCATCACAATCAATAAGAAGCTGTATAAGCATTTTCCATGGTTCATATCTTTCCTGGCCATTTATGTAAATACAATAAACAATACATCGACAAAAACAATAAAATTCTTTTAACACCAGCAACCACCTGCCACCCCGTTAAAACAATAATATTAATATATGGCGCAAAAATAGTAATTTTAGATATATTAACTCAAAAATTATACGCCTATTTAATGCTTATTAACTATAAAATAATTAATATTACCATTATATACTATTAATGTAAAATGTTTTGCGTAAATTTGACCTTCAAATTTTAAATACACATCTCTATGTTTTCCATACGAAAGGCCCATATCGAAGACATTCCCCTCATCAGGAATATAGCGGAAACCGCTTTCCCTGCCACTTATCGTGAAATCCTGACGCCGGAACAAATCGGCTATATGATGGAGTGGATGTATTCGTTGCCGAACCTGCACAAACAAATGACCGAAGAAAAACACATTTATTATATAGCCTTCCATGAGGATGATGCCGTCGGCTATGTTTCGATACAGCAGCAGGACGAGGACCTTTTCCATCTCCAGAAAATTTATCTGCTTCCCGACATGCAGGGACGCGGTCTGGGACGGCAATTGTTCAGCCATGCGTTGCAGCGTATCAAGGAAATCCATCCGGCGCCCTGCAGAGTCGAGCTGAATGTCAACCGCAGCAACAAGGCAAGCGGCTTCTATGAAAAGATGGGGCTTTCCCGCCTCCGGGAAGGCGATTTCGATATAGGAGGAGGTTATTTCATGAACGATTATATCATGGGCATGGATATATGAGCCGGCACCGGCAACACCAGAAGCGCCATCCACACCCTTGGAGGCCGTTCCCGGAAAAATCTGGAGGGGAACTATAAAGTAAAAGGCCGCGGCGGCTTCCCGGCTTCCGTGAAAAAGACAATAAACGCTAACAGCCGTAAAGCCGGAAGTGATAAATTTGCATTTGCCGGCGGTTTGCCTTATCTTTGCAGGGCAAAGAAGAGGAATGCTCTCCTTTCCGTTTTCAACACGATCGTATATGTGGCTTGTCTTAGCTTTTGCCTCCGCCCTGTTGCTGGGCTTTTATGACGTATTCAAGAAAATGTCGCTCAGCGGAAATGCCGTTATTCCGGTGTTGCTGCTCAACACGATTTTCTGTTCGCTCATTTTCCTGCCTTTGGTCATTCTTTCGCAGGCGTGTCCTGCCATGATGCAAGGTTCCATTCTTTACATCCCGCTGCCGGCGGCAGGCGACCACATGTTCATCATTCTGAAGTCGGCAATCGTGCTCAGCTCATGGATCTGTGCTTACTACGGCCTGAAGCATCTGCCCATCACGATCGCCTCTCCCATCAACGCGTCGCGGCCGGTGCTGGTCCTGGTCGGCGCGATTATGGTTTTCGGCGAGGTGCTGAACGGCTGGCAATGGGCCGGTGTGCTTATTTCCATCGCAGCGTTTTTCCTGCTGTCTATATCCGGAAAAAAAGAGGGCATCGACTTCAAACACAACCGCTGGATATGGCTGGTAGTGCTGGGAACGGTATTGGGTGCCGTAAGCGGCCTCTACGACAAATATCTGATGCAATACCAGAAACTGGACAAGATGACCGTCCAGTCATGGTACAACTTCTACCAGGTAATAATGATGGGCATCGTTTTTCTTACCGTCTGGTGGCCGCACCGCAAGAAGACCACGCCTTTCCGATGGACCTGGAGCATTCCGTTGATCTCCATCTTCCTCAGCGTGGCGGATTTCTGCTACTTCTATGCCCTCAGCTATCCTGACGCACTGATCTCGGTGGTATCGCTAATACGTCGCAGCGGCGTGATAGTGGGATTCATCAGCGGATGGCTCTTCTTCAAGGAAAAAAATATCCTCAACAAGTCTGTAGACCTGCTTATCGTCATCATCGCCATGGTGTTGCTCTGGATAGGCAGCCGGTAAAACGGCTGAGGTCCGCCGAATTTGAAAACCGATACATAACGTATTCCCGACATGAACAGAAACATATCTCTTCAAGGTCTCGCCCTCGTGCTGTTTTTCCTTGCCTCCCGGTTCATTTCCGTGCAGGCCCAGGATATGATCACCCTTTTCACCAATCTGCCCGATTCCATGCTGCCATTGGTCAGTGCAAAAACGCGCGGAGCCCTTCTGCTCAGTTCCGCACGGCCGGCAACGGCAAAAAATGCCTTGGGCGGAACGGTGAGGCTCGACACCATTTCCGACAATTACCTCCGCCTGCAGCCGGCCGGAAACAGCAGGTTTGAAATGCTCCTCCTGCCGGCGACGGCAAACGGAGAGAAGGTCGTGGCAATCATCGAAACCGTAGCGGCACCGGCCGAAGACTCGAAGATATCGTTCTTCACTACCGAATGGCAGCCTCTGCCCTCCGACAAATACTTCTCCGCCCCGACGAAAAAGGACTTCCTGTCGGAGGGTAGCGCCACCGGCGAACCGGGACGGTGGTTCCATCCGTTAATCATCGGCTACCGGTATGATCTTTCCGATGGCAAACTCATCGCAGAGTGCCGGCCGGAACTCTACATGCCGAAAGAACAGTATGACAAGCTTAAAACCGGTCTGCGGGCTCGGCCGATAATATACCGGTGGAACAACGGCCACTTCATCAAAGAATAAACTTTATCTTAAAGACATATCATTATCTACCAATCCTACATAGTATGAAAAAAACAATCGTTCTCACACTGCTTTGCAGTATCTTTATCACCGGCTTTGCCCAGATTATCAAAGAGAAAAAGCCTGTCGAGGCCAAATATCTCGCCGGCGGCGTCCCGATGGTCGACGGAATCGTAACCTTCACCCGCGACCTCGAAATTCCGTTCTCCACCCAAGAGGAATTATATAAGAAAACGCTTCACTGGCTGGGCCAATACTTCAAGAAAGAGGGTGTACTGACACGCAAAACCCTGGCCCGCGATACAACATCCTGTTTCATCCAGGTAGGCATCAACGAATACATCGTCTTTAAACAAAACGCGCTCTGCCTGGACCGCAGCCAGATGATATTCGCCCTGGCAGTACAGGCCAAAGAAGGCGGAGTTACGGTTACCATGGACAACATTTCTTACTATTACGAAGAAGAGAGAGATGCACAGAAATACACGGCCGAGGAATGGATCTCTGACGACCGTGCATTGAATAAGGCCAAGACAAAACTCCTTCCCCTCAGTGCCAAGTTCCGCACAAAGACAATCGATACGTTCGACGAGCTCTGTAACAGCCTCGAAAAGCATCTTAAATAAACCGGTAAGAAAATGGAGGGTTCCGCCGGCAATACGAAAAGCGGAACAGATCCTGAAAATAATATTCTCCTCATTTCCGCAACAGATGAAAAGGGTCTCATGCTCTTTTCATCTGTCGTTTTCAGCATCCTTATGTAACAATTCAAAACTTTTTCCGCCTAACGAGGCAGCGACCTTTGAAAAAGAGCTCCAGAAAGAACCGATAACGAAATCGCAATGGGACAGCAGATACATTTCCGCCAAAGCCCGGCAGATATCGACGACAGTCGCACGGCCCGGAGCATAATCGGGAACGACAAAACGGTCACGCCCGAAAGCAGATATTAACATTTCTCGCTCGGCAACACTGTCTGTGGCCAAGAAAAAGCGTGTGGACGGCTCCTCCGCGAGCAATCTTTTCATCCGCCGGATAAAAAGATCGGTCGGACTGACATCGATAGAACGCAGATTGTCGGTGCGGCGGATATGCAAACCGATCATCCGCCCGGAAAATGCTGCGGCCAAAGGCGCGATCTCGGCTTCAACCTCTGCCGACGGCACAAACCACGGCAACATCCGTCCGGGACACTCTCCCATAAAGGCATCGTAGCTTCCCAAATAAATCTCCCGGCCTTGACGCAGCCAGCCGGCAAAATCGAATGCCTCTTCCATCCGGCGAGGCACCTCATTTTCATACATCCGATGATCGAAGCGGAACAACTGGAAGCCGAACGGCAGATAAAGATTCTCTTTCCGGGGCCTCTCGTAACCGAAATAACGCCACCCGGTTGCCTCGATACAATGAAAATCATGTGGGAAAGGATGTTCACTTTCCGTAAACCGTGCAAAAGAAAAAAGGTTCTGAAAAGAACAAGGACATTGCCAGTCCCTGAACCATAAAACACGGATAGCGGCATCGCAGGAGGCTGTCAGGCGAATGGCGGCGTCCAACGCACGGATGCGGTTGCCCAGCCCACCGGTAGGTACGAACGTCAGCCGCGGTCTCATCGCACAACCATCAATTTCGTAACCATACCTTCTTTACCATCCTCGCTGCATCCGTAGATGAGATAGACACCGCTTTTGACACGATGCCCGGAAGCATTGCACAGGTTCCAAGTAATCATTCCGCCGGCGGAAGTGGCGGCATAAATGACATTATTATTAATATCGGTGATACGGACCTCCGTGTTATCCATCAGACCGGCCACATGCACATCACCCATATATTCCGGCCGGACAGGATTGGGCCAGCAATAGACATTGCCTAAATTGCGCCGACCGGCAACGGCATCGGTCCGATAGGTCAGAATGCCGCCGTCGACAGAGATAAAAAGAGTCCCGGAGACATCATCCATCGCCAAAGAAAGGATATCGTCGGAGGGTAACGGGGAATTGTCTTTCGTGAAATGCTCGATCATTTCCAATCCGTCGGCACTCAGCAGGTAAAGCCCGTTACCTTTCGTACCGATCCACTTTCGGTCGGCAACGTCAACAGCCATACAATAGGTATTGACTCCCGCCAAAAGATAGTCGGCCAGATTCGTTCCGTCGTTACGGGGAATTTTAATACGGCGTACGCTGCCCGGATTCTTGAAGGCTGCAATCTGAGACTCGATGACGAAAGGTCCGGAAGTGGTCAGCAGCCAGATCCTGCCGTTTCGGTCTTCTGCAAGATCGTTATACAGATCGGGATTGATGTTATTACCGTCCTGATCGGTAATGATTGCAAAACTGGCGCAGTCGTCGTCTGACAGATCATCCGGGGTGCCCCCGTCATAATAAAGAGCACAACCGGATTTAGGCGCCACCATCCACTTGAAACGATAGGGATCGTTTACAGCCTGCATGAGGCGGGAAACATACCCGGCACCGTCAAATCCGGCAATAGGATACTGTCGCCACTTTCCGTCGGCTGTCCGGCATTTCAGGACAGGCGAAACTCCGGCATTGGCAAACCAGACATTACCGTCTGCATCGGGTAAAACCGCCGTGACACGATCTACCCACAGAGAAGCGATATTACTGTTGGTACGATCATAATGAGCCAGGACGGAATCGCCTTCCAAATGATAGAATCCGTCATATACCGAACCGACATAATAGCGTCCCGGCGCCAGGGGATCGGCGGCAAGAGAGGTCAGTCCCTTGAACGTATACGTGCCGGCCGGACGCGGCGAAAGAGTATTGAGCGAGATATTCTGCCACCCCTCTTCATCGCGGACGGAAAGCACTCCGTCAATCGGGGTGACACCGCCGCCAAAAAAAGTGACGGGATCACTGGCGATACCGGCCAGCAATCCATGCGTATAATCCAACTGATAAAGTGCATCAGAATGTATTCCGTTCATGGCGACCTGTTCCCACAATATTTCAAAAGCGACAGCCCCCCAAGGCTGACGGTCTGTCAGCCGGGCGGCAAGAAGCCCTTCCCGTTGATGCAGCATATAATAGACGGAATCGCCTGCCGATATGAAATCTACCGTCATATTGAAAGGAGCGCCTGAGTTCCAGGAGACGGAACGATCGTTCGGGTCGGCCACCATCAGCCCGCTACCCTGCAAGAAGAGATAATCACCGACTTTACGCAACGACAGATAATAGTTTTTGTCGGTAAACCGGGACATCGTCCCGTCGGCAGCCAGGGTGCAGACTGTCCCGTCGGCCATCAGAAGCCAGCAAGCCTGCGTGTCATTCTGTAAAAAGGTGGCGACATCCCTGACCCGCAAAGAACCGCATTTCACCCAATTGCCCCGGTCATAGGCATTAAGATCGGACAGACAATAATGCAATCCGTCGGTATCGGACATATAAATGCGGTCGCCATGGGTGAAAACAGCATCGCACTGACGTCCGAAGAGATAGCTATCCGCAATTTCACGACGGGCAACATCGACGGCTATAAAGCCGAAACCGGCAGCGATATAGAGTCTGTTGCCCTGCAAATGCGCTCCGTAAAGGGTTTTGTCACCCATCAGCGACTTATTCTTCAAGTCGGGCAGATTATAAATGCCACCGTCAGCATTCATAAAGTCGATATTTCCATCGGTATAGATGAAAATGAGCTGATCGGTTTCCGGAGAAGAAACCAGAAACTGCACCTTGGAACCGGACAGTCCGTTCAGCCGCGAAAGTTCTATTGTCTCTTCCGTCTCCACATGATAAGCGAACACGCTGCCGCTCGATGCCCGGACAAACAGCCGGTCATGAAAATACTCCATTTGCCGATAGGAGGCATATCCCTGATAAAAATTCCACTCTCCGACAGAACTCAAGCATGTAATATGCGAGACGAGAAAAAGAATCAGACCTAAGGTCCACCGAAATAATTTATGAATCTGCTGCATGACCAATGACGAATTATTTATAGTATAACGTTAAAAATCGCGTTCTATTGCCCGGCGATATAACTCTGAAAATTCTGCTGCGACAGCTTCCGGCGAATGACGGGCCGCTACATAATCGTGAAGAAGTTGCGGCCGATAGTCAGTATAATGATCCAGCATCCTGTCTACAGCCTCCAGTAGGGCATCTTCGTCTCCAGGCTCCACTAAAACGCCCCGTCCCTCCGTCATCGAGACCAGATCGCCCACCCGGGTCGCCACCACCGGACGCCCGCATGCCATCGCCTCCAAAACAGAAACCGGCTGGTTCTCATAATTGGAAAACATCAGCAAAAAAGCTCCCTGACAGAGCGTTTCTGCCAATTCCGCCCCCTGCCGGGCCGGCAAGAACGAGACATGATCTGCCAAACCGAGGTCTGCAGACAACCGTTCCAGCATTATCCGGTCATTTCCTTCGCCAATTAAAAGCAACTCAAAATCCCGGCGCCTCTTCTTCAGCCGCGCCATGACACGCAGCATGCCTGAAATATTCTTGGCATTATCCCGCATCCATGAAACATGCACGATCCGCTTCACCTCACTATCTGGCAAGGGTTTCGCAGTAAAAGTTTCAGTGTCCACGACATTTCCGACAAGTCTGTAACGAGTATTTTCCAACTTCCAGCGCAACATATTCTGCCGGAGATTGGCACTGACCGGGCAGACAAAGGCAGCCTCCTTCACCACACGCCGTGTGACCGACCACTGCAAGCGGCCGTTGGGAAATTCTCCGGGTCGTCCATACCGCGACCAATGTTCGGTAATGATATAAGGTATGCGCCGGCGTTTCCACAAAAACCAGGGCAGCAATCCGGCACGTGTCAGCACGTTCACATGACAAATATCCGGACGGCGCCCCTGCCATAACCGGCGCACTTCCCGATATCCGCGCCACGTCCCTGCCAGATACCAATAAAAACGGCACAGAGAGGTCAGCACCGGCCATTCCCGACGTACTTTTGGAACATAGACAAGGATCTCATCAAGCATCCCGCTCCCGCTGCACCGCTGCACCTCCATTTCGATATGAAGTCCGCGGATTGCCGGATCGCTCTGCACCAGCAAAACCGCAACACGATGGTCGCGGGCAACCGCCTGGGCATGTTTGCGGACAAAAACCCCGTCGCCGGCCACCTTGCGGTTGGGATACCATGCTGTTGTAAATAAAACGTGTCGCATTTTCCGGTAAATATAATGGATAAACGGTTATTCCGCAAACGTGTCCTTATCCCTGACCTCTGCGGGGCATCCGGCCAGAAAAAGATGCCGGTCACCGGCTTCTGTATAATCGCGGGTACAAACGGCGCCGGAGCCGACAACAGACCAGGGAGGGATAACGCAGCCCTTGAGCAACATCACCCGAAATCCGAGATAGCATCCCTCTCCGACCCGGACAGATCCGGACAGCGGGAGCTGCCGTCCGCCCCTATGGATCGGATGGGCCGCCGTATCGACGACATAAATTTCTCCGGCTTTGACCTTATCGCCTAAGACGATGTGGTTAAAACAATGAATCTGGGTGTCCCGCGCCAGAAAACAGCCGTCACCGGTTTCCAATAACGCATTTTTATGGACGTAGATACAGCTGTCCGCCCCGATGCGGATGCGTCCGCAAACGTTCCAGCACCCGCCTAAAGAAAGTTGCGCCTTTCCAGACGATGCCACATAGGTCTCGTGACGGGATCCGATGACCACCGTTCCAAATGAAGCCCGCTGCGGCATCCGGATGCTTCCCGACCAATCGGTTACCCGCAGCCGTCCTTCGACAATGATGGGAAAGCGAATTGCCACCCGCCACGGAAGAAAATGAAAGTTCAACCGTATGCTTTGCCACCAGTTGATCCGGATTTTTTCTTGTATCTGCGTTCTCATAACAGGTATATAATTTCAAATATCAGCTACCTTTCCGCCAGATCGGGGACAGCTTCATGCGGTATCCGTAACGA
Organism: uncultured Prevotellaceae bacterium; assembly: GCA_964567855.1. Classification (GTDB taxonomy): domain Bacteria; phylum Bacteroidota; class Bacteroidia; order Bacteroidales; family UBA3663; genus Liminaster. The sequence continues at coordinate 23,710 of CAZMOE010000028.1, forward strand.
ATTCTGCAGAAGCTCCACACAACCACGAGTTCCACAACCTGACAGAATAAAATCCCCGCTCCGACCATATCCAGACCGCCCGACTTATACCCCAGCAATACAAAAATAGTCAAGGCTACCCAATTCAATGATTCAAGAAGGAAAAAATGCAACGGCTTGCCCAACGCCAACGGCAAAAAGGCAATCGGCAAGGCCACAGCCTTGAACGGCAAAGCTAAAGCAGCCCAGCGCACCATGGTTTCTATCGATGAAAACTCCGTGGAAAACAACAACGGCAGCAAATAGGACACCAGCCCTTCGAAAAGCAACGTCAGCGGCAACACTGCAACGAACAGCAATACGGATATCTGCCGGTTGACAACCTCATTGCGGCGGTCCAGATCCCGATTGACGGCGGTCAGGCGGGGATAGAAATCATTTCCGATAGCTGAAAATATCATCCCGGGATAAGTTACTCCCAGTTGATAGCCTGCCTTGTATAATCCGACGACAGAAAACGAGGCCACCGAGACAAAAAAGCCCTGAATGCACAGCTCTAAGCCCGAAGCAACCACTCCGGAAAGCACAAAGGCCAGACCGAGCAGAATCATCGGACGTGAACGAAGCCAGAATTTCCGCCAGCAAAGCCTATCATAAAGGCGGCGCACTCCACCGGCAGGCATAAGTCCTCCCTTCAAAGGCTGCAGCCGCCAACTGATCAGCAGAACCTGTAAAGAACTGACAAAAGAGCTGACCACAACAGCCCAGATCACCCCCTCCATCCGCAGCCAATAATAAAACGGAACGACAAAGAGCACCGATATGGCCGATGCCAGAATCGTTGTCAAAGCCAACTGCTTCACACGACGGCAAGCCTTCATAATGGCCAATTCACAGCCCGAAAGCAACGTCATCACCACCACCAGCCCCAACGCGGCAAATGTCAGTGTACCCGACAAATCCCCCCGATAATAGAGACTCAGTCCCGGCGAAGCAAGCCATAATATCCCGCAGCCAGCAAGGGCCGTCAGGAGGCTCCATTGCCTTATCCGGCGCACCTGTTCTTCGACAGCGGCAGTCTCTCCTGTGGCGACGGCCTCGGAGAGAGTCTTCACAGCACTGCTGGCGACACCCAGCCCCGAGAAATTGGCCACAAAGGTAGCGATGGTGTTAAATACAGCCGTCAGTCCCACTCCCGCACTGCCGATCAGCAGTGCCGCCATCTTGGTGCGGAGTAAAGCGGCCAGGACGGTGAAACACTGCGCACCGCCGAATATGCCGATACTCTTCGCGATATTCCGGTTGGAATGGATGTCTGTGGAACTTTTCATGCGAAATAAATCCGGTTATTAAAAAGCATTCACCGCTGCGATGACCGTATCTACCTCTTCGTCGGTCATGGCCTGATGAAGAGGAAGACTCAATTCCTCACGGGCAATACGCTCGGTAACAGGGAAAGACAAATGCCGCCATTCCCAGAAAGCCTCCTGTTGATGAGGTGCGACGGGATAATGGATCTGAGTCATAATACCGCGGTCCTGCAAATGTCTCTGCAAAGCATCCCGATCGGCACAAAGCAGCGGATAGATATGATACACATGGTCGGTAACGGCTTTCGGCAACGTCACCCGAGGATGACGAATCCCGGAAGCATAGCGTGCTGCAATGTCCGCCCGACGGGCGTTGCAGCGATCCAGATCATCCAGCTTGCAGGTAAGCACGGCGGCCTGCAATTCGTCCATACGGGAGTTCAGCCCCTTATAACGGTGAATGTATTTCCTTTCGGAACCATAAAAAGCCAGCCGGGCGACTACAAGAGCCAGTTCCTCATCGTCGGTAGTCACCGCCCCGGCATCTCCTAAGGCGCCCAGATTCTTGCCCGGATAAAAACTGAAAGCTCCAGCATCTCCCAACGAGCCGCAACGGCGCCCGCAGAATCTTGCGCCATGACTTTGGGCACAATCTTCCAGCACTTTCAGATGGTAGCGGCCGGCCAGAGTCATGATGTCGTCCATACGGCAGACCTGCCCGTAAAGATGGACCGGCAGAATACCCCGGGTTCTGGGGGTGACAGCATCGGCAGCCTTTTCGGCGGTCAGCAGATAAGTGTCAGGATCCGGCTCGACCGGCACCGGCACCAGGCCATTGTCCGTAACAGCCAGAATGCTGGCAATATAGGTATTGGCAGGCACGATAATCTCATCACCGGGCTTCATGACGCCCATCTCTACCCATGCACGCAGTACCAGCCTCAGGGCATCCAGTCCGTTGGCGCAAAGCACACTGTGACGGGTGCCCACATACTCCGACCAACGGCGGGCAAAGGTTTCATTCTCATGTCCGAAAAGATACCATCCGGAATCGACCACACGTTGCATGGCCTCAAGAATATCCTGCTGATAGGGAGCATTCAGTCGTTTCAAATCAAGATAAGGTATCATACCGATTATTCTAAAAATGTTATTATCAAAAGTTCCCGCAACGCGTCAAACCGGCAAATCGATTCTAAACGTACGGCAGGCAATGCCGCGCCCGCCGAAACCTTCCTTCTGAGCGATGAGATTTTCGTTGAGATAATGCCCTCCCTGTTCATTGGAGGTCCCGAAATCGAAATAGCGGTATCGTCCGTCATGGGAATATTTTTCTATTAATGTCAGATATAGCAAATCGAGTGCGCCGACCGCTTTTCCTTCCGGAGTGGCATGTCCGTACTGGACATGTACCGTCTGCGGTGTTTCATAAACGACAGCACCGGCCTCAGGTACCCACTGGCCCTCCGCCCCTCGCACGGCCAGATAACAACGGATATGCTGCGGGAAACGGCCCTGCAACAACTGCATTTCCGACAGGCTGTGAACCGGTACGGCATGATAGCGGATACGCAGATTGTCCAGCATGATGGGCCAGAAATCTTCCAGCACGGCATCTTCCAGGATCCGAAATCCGGAAGACAAGGCACTTTTACATCCGCGGCGGCGGCGGCGTTCCACCTCCGGCAAACACATGCCTTGCAATTGAACGGCGCACGAAATGTTGCATCCCTCCAATATGGCTCCGCAACGCCACAACGCATAATCCTCCTCCTGAGACGGACATTGGTGATAGACCGACGGAATCTGTTTATAATGCAATGTCACAAAGCGATTCGCGCGCAGATAACCGAGAAGCGTTTCAAACAGTTGCAGCACTTCGGCCGCATGGGTCCGGGCGGAAAGGATAAAGCCGCCGTAGGATAATCCCTGATGCGAATGATAAACCGACGGCCGGCATTTTTTTCCGTCCTCCCGCAATCCGGATTCATCATCCGGAAGCAAGTCCGTTTCATTACCGGGCAGTAAAGCCACCAGCCGATCCCTGTCGTCGTAGAACATCAGGGAATGATCATGGAAACGATCCGCATGGTAGTCCATGTAGTCGCGCTGGAAAAGGAATGTGCCGTTCCTGGAGGCCGCGGCAAACCGGTTCCATGCGTCTTTCTGCTCAGGGGTATATCGCCGGACATGTATCATGGCTGCTGCAAACTTTTACGGTACGCAAGAAAACGGTCGTAATCACAGATGTAATCGGCCGCATCATAATAATCGGAGGTGAGCACAAGGGCGACAGCCGCCGATGAAAAATCATGCAGATGACACCAGATACCCGGAGGCACCAGCAGTGCCTTGAACGGCCGGTCCAGCCGAACCGTTTTCCGCTCCAGGCCGTCGTCGAGCACCACCTCGAAACAACTGCTGGCCGAAACGATAAACTGCCATGCCCGATAGTGGGCATGAGCTCCCCGCATGGCCCCGGAAGGTATGTCATAGATGTAGAATACCCGTTTCAGATCGAAAGGAAGCACCTCCGAGTGCGACTCAACCGCCGTCAGCCAGCCGCGACGCAACTCCGTGAATGCAGACAGCTGCAACAGCCGGCAGTCGGCGAGGAAATAGGAGGTCGCCGCCCCTTGAATTTCCGACGGAAGGGCTGAAAGCGACGCAGAAGCCGCATCGGCATCGCCGGAGATAGTATTCAGCAACTGGGAAACGGAATCCGCAACGCCGGCGAGAGCATTCAGACGCTCTTTGGCCATCGCGGCGAAATCCCAGATATAATCCTCTTCGTCATAATGGGTCGACGAAAGTACGAGACCTAAAGAATTGGTAGAAAAATTATCCAACGTGCGCCAGGTGAGAGAAGGAACATACACCCCTTTGTAAGAACGGCACAAGTGAATACGACGCTCGCCGTGACCATCGTCCAGCACGACGTCAAAACTGCCGCTCAGCGCCACGATAAACTCCTCCTGCCGACGAAAGGCATGACTGCCCCTCATCTGGCCGCCCGGCACATCATAGATCCAATAAGCCCGCCGGATGGCGAAAGGCAGATGATGCAGTCCTTCGATAAAAGAAAGATTGCCGCGCTCATCCTCCACCTTGGGCAGATCTATGATCCTGATTTCCTTATTTCCTTCAGTCATTATGTTATCTTCGTGTTTCTTTTCCATGGTAAATATATACATTCTGAAGCCCCGGCGACCATGGGCACCGGCATCCCCCCGTCCGGAGACGGACCTCCGGTGAAACCGGTCAGCGTTTCAGCCAGGATTCAGGATTCTGCTTCTGGGTTCCTTTCCATATCTGGAAATCCATTTTCGTCACATTGCCGGCGGTCTCGTCTGTATATATCAGTCCGATGCGGTCACGGATCTTCACCGGCTGTCCGGCCTTGACATATACTTTCGAAAGATTATTGTAGACCGAAAAGTAGTCGCCGTGTTTCACGATGACGGAAATGTTATATCCAGGCATCTGCAAAACGGTACTGACCTCGCCATCGAAAACGGCACAGGCCTCTACGCCCTTCTGAGTCTGCAGAATGATACCGTTGTTTACCGTCTGGACGTACTGCGTCTGCTGTTGTTTGCCGAAATGGCCCACCACGGCATAGCTTCCATTCACCGGGTAAGGCATTTTCCCTTTATTCTGGGCAAAGGAACCGGAGAGTTTGCGCTGTTCCGGTGTCAGCGCCTCCTGTCCTCCTGCGTCCGGCGACTTCCCGCCGGATTTTGCCCCGGACTTATTGTTTGCAGTGCGCTTGCGGGCTGCCTCGGCCGCCTTACGGGCCTCTTCCTCGATGAGCTGCTGAATTTTATTGTCCAAAGCCTGCGCTTGTTTCCGCTGCTTGGCCAACTCTTTCTGCAACTGACTCTTTTTCTTGTTCAGCCCGGCCACCAGCTGCTTCTGCCGTTCCTGTTTCTTATGCAAATTATTCTGTTCCAGCCGCTGCTCCTCCAACAAAGCGTGATGTTCGCTCTTTTTCTGCTGCAATGCGGCTTCGGCCTGCTCGGTGCGCTGTCGCTCCTGCCTCAATTCCTCGGCCTGCCGACGACGCCAGTCGCTGTACTGATGCAAATAACGCATCCGGCGCACACATTCGGCCATATTATGAGCGGAAAGAACAAACAGCATATCGTTATAGCCGCCCCGCCACTTGTACAGATGACAGATGGCCGCAGCATATTTCTCCTGCTTCACCTTAATATCGGCATGGAGATCGGCAATTGTTTTCCGGAGCCCTTTCTGCTCAAGTTCCATGGCATCGAGTTCCCGCCGCATCACGGTCAACAGAGCTTGTCGGGTCCGGATTTCAGAATTAAGGAGATTCAATTCATTCAATTGCCGCGAGACGGAATTATCGGTCTCCTTCAACATCTTCGAGGTCTCCTCTATCTGCTGCCGGGCGGCCTTGCGTTGCCGTTCCAGCTGTGCCCGGCCCGTGGTTTTCTGAGCGTCCAGCGACGGCACGGCGATCGCCAGCAGACATATTGACCACAACATCCGCTTCCATCCGTTCGACCGACTGTTTTCCCGACTTCCCATAATACCCCCTACTTCAGTTTCTTTATAGCTTCCATCAATTCTCCTGCGGAAACCTTCCGATAACCGCGCGAGGGCACGAAACGGCTCCACATAGGAATTGAAAACGTGGGGGCGCCCAATGTCATTTCACCCTTCACCTGCCGGCCGGCGACATGAGCCGTCAACGTTTCACTGCCGGGCCAGAAATCGCCTCCGACCGCCGTATATCCGGCATAATCCCATCTCACCTCCACATCGCGGACCGGCACCTTGAGGGAAACCTCCTTCAACCGGCTGTTGTCTCCGATCACATAGGTCATGACATAACGGGAATCTTGCGAATATTCACCTACAAGCGACCCATCGACCATCGACGTCCACGCAAACTGTCTGAAATCGGAAGCGGAGGCCGGACCGCGGCCGGGCAGATACATGCGTCCGACCAACAGACACTGCAGCGCCTCTAAAGAAATATCGGTCCCCAGACGCTCTTTCATTTCTGAAAACGTGCCGGTCGCATAGGTTTTGTCAAACTTATTGACAATCCAGACAGAATCATGATCCATCTCCACGCGGGCGACCTCAAAACCGAGCAGCGGAGCATTGACGGCCAGCATCAGACGCTTTCCATCGACCATGCGCAGCGTTCCTTTCAGACTTTTGTTTCCCATACGGAAAACTACCTTGGACTGAAGACTCTGATAGGAAACCAGTCCTTTCAGGGAAGCCTCATAACGCTCGCGGTCGGCCTTGGAATAGGAAGAGTCGCCTCCGACTGCCGTACGGGAGCGATTACATCCCGACAGCAAAGGCAACAGACAGATCAAAAGGCAGGTAAACTGCCGCCACAATCGGATATCGATATATTTCATGTGTTTATTTTTAATTATTCAGATTCATTTATCTTGTGCTGGCTCCAGCTGGAGCCGGATTCATTCTCCCAACCGGACAAGATGGGTTCCGCCAATCATTTTTTCAACCATTCCGGCACCGTTTCTATATACGTCTGCGTGCTGATTTTCTTTTCCAGTTCCGGAGAAGCGCCATCCGGCAAAACGGAGGCACGCTGCCAATAGCCAAGCGCCTCCTCTTTCTTGCCTTCCATATACAGAATGTCGCCATAATGCTCCAGCAACGCGGCAGAAACCTCTTTGCCGGCCTTGCTGATGGCCATTTCCTGATAGAACCGGGCCAAGATATAGTTGCCTTGCTGAAAATATATCCAGGCATACGTATCCAGATAAGTAGGTTCGTCCGGAACTTTCTTGACAACGATGCTGCTCATGCGTTCAGCCTTCGCAAGGTCCCGTTTTTCCAAAGAAAGGAAGTAGCTGTAATTATTCAGGACGGAATAGTTCTCGCCATTGTACTTCAACGCCTCGTCATAGGCGGCGTAAGCCTTATCCATTTGTCCGATACGATGATACGTATCGCCGATATAACCGTAAATGGATGAGATGCGGTTCACATTCTTGGGGTCGATGTTTTTAAGTGCCTGCTGGTAGACCTCTAATGTTTCCGACCACTTTTCCTGTAACTGGCAGGCATATCCCAGCGCCGTGTAACCGGCAAACAGCGAGGGATGATGCCGCAAGGCCTCGCGGGCGGTAGTAACTATCTGCAAAGTATCATCGGCCCGCATCTGCATATAAAGGAATTTTTCCCAATAGGCGGCTTCCGATGGTTTCAGATCAACGGCATAGCGCATCTGAGTCCTGGCGGCCTCCGTATTGCCGATGGCCTCCAGATATTCGGCCTGTAAAGAATAGACTTCTGGAGCTGTCGGATGAATGGTGGTAACCGTAGCGAAAAGTGTATCGACGCCCGGCAGATTGATGGCAGTCGTATCCTCCGCCTTGGCCTTTTCCTGCGACACTTTACGGAGTGTCGTCTTCAGGTAATCGGTAAGTATATCGATTTTGGTTTCCAGATCCAGGGCCGGATTTATCAATGCCGCCCGCACCAGAGTATCTGCGGCACCGGCATTTCCCATGATCGTATGATAGTTGGCCAGAGAAACCCACAGACGGGCATTATCCGGCTCGATACGCGCGGCCTCGTCATAGTTTCTCTTCGCCTCTTCCAAACGACCGGCCTGCATCAGCATGTCTCCATTGGCAATACGATAGGAAACCTCATACGGATAACGTTCTATCAGCTTATAGTTCTCGGCAAAGGCCCTGTCCAGATCGCCCAACAGCTGATGAATGTAAAACTTGTGCGCCGTCAGCTGCATGTTGATGCCCTCAGACTCTTCAATCCGGTCCAGAATCCGAAGGCACTGCCGCGCACTGTCAAGACGCAGATAAAGTTCTGCCAATTCATAACATATCTCATCTTTGTCGGGGAACGCGCGCAACAGACGTTCATAACTATCGACAGCTTCCTGCGAACGCTTCATCCGGAGCAACAGACGGGCTTCTGTAATCCCATACCAATAGTTGGCGGTATCACAGGCTACAGCCTGTTTCATCAGAGCAAGCGCTTTTTCAGGGTTTCCAAGTTTCTGATAGTAATCCGCAAGCGCCGATAAAGCCGGAGCCGAAAGGCTGTCGACCTCCACCGCACGGCGTAAAAGTTCAAAGGCCTGATCCTGTTGCCCGGCCTGTTCGCGGGCAATGGCCTCAAAATAAAGATAATCGAAACGCCCGTCATCGCAACCGGCCTCACCGGTCTTCGAGGCGAAAGCGGGCAACATCATTCCCGCAAACAGCAAAAACAAAATGCCCAGTTTCATTTTCAAACCGCCTGTCGAACCATTTTTTCCTTTGCTTCCCATATTTCGGTCTGTACTCATCTCGTATTATAACGTCCCACTATGTCCGTAACCGCCGGCTCCACGCTCCGTAGAACTCAACGCCCGTACCTCTTCCCATACCACCTGCTCATGGCGGGCCACCACCATCTGGCAGATGCGCTCTCCGCAAGTTATCGTAAAAGGCTCCGAAGAAAGATTGACCAAAAGCACCATAATCTCTCCACGATAATCGGCATCGACGGTCCCGGGCGAGTTCAGCACCGTTATCCCATGTTTCAAAGCCAGTCCGCTGCGGGGACGAATCTGTGCCTCGTAGCCTTCAGGCAGTTCGATATAAATGCCCGTCGGAACCAACACCCGTTGCCCGGGCGGCAAGACGATCGGCATCGGATTATTGGCACGAAGATCCAGTCCAGCCGCACCCGGTGTCGCATATGCAGGGAGCGGATTGCCGGAATGGTTAATTATCTTGACTTTCAACATTGCATTTCTTTTTTCTAAGCCTCGCAAAGGTAATGCAAAGCACTCGTAAAAACAAATTTATTCGCTATTTGCCGCTTTTTTGACAGCATAAAGAAGATTATGTCAAAGAAAACCTCTACATTTGCTACCCGATTTTCAATTCTATCCCCTATTTTGCATGAAAGAATTTATACTGACTGAGAAAAAGAGTGAAAATGCGGTCCTCGTCGGCCTGATTACCCCCAAACAGAACGAACAGAAGACCCAGGAATATCTGAATGAGCTTGCATTCCTTGCCGATACCGCCGGAGCGGTGCCGGTAAAAAGATTCGTGCAGCGATTGGATGCCCCGAACTCCGTCACTTACGTCGGCCCGGGGAAGTTACAGGAAATCAAGGAATATTGCGAAGACAACGAGATAGGTATGGTCATTTTCGACGATGACCTCGGTCCCAAACAATTGCAATGTATTGAAAAAGAATTGGGGCGGAAGATTCTGGACAGAACATCCCTTATCCTCGATATTTTTGCAAGCCGCGCGCAGACCGCAACCGCCAAGACGCAGGTAGAACTGGCACAATACCAGTATCTCCTTCCCCGCCTCACCGGTCTTTGGACCCATTTGGAACGACAAAAAGGCGGTATCGGCATGCGCGGACCGGGTGAAACACAGATAGAAACCGACCGCCGTATCGTCCTCGACCGCATCTCTCTCCTTAAACAAGAGTTGGCGCACATCGACCGGCAGAAATCCACCCAGCGGAAGAATCGCGGCAAACTGGTTCGCGTCGCGTTGGTTGGATATACCAATGTCGGTAAATCGACGCTCATGAACCTCCTGAGTAAAAGTAATGTCTTTGCCGAAAACAAACTCTTCGCGACCCTCGACACGACCGTCCGCAAAGTAATAATCGACAATCTGCCATTCCTCATGAGCGACACGGTCGGCTTTATCCGCAAATTACCCACTCACCTCGTCGAATCGTTCAAATCAACGCTCGATGAGGTACGCGAAGCCGATATCCTCATTCATGTGGTCGACATTTCCCACCCGACATTTGAAGACCAGATCAAGGTGGTGGAACAGACACTCAATGAGGTTTGCCACACAGAAAAACAACTCATGGATGGAGAGAAAAAGCCCCGTAAAAAATCCAGGAACACAGACGAAAGCCACGACAAACCGATTCTCTTGGTGTTCAACAAAGTGGATGCCTACACATTCATTCCCAAAGATGAAGATGACCTATCTCCCATGAAGCGGGAAAACATTTCTCTTGACAGTCTTAAAGCGACATGGATGGGCAAGATGAAAGAAAATTGTCTGTTCATATCGGCACACACCGGCGCCGGCATCAATGAGCTCAAGGAAAAGCTTTACGAAATGGTGAAAGACATCCACACCAAACGTTTCCCCTATAACGACTTCCTATTCCAGAAATATGAAGAACTGGAAGAGGAGGAATAAAAACATCCTTCCCCCGACTTTTACCCCCTTTCTCAAAATACCCCTTTTTTATGAACATATGTTCAT
>CAZMOE010000029.1:0-32824 GCA_964567855.1 uncultured Prevotellaceae bacterium
ATCCTCCAGCGGTTTGATCTGGCCTTGCTTGTCGGCCATATCGGCTGCGATGGGCGAGAGCTTTTCGTTCAATGAGCTCTTGGCTGCCTCCAGCACTTTCTTGACCACCGGATTGGTTGTGTTCACCACCAGGTTGTAGCTGTCGGGCATTTCGCCGTAGAAGTTCATGCCCGGCTGCATGGCCGACATTTCTTTCATGCGGCGCATCCATTCGTTCTGGGTAACGGTGACGGGCTTGTCGGTCTCGCCCATGGCCTCGAATGTCACGTTGAACTCGGCCTTTTCAACTGCGGGCACCTGGCTCTTGAAGAGGATACCCCATTCGCGCTTTTCGTCTTCCGTCAGTTCCACCTGGGCGGCATCTGCTTTCTTGATGAGGTTGCCTATCGTATCGGCATCGACGCGGCTGAAGTGGCACTTCTCCTGCTTCTGCTCCTGCTGGTTCATGAAGGGGGTATCGAGCTGTCCGTCCATCATCAGGACATCATAACCTTTGGCTTTGGCGGCTTCGATGTAGCTGAACTGCTCTTCCTTGTTGTTGGAGTAGAGATAGATGAGCTGGCCCTCCTTGTCGGTCTGGTTGCCTTCGGTCAGCTTGCGATATTCCTCCAGGGTATAATAGAAGCCGTCGGTATTCTTGACCAGGGCGAAGCCGGTGGCCTTGTCGTAGAACTTTTCGTCAGACAGCATGCCGTATTCGATGAAGATCTTGAGGTCGTCCCATTTCTCTTCGTACTTCTGACGGTCCTCGCCGAAGATTTCCTGCAGGCGGTCGGCCACCTTGCGGGTGATGTAGCCCGAAATCTTCTTCACGTTCTGGTCACTCTGCAGGTAGCTGCGGCTGACGTTGAGCGGGATGTCCGGTGAATCGATGACGCCGTGCAGCAACATCATGAATTCCGGTACAACACCTTCCACCTGGTCGGTTACGAACACCTGATTGCAGTAAAGCTGGATCTTGTTACGCTGAAAATCGTTGTTGACGATCTTGGGGAAGTAGAGGACGCCGGTCAGATTGAACGGGAAATCCACATTCAGATGGATCCAGAAGAGAGGATCCGGAGCCATGGGATAAAGATCGTGATAGAACTTCAGATAATCCTCGTCTTTGAGCTCGGAGGGGGTACGGGTCCAAAGCGGCTGGGTCTCGTTGATCTGATTGTCTTCGTCGGTATCCTGTTCCTTGCCGTCTTTCCACTCGGTCTTCTTGCCGAAGACTACCGGCACGGGCAGGTATTTGCAATATTTCTTCAGCAAGCCTTCAACCTTGTTCTTGTCGGTCATGGCCTCTTTGTTCTCATCGTCCAGATAGAGGATGATGTCGGTGCCGCGTTCCTGTTTGTCGTAGACGTCCATTGTGAATTCCGGTGTGCCTTCGCATGACCACTCCGTCGCGGGCTCGTCCTTATAAGACTTGGAGCGGATGACGACGCGCTTGGAAACCATAAACGAGGAATAGAAGCCGAGACCGAAATGGCCGATGATGGCGGCAGTATCGTTCTTGTATTTTTCCAGGAATTCGGTGGCGCCGGAGAATGCGATCTGGTTGATATAGCGGTCGATTTCTTCGGCGGTCATGCCGATACCCTCGTCGCTGACCGTCAGTGTGCCGGCCTCTTTGTCTATGCTGATGCGCACTTTCAGGTTATCGGTGGAGCCGCTGAATTCACCGGCGCGGGCCAGCGTTTTCAGTTTTTGGGTAGCGTCGACGGCATTGCTGACGAGTTCGCGCAAAAAGATTTCATGATCACTGTAAAGGAATTTCTTGATCACCGGAAATATGTTTTCCGAAGTGACATTGATAGATCCGCTTTTTGTAGCCATAATACTTTAAATAGATTTATTGTTTGTTATTAATATAATTAAAATGCTTGATCGGTTGTGCGGGCCGGTCGGAGAGGGGCCTGCGAAATTTCTTTTTACAAAAAATGTGCCATTTGTGAAATGTTTTTCCTTTTGCTGCCATATTGACAGCCTTCCGTGTAAAAATTGACACCTGTCGATACCGTAGATCGGAATCGCGGTTTTGCCATTGGAATATCCCACCTTTTTTTCGCCCGGAACTTGTCAGTTTCGGATATCGGGAAGGACGAGGGAGGGAAATCCGGGTGTAAAAAGGCATTTTTTTGTTTGATCGGTGGTGCGATTTTGTACTCCGGAAGTATCAGAACGCGACAGAATATTTTCAAAATTATAGCAGTTGTTATCTATATATGACAACTTTTTATCCTCTTTAATTCTTAAAGAATATTAAATAAGCGTTTAGGCAATCGGTTGTACGCCGGATTTTATCCCGATTCATTTGGAGGCGGTTAAAAAAACGGATATCTTTGCGCAACCTTAAATACATAACCATAACACAATACCTTAAATAACGCAAGATAAATATAACCTTGGATCTTTTACCGGGAAAGTGAAATTCACGCAAGTATAAATAATTTATCTCATTAAGATATAGAAAGGGCGGGTCGCGATGATCCTCCCTTTTTATGATTTATGACCAATGTGAGATTTTGCGGCTTTGCCGGTTCAGATTCGGGCGCGGACAACTTTAAAGGCATGGTCGGCCGGGAACCACGAGCCGACACCCTGAGGTTCGTGGTCGAAGATGCCGAACATGGCAGAGCCGCTGCCCGACATGGAGGCGTAGAGCGCCCCGCGGTTATACAGTTCCTGCTTGATTTCACGAAGTGCCGGATAAAGGCCGAAGACCGATGTCTCGAAGTCATTGGCAACTGCCTGGCGCCACTCGTCGGCCGGCCGGAGGAGGAGGCTGTCGAGCGGTGTCTCCGGACGCCGCGGAACAACGTGGCTGTAGGCTTCGCGTGTGCTGACCCCGAACGGAGGTTTGACGATGATTATGTATTTGCCCGCAAAGCTGAGCGGATGGGGGGTAAGCTCGGCTCCGACGCCGTCGAGATATTGTGCCCCGTTGCGGCAGAAGAACGTGCAGTCTGCGCCCAATGCAGCCGCCTCTTTTTCCAATTCCTCGTCGCAGATCGGAAGGTCGAACAGGCGTCTGAGCATCAGCAGCGCGTGGGCGCCGTCCGATGAGCCGCCGCCAAGGCCCGCGCCGAACGGGATCCGTTTTTCCAGATACATGTCGACACCCGGCAGATCGGGGAAACGGTTCTGCAGACGTCGGTAGGCCTTGACGGCCAGATTGCTTTCGGCATCTCCATCGATGGTGATGCCTCCCGCTTCCAGCCGGCAGGTTCCGATGGTGTCGTTAGGGATGACTTCCAGCGCGTCACACCATTCCACAGGGTAGAAGAGGCTTTGCAGACGGTGGTATCCGTTACTCAGCCGCTCGGTGACGAACAGCCCGATGTTGATTTTGGCATGAGGGAAAGCGATTTCCTTATCGGTGGGGATTTTAGGGGTCATATCGGTATGAAAAGCTCTTTATGAATGTAAGGAAACAGCACTCAGACTGTTTACGGATGTTATTTTGTCACAAAGATAAAGGATTTTTCATATAGTGGAGCATGAAGTTTTGACATCTTGACAAAATAGTTTCGTTTTTCCGGTCGCCTCGATTGTTATAGGGATATTGGCAAGGTTTTTGTAGACCCTTTCTCAGCCCTTTGGGGAAATTTTAATGTGCTAATCCGATAAAATGATAAAATTATGAAACAGAACGAAGAGAATATCCATTCCGCATCGGAGCAGGAGAATACCGCTGCCTGCGGGGGTACTGCCCAGGAACCGTTTGCCGATCCGTCTGAACAGAATTCCGGGGGCGATCCGCAAGAAAACCGGGAGGCTGCCGACGAAGAGGCCGCACAGGCCCAGCCGGCAGAGGGTCAGGATACCGCTGACGGTCAGCTGGCCGAATTGCAGCAGAAGTACGACGTCCTACGCAATGACTATTTGCGCTTGATGGCCGATTTCGAGAACTATCGCAAAAACATGCTCAAGGAAAAGCAGAACCTGCTGAAGTACGGCGGCGAAGAGACTATCAAGAAGCTCCTTCCCGTTGTCGATGATTTCGAGCGGGCCATTGCTTCGCTCGATAATGCCGCCGACATGGAGGCCGTCAAGGAGGGTGTCCACCTGATCTATGCGAAGTTTGTCAAATTCTTGGAGCAAAGCGGTGTCGAGGTCATTCCGTCGGCCCAGGGCGATACGTTCGACGACAATCTGCACGATGCCATGACCATGTTTCCGGCGCCTACTCCGGAACTTAAAGGTAAGATTGTCGACTGCGTTACGAAAGGTTATAAGCTGAACGACAAAGTGATCCGCTTCGCCAAGGTGGTTGTCGGACAATAAATGAACAAAGGATAAAAGAACAACGGCACGGCGTTTTCCGCTTGCGGAGGCCGCTCCGGCCGGAACCGAGAATAAGATATTATGGCAACAAAGAGAGACTACTATGAAGTGCTGGGCGTCGACAAGGGCGCGGATGCCGAAACTATCAAGAAAGCCTACCGGAAGCTGGCATTGAAGTATCACCCTGACAAAAATCCGGGCGACAAGGCTGCTGAAGAAAAGTTCAAGGAGGCTGCAGAGGCCTACGAGGTGCTGAGTGACGAGCAGAAGCGTGCCCGCTACGACCAGTTCGGTCATCAGGCTCCGGGCGCCGGTTTCGGCGGCGGTGGAAATCCGTTCGGTGGCGGCAGCCCGTTCGGCGGTTTCGGTGGCGGCATGTCGATGGAAGACATCTTCGAGCGTTTCGGCGATATCTTCGGCGGCGGCAGTTTCGGTGGCCGTGCCGGCGGTTTCGGCGGTGGAGGCCGCAGCCGGAGAAGCGCACGCCAGAACCGCGGCAGCGATCTGCGCGTGACCATCCGGCTGACGTTGCAGGAAATCGCCTCCGGTGTCGAGAAGAAAATCAAGGTGCGCCACGACACCGCCTGCCCGCAGTGTCACGGCACTGGTGCCGATGGTGGCACAGCTTTCGACACCTGTCCGCAATGTCACGGCAGCGGCGTGGTGCTTATGACTCAGAACAGCATCTTCGGCCAGGTTCAGCGCGAGGGCACCTGTCCGCGTTGCAACGGCACGGGGCGCATCGTCCGCAAGGCCTGTTCACATTGCGACCACGGTGTGGTCAAGACCGAGGAGGTCATCTCTATTCCTATCCCGCGCGGAGTACGTGGCGGCCAGCAGTTTGCCATGTCCGGCAAGGGAAATGCCGGCCGCGACGGCGGTCAGGCTGGTGATCTCATCGTTGCCATCGAGGAAATTCCCGACAAGGAATTGTTCCGTGACGAGGACGACATCGTCTACAATCTCCTGCTCCCTTTCCCGACGGCGGCATTGGGCGGTCCGGTGGAGATTCCTACCCTCAGCGGCCGTGCGCGCATCAACATTCCGGCCGGTACGCAGTCCGGCCGAATTCTGCGGCTCAAGAACAAGGGGCTGCCATCTGCCAACGGCTATGGCACCGGCGACCAGTTGGTCAACATCCTTGTCTACGTTCCCGAGAATCTCACCTCCCGCGAAAAAGAGGCGATTGCCGCCCTGCGCGATTCCGAAAACTTCCAACCTACCGAGAGTGCCCGCACCACTCTGTTCAGCAAAATCCGCCATCTGTTCGGCCGCGACTGAACGGGGGCGGCCCCGTATCGTGCAGGGAATCCCATATCCCCGATAAATTCACAAGGATGTAGCATTTCGGTACATCCTTGTGAATTATATACTTATGATTTTTAAGCCATAGGAATTAATCCTGCAACAGATTCCCCGATAGCATACCATGAATACGATTTCGATTAATTGAATAATACCATACATAAACATTCAACTCTTCGTTTTTTATATTTTTTTATTACAAAAGGGCTTTATACCGATCGAAATAAGAATGTGAGGTGGCATAACTGACTGCGATATGGTATCCGGAGTGACGGACTTCTGAGGTGGAGAGGAGGCGGGGCCCTCTGCTGCGGTGAACCATCTGCCGCGGCAGTCCGTTATTCACAACAGCAAACGTTTATTTAATAAAAATGTCATGAAACGATTTTTACACATTTTTTCTCTGCTTCTGAGCCTGTGGTTGCTTGCCACCATTTCGGCTGATATTTTCAGCGATGTCGATCCGCTGTCCGCCCATACGACTTATATTGTCACTTGTGTGCTGTTGCTGATAGATTTTTTCCTGCTTTTGTCTATGGCACCCGACAAAGGGCGATTCTGGCGGCGTTACTGGCCGCTGTTCATCGTGTCGCTGCCGCTGTTGCTTCTGGCCGACTGGATCTTCGATCCGATCGATCCCCAGCTTTATCACGTATTGCGCATTCTGCCGCTGATACGCGGTTTCTTTTCCCTTTATATCATCGTCGGGTGGTGGATACACGGCATCCGCGGTCGCATGTTGCTGACCTATCTGTTTGTTTCCGCTTGCGTGGTCTATTTCTCTTCCCTGATCTTCTATAATTTTGAATGGGGCGTCAATCCGGTCGTCCACGATTATGCCGATGCTCTCTGGTGGGCGGCGATGAACTTCACCACCATCGGTTCCAACATCATTGCTGCCAGCCTGGTGGGCAAAATACTGGGTGTTATCATGGGCTTTTGCGGCATGATGGTGCTACCGGTCTTTACGGCCTTCTTCGTCGGTGTCATGGCGCCGGCGCGCGGTGATGTTCAGGCCGGAAATGGGGCCGGCGACGGGAGCCAGGGATCTCGGAACCCAGCCCCGGACAACAGAATGTCCCGGCAGGCAGGTGAGGCCTCCGGGACATCGGAACGGAACGGGGAAAACTGACCCCGGCAAAGGTACTGTCAGGATGGTTCAGCAGTCGTAGAATGCACGGAACGCACGGATGCAGTATTCGTGGTCTGCCACCGAAGCGGATTCGCGTACCGAGTGCATGGACCAGAGCGAGTTGCCCACGTCCACACCCCGCCACGGCAATTGGGCCGCCAGAATGTTGCCCAATGTAGAGCCGCCGGCTATGTCGCTGTGATTGACGAAGCGTTGGCACGGAACGCCGGCCACGCGGCATATTTCGGCAAACACGGCAGCCGAATCGGCGTCGGAGACATACTTTTGCGAGGCGTTGAACTTGATAACCGGCCCGCCGCCCATGACAGGGTGGTTGGTCGGATCGTATTTTTCAGAATAGTTGGGATGCCAGGCATGGGCATTGTCGGCCGACACCATGAAAGAACGCTCTACCGCTCTCCAGAAATCGTCATGCGAGCCGCCGGAGGCCATAACGATCCGCTCCAGCAGGGACCGCAGCACCGGAGAGGCTGCACCCTGTTTGGTGCCGCTGCCGGTCTCCTCGTTGTCGAAGACGGCCAGCACCTGCGTCATGTCGTTCTCTCCGGCCGTCAGTAGCGCCAGCAGACCGGCATGCATCATCGAAAGATCGTCAAGCCGTCCGGAGGAAATGAATTCATTGTTTATGCCCCAGAGGCAGGCCGGTTGCGTGTCGTACAGGTAAAGATCGAAATCCAGAATATCCTTTATGTCGGTGTGCAGTTCCTCCGCAATGAGGTGCAGGAGCATGTTTCCGGATTCCAGTTGTTTATTGAGTACCCCAAGCACGGGTAACAGATCTTTTTGCCGGCTCAGGCGCACTCCTTCGTTCACACTGCGGTTGAAGTGTATGGCCAGGCTCGGGATTTGCAGCAACGGGCGGCGTACGTGCAGTAACCGCACGGCAGGATGTAGCATGTCGCCGCTGCGTAGCATGATACGGCCGGCTAAAGACAACGGTCTGTCGAACCAGGATGACAGAATCGGCCCGCCGTAGACCTCGGTGTTCAGTTTCAGCATTCCGCCCTCCTGGCGCATGACCGGATTGGGCTTGATTCTGAACGTCGGCGAATCGCTGTGGGCGCAGATGACCTTGAAACCGCTTTCGGCCGGCAACTGGCTTCCTATGCGGAAAGCGAACAATGCCGAATCGTTTTTGGTGACATACACGCGGTCCCCGGCATGTAGCGCCGGCATCGGGGCGGCCGGGTCTATATGCCTGAAACCGTTGGCGGCAAGTTGTTCTTCGGCCTGGGCGACAGCCAGAAAGCTGACCGGCGAGGCATCGAGAAAGGAGAGGAGGGAATTGATCATATAATCTGAAAAAATAAGCGGGTTATGATAAAAATGGAAAGAGTTAAAAGGCGGTGCGGAACACCGGTCTTTTAACTCCAGACAGCAACCGCAGAGCGGTTATTTGTTTTCCTTGATGGTGATGTTCATCTGGTTGAACGGGAACATGAAGCCCTTGTCTTTGAGGGTCTGGTAGACCGTTTCGTTCATATAACCTGCCACTGTCCAGTAGTCGGCCGAATTACACCAGGAGCGTGTCGTGATCGTAACGCCGCTTTCTCCGAGTGAGGTCAGGCCGATCCACGGTGCGGGATTCTGCAGAATGAGCGGCGAGGCATCCTGAATGGCTTTCAGTTCCTTTCTGACGAGTTCAAGATCCGTGCCGTAAGCAAATGAGAACGAGACATCGACACGCCGGATCGGCTCTTTGCTGTAGTTTTTCATGGATCCGGTGGAAAGGCCGCCGTTCGGAATGATGATGGTCTGATTGTCGGCGGTGGTCAGAATGGTGTTGAAGATCTGGATCTCCTTTACCGTACCGGCGTATCCCTGTGCTTCGATGAAGTCGCCCACTTTCATCGGCTTGAAAAGCAGAATCATCACACCGCCGGCGAAATTCTGCAATGTGCCGCTCAGTGCCATACCGATGGCGACACCGGCAGAGGCGAAGAGTGCGATGAACGAACTGGTTTCGATGCCCAGAATGCCGATGATGACAATGATGAGTACCAGATAGAGGGTTACGGATACGATGCTTCTGATGAATGAGAAAAGAGACGGCTCTACTTTTTTCTTGGTCATCGCTTTGACGACGATTTTTACCAGATGCTGGATGATCCACCGGCCGATAACCAGCACCACAATGGCAAAAAAGAGATTTTTGAAAAGGGTCACGGCATACGAGAGGATCAGATCCCAGGTCTCGTTCGATAACAGTTGTTGATAGTCCATAATTGTGTTTGTTTTGTGATTGATGAGATTATTGAATTATATGTTTTTGTCTTTCGGAGTGATGCCGATGCCCGGTGTGCCGGGCAGACGGATGCGGCCCTCTTCGATGGTCATGCCTTCAAAGGGATCGTTGGCGATCAGGAGATTGCCGTCCAGATCGGCCCAGTCGGCCAGCGGCGATAATTGGGCGGCGGCACTGACGGCGCACGATGTTTCGGTCATGCAACCCAGCATCACCTGCAACCCGAGGCTTCGCGCTACGGTAATCATCTTGTGCGCCTCGTTCAGACCGGTGCATTTCATCAGTTTGATATTGATGCCATGCACGGCACCTCGCAGCCTGGGCAGGTCGGACAGCCGTTGCACGGATTCGTCGGCAACGATAGGCAGCGGCGAGCGTTCCGTCAGCCATGCCAGGTCATCGAGCCGGTTTTTCGGCAACGGCTGTTCTATGAGGAGGACGCCTTGTTCCTGCAACCAGCAGATCATCTCTAACGCCTTCTCGCGGCAGTTCCAGCCCTGGTTGGCATCCACGGTGAGCGGCAGGCCGGAAACCTGGCGGATACTCTCAATCAACAGGCGGTCGTTTTCGGAGCCGACTTTGACTTTCAGACGGTGGAATTGTCCCTCCACTTCCCGCACTTTGCGTCTCACCTGCTCTGGGGTGTCGATCCCGATGGTGTAGGTCGTCAGCGGAGTCCGTTCGGGGTTCAATCCCCACAGCCGGAAGAGGGGCTGACACAATGCGCGCCCGATCCAGTCGTGCAGCGCGATATCTATGGCCGCTTTTGCCGCTGTATTTCCTGCCGCAAGGTGCTCGACGTAGTCAAGAATCTCTTCCTTGAGGAACGGATCGTGAAACTGCGTCATATCTGCCCGTTGCAGGAATTGCGCGACGCTTTCTGCGGTTTCGCCCAGATAGGGCGGGAGCGAGGCCTCGCCGTATCCGATGATGCCGTCCTCCTCCAGCGTGACCAGAACGTCCGGAGTCTCCGAGCGTGAGCAGGTAGCCACGGTGAATGTGTGTTTCAGCCGCAGGGGGCGGATATGAAAGGTCAGTTTCATGGGTGTGACGGATCTGTTGGGTCTTTACAAAAAGGATTTTTTCGCTTTGAAATGGAACAAAGATAGGTCACAATGTGAAAACAGCCAAATTTATTTTCAATTTACTGAATTCATTTTATACTATTTGCGGTATAATCCCTCCTTCCCCTCTTGTTTTTGTCAATCGGAAGCCTTATCTTCGCACGGTTATGAAAGAATTTTTAAAGACGGTCGCCGAGCATTATTATGCTGTCGCGACGGCGGCGCCAGGAGGGAAGTCCTCTGACCCGCTGGGCTTCACCCGCTATCTGTTTGTATTTCCGAATCGCCGTTCTGGGCTTTTTTTCCGGCACTATCTGTCGGAACAGAGCCATTCGCCACTCATGGCTCCGGCCACGACCACGCTCAGTGAGCTGTTTGCCTCGCTCTCGGTCCCGTTGCGCGTCACCGACCGCATGACCCAGCTGTTCCGTCTTTACGGACTTTACAGGGAGCTGAGCGGAACCAGCGAGGAGTTCGACAATTTTGTCTTCTGGGGAGACATGCTGCTTTCCGATTTTGACGAAATCGACAAATACATGGTGAATGCCCGCGAACTTTTTCATAACATTCGCGATATTAAGGAGATCGATCTTGCCTATTCCGATTATTCGCCCGAAGTTCTTGCCGTCATCCGCTCTTTTTGGGCGCATCTTCTTTCCTACAACCAGCAGGACCGGAAAAAAGATGCCTTTACCCGCACCTGGAATATTCTTTATGACCTTTACGACCGTTTTCGCACCTCGCTGGAGGCCGATGGACTGGCCTATGAGGGAATGCTCATGCGACGCGTGGTCGAGGATATGCAGAACGGATCGCTCGACGACCGGCAACTGACCCGTTTACTGCCGCACCGGCAGATTGTCTTTGTCGGACTGACTGCCATCAACCGCGTGACCCGCGCCCTGATGACCCGGTTGAAGATCCGGGGCCTCTGTGAATTTTGCTGGGATTATGCCGACCGTCGTCTCACCGATCCGGCAGTCAACGCGGGCTATTTCACGGCGGCCAATCTGGCCGATTTTCCTAATGTGCTCGATGAAAACGAGCTTCGGGAGGGTGTGGTTGCCGATGAGGACAAGGAGATCGATGTTTATGCCGTCTCCTCAGGGGTAGGACAGGCTACCCAGGCACAGCGGATTCTCCGGCAATGGGTATCCGAAGGTTCTGTTCAGCCTGCCAGTGCTGACCTTCGGAACCCTTGCAATGCCATTCGCACGGCAGTCGTCCTGCCCGACGAAAAACTGCTCATGCCGATGCTTTATGCCGTTCCGCTGGAATTTGAACCGTTCAACGTTACGATGGGATACAGCCTGAAGTCTACGCCGGTCTCCGGATTTGTCGATGCCATCATGCGGCTGCAGCTGGAATCCCGTCCGGGCAAAGATGGCAAGGGAGACTTTTTCTATTATCACTCCGCGCAGGCTCTGTTGGCCCATAATTATCTTGCCCGGCTCTGTGGTCCGGTTGCTTTCGGGAAAAGCGAGGAGATTACGAGACTGGGGCTTCTGCATGTGCCCGCCGGCTTTTTCACCGGCCATCCGGTGCTGGAACTTCTGTTCCGCCGCACGACCGGCGTGGCCGATTCCATTGCCTATCTGCAGGCTGTTTTCGGCCTGTTGCTGCAACATGCGGAGAAGGAGAGCGGCGAAGCCGCCGAAAATCTTTTTGCGGAGCAGGAACTGTTCGGTTCCATGGAACGTGAATTTCTGTTCGCCTATTCGCAGGCGGTCGATAGTCTGGCCGATCTCGTACAGACTTATCCCTATACGTTCCGCCAGAACACGCTTTTCCATCTTCTGCAACGGCTGACGCAAGGGGTGAAAGTGCCGTTCACCGGAGAGCCGTTGGCAGGACTGCAGATCATGGGCGTGCTTGAAACCCGCGCATTGGATTTCGACAACATAATCATTCTTTCCATGAACGAGGGTATTTTTCCCTCCCGCTCGTCCGACAACACTTTCATCCCGGTCAATCTGCGTACCGCATTCGGTCTGCCGACCCCGAAGCATCAGGATGCTGTATATGCCTATCATTTTTACCGGCTCATATCGCGCGCCCGCCGTATCTCATTTATCTACGATACCCGTTCCGACGGCATGCAGACCGGGGAGATGAGCCGCTATCTGCTGCAGATGCAGTATCTTTACCGTTTCCCGCGGATGCGCTTCCTGCCCGTCAGGCAGAATATCGGCATAATTGAAGTGCAACCCTTTATGGTGAAAAAGGATGCCCGCATCATGCGTTTGCTGGATCGTTTCCGGCAGGGGGGCGACCGTGCGCTGTCGGCAAGCGCCCTTAAGGATTATATCTGCTGTCCGCTCAAATTTTATCTTTCCTATCTGGCGGAACTGAAAGAGGATAACGAGATTGCCGAAGGTATCGACAACAGCCAGTTGGGTTCCGTCTTTCATGAGGCGATGAAGAGCCTTTACGATCCGTTGCGCGGCCGCGTCGTTACTGCCGATTATCTCCGGGCACTAATCAAGCACCCGGCCGCCGTTCGCGAAGCCGTCGAGCTGGCTTTCCATAAAGTGATGAAAGGAGTCGCCCTCGAGGGATATTTTATTCTGATCGCGGAAATTATTCAGGAATATGTCCGCAATGTCGTGGCTCACGATATGACGTTATCTCCTTTTACGCATCTGGCTTCCGAATTCTGTCAGGAAAGTGATTATCCGGTGCAGACCGGATTGACTGTCCGCCTCAAATGTTTCTATGATCGGCTCGATATCGGTCGTGACCGCCGTCTGCGTATCATCGACTACAAGACCGGCCGCTCGAAAACCGCCACGCAGCAATCCAAATGCAATATCAACAGCATAGCCGGACTTTTTGATCCGAAGAACTCCGGTGCTACCGACGAGGCGTTCCAGGTCATGATGTATTGTCTGATGTTCGGACTGCTTTCACCGGAAGAACGAACCCGATTGAAGCTTGACGGAGATGGAGGCTATGAAGGGATTTCTCCACATCTTTATTTTATACGCGATTTCCATCAGGAACAGATAGAAACGATTTTGACATACAGGCCAGGCCGCATGCAGCCGGAGGAGGAAAGCGGCCTTCCTGCCGGCGCAATGGAAGATTATGCCAGTTTCGCGCCGGTGTTTGAGTCTATGTTCCGCCGCTTTGTGGCCGAATTGTTTGACGCAGAACAACCCTTTCGTCAATGCGAAGGGATAGAGTCGTGCCGATATTGCCCCTATCGCGCTTTATGTAAGCGGTAGAAGATGGAAAAATATCGGATAAAAAATTAAACCTATTGGGATTTTATGAGTCCCAATAAACAAAGATAAAAATACATTGTTTGCCGTATGACCGAGAAAAATCAGAAAGATTCAATATCCGAAGCCGTCCTGCAGGCCGAATTGGCCGATCCGGGACAGCGTCGCGCTGCTTTTTCCCGCCTTATCGCGCTCTATCAGGAGCAACTTTACTGGCAGATCCGGCGCTTGGTTTTCAACCATGACGATGCCAAAGACATATTGCAGAATACGTTTATGAAGGCCTGGCAGAGCTTAGACCGTTTCCGGGGCGATTCTAAAATCAGCACGTGGCTCTACACCATTGCGCACAATGAAAGTCTGACCTTTCTGAACCGCATCAGTGCTGAACGGGAGTTGACGGCCGACGATCCGAACGGATATCTGAGTGAACGCATCATGGCCGACGACTATTTCGACGGCGATGAAACCGAGCGGCAGCTCCTGCTTGCCATCGCAGCTTTGCCGGCCAAGCAGAGGCAGGTGTTTTCCCTCCGTTATTATGACGAAATGCCTTATGACGAAATGTCGCGGATGTTGGGCACCTCTGTCGGGGCTTTGAAGGCCTCATATCATTTCGCTGTCGAAAAAATAGAGGCTTTTTTCAATAATTCGGATCTGAATCGGCAGTAGCGATTAAACCTTTATAGTAAAAGCAGGTCAAATAATCAGAAACGGCCCTCTGGAAGGCCGCATGATAAAGAACATATATATTATGGAGAAGATAAGGAAAACAAAAGCAGAAAAAAGATTTCCGGGAATGATCGTTCCTGATCATTTTTTCGCAGATTTCCAGTTGGAAATGGAACGGGAAATCGATCGCTACGAGGCCGGAAAGCGGAATTTGCGGATTGCCGGTCACTCGAAGCGGCGTCTCAGCATCGGCCGTCGTATCATGTTTATGAGCAGCGTGGCTGCTTGTGTCTGCCTTTTGATCGGCCTTTTCCCGCTTATGCGCTCTGTCATTGACGACGGCGTACGCGACGGGGGGACGATGGTTGCCGACGCCGGAATGTCCGATTTGCAATATCAGGAGGTCCAGGATATGATGCTGGCCACGGTGAGCGATTATGACATCTACATGAATTACTATTATGAGGAATGATTTGGTTTCTACATTTATAATTCTAAAAATATGAATATGATGAAAAGAAGAATATGGCTGGGCTTTTGTCTTTTGTTTTTTGTGATTGCGGTTCTTCCGGCGCAATCGCTCAAGAACAATGCCAAGGATAACAGGCCGCCCCATCGTCCGAATCCGGAACGTTTTATCGATGATAAAGTCCAGTTTATTGTTCGTCAGATGAATCTTCCTGCTGCCGATTCTTTGCGTTTTGTTCCGATATACAGAGAGCTGCAGAAGGAGAAATTCGCTCTGATGAAGAAGCGCACGGCAAGTGTCCACGACCTGCGCCGGCGTTTGGGCAAGTCCCCGGAGGGCAGTATCCCGGATTCTCTGTTCCTGAAGGCTGTCGAAGATGAATATCAGTACAATATTGAGGACGCCAAGCTGGAATCGGCATATCTGGAAAAGTTCCGGGCTGTGCTTTCTCCCCGTCAATTATATGATTATTTGCGGGCGGAAAAAAGATTCAAGCGCAATTTTATGAACCAGGATGTCCGGAGACATGAGGACAGGCCCTCACCGCAGTCTCCCCAGCGGAGATAATACGGGGGTGGAGGATAACGGTGCAATGGTGTTCTGTTTTTTTCAGGATACTTGACTGTTGCCGATTGAAATGGATTCGGGTAAAACGGATTGCGATTTGAAATAACCGTTTGCCGGTCACTTGGGGACAAGTGGCGGCAGACGGTATCTTTTTTTGTGTAAAATGGTGTGGTGCACTCAGAAGAGCGGTCAGAACTCCGGTAACTATGAGTTTTGGAGCGTTGCTTAGATGGATTTGAAGAATCGCCATCTTTTATTTAATCATATTTATGAAAAGGGGGCCTGCTGAATAAATATTTTTACATTCTTATATTAATATGATATAATTTTTGTATCTTTGCCATCAAATATATTTATCGATGTTAGTTACAGATCAAATAAATAATTTTCTTATGAGGTACTGGAAGATTGTTTGGGTTACGATGTTGCTGTCAGGTCCTGTTATGGTTCTTGCACAAGATTTGAATAAAGATGTTCCGTCGTGGGTTTCTACCTCGGCGTCGAAGAACCGTTCTGTAGGTCAGGGAATGACGAAGGACGAGGCCCGCACGGCAGCAGCGGCAACTATCTTGGGGCAAATGGATTTTTCGCCTGAGGCAGGTTCTTTATATGAGGCGCTGCTCGCTTCCGATACCGTGCCTATGGATAATCGTCGGTTGCTGGCAGTCGCTGCGGCAGGAAGTTCTTTTCTTGTAGATAAAAAGGAATTTCAGAACGATAGTGCGGTGTGGGTTCTCTGCGAGATGCCGAATGCGAAATTGAAAGCATTTATGGATTCGGTGCAGACTTCGGTTGTCGAGGAGGGTACGTATGCCCTTGAAGAGGGCCGGAAACAAAAGGCGGCCGGAAACCTTTACAGCGCAGCGATTTCCTGGGCCGAGGGTCTGAATGCCGTGACTCCTTTGATGTACAGGCAATTGTCGCTGCCGGACGGTACCGAATTGGCATGTGCATTGTATCAAGAATATTCTTCTGTATTCAATGGCGTGAAAGTCGGGATAAATCCGGCATCAGGACGGTTCCCAATGGTCAAGGGTGAGGAAATTCCGACCGGTTTTCAGATGAAGGTATCCGCGGAGGGCCTTCCTGTCGGCAATTTCCCGGTGAAGGTTTGCTTCGACCGGACAGATTCGGATGGATTTGTGAGATATGACCGGAAAACGAATGCTGCCGGTGAGGCGGCCGTTTATGTATCCAAGGCCCCGGCGGCCGATTCCGCTACGTTGTTTCTATTTATTGACACAACGGCGTTTGCCGATATTCCGCAGACCTTTGCTTCCGGAAATATTTCCTCGGCTTTGAAAGCGATAGCAGATCCGCAGAAGATTCAGCTGGTAGCTTTCGATCCGACACCGTTGGTTTATTTCGATGTGCCGCAGGAAGATTCTGTTTTTTATTGTGAAACGTTCCGTCAGCTGATAGATTCTTGCGCTTTCCGCGAGACTGCGGATATGTCGCAGGCCGATATTTTCATGACAGCGGCTGAAAAGGGAAGTCTTTCCGCTCCATATAGCGCCGGAGATTATCAATTGGTGTCTTACACTTCCGAACTTTGTGTGAAGATGTATGTAAAGGAAACGAAACAGGAAATCGCGACGCATTCGGTCTCGGATTTTAAGGTGACGCAGCCGGCAGCCAAGGAGTTGAAACGTATTCGGAACTTTGCGATCACTGCAATGATGAAGAGACTGTCATTGGAGATGTTGCCGAAGATGCCGGCCGTATCTTATGACAAACGCAGTGTGGTGTATGGCCGGTCGAAATAATGTTTTGAATCGAAAACCATAGTAGATTACGAGATGAAGAAGTGGCGTTTTATTTCCTGGATGTGCTTGGCCGGTGTTTTGCCGTTTGCGGCAGAGGCCGGTGAGCCTATCACGAAAGGCGAATTGCTGAAGACGTTTTACAAGGCCAATAATTATCGTGACATCGGCAATGACAGTATGGCCATCGTAACGTTGGAGGAAGTGGCGATGCGTATTCCCCGTTTACCCATCACTTATCTCCGTATGGCCGAAATTTACGACCATATGTTTGAGGTTAATGATGCCGATGCCGCTGCTTTGAACGGTGCGGTACTGATGTACCGGAAATATCTCTCGCTCGAATTGAATGACACGAAAACGCAGCCGGTTTCCGCACGTCTGAGAGTGCTGGAAGACAAGATGAAAATCGCTCATTTCGAGGAAGAAGACCAAAAGGCGGGTGAGGAGCAGCTGGCCATGGCCAATGCGATTCCGGTTATGGAAACCGATGAGGAAATCGAGCGTATCGCCGTGGCTACGATGGCTATGAAAGCCAATGTCATCGAGGGTCTGAAAACCGAAAATACGGGAGTGATACTTTCCGGGATTTCTGCAACGGTCAACACCCCGGTTGCGGCCGAAAAGCGGCAGGAGGAAACATCCGCTGCTATTGTGAATGATTATGCTCCCGAGGTGCTGGCCAAGCAATCTTGTGACCGCTTGCCGGATCTGGGGGCTGTAAACATATCTCGGTTGAAATTGTATGGCATAGAGCCGACCGTCGGGGTCCATATGCCTAAGGCCTGTGAAGAAACTTTGTCCGCCAGCTTGTTGGAAGGGCATTGGGTCTCTTCCATTACGACCCCGTCCGGCCGTGAATCGTGGATATTCGATGTCGTTCCGTTCGGCGATAGCTACAGCATCGCGTTACACCGGGAGTCGGGAGTCGTGAACCATGATTTAGAGAAAGGGACCTTTTACAATAAAATTATCGGATTGCTGGAAGACAATGAATTTCTGAGCAATACGAAACAGACCATCGTTTGTGATCAAGTGGAGGGCAGCGTCCGCGGCAATACCCTTTCCTTTACGTTCGAAAGCGAGAAAGATTACAAGCCGAGCACCGGCATATATACTTGGGGCCGGACATTGCTCGAAAATCTTTCATCTGTCATACCGTTTGGAAATTTCGTTTATAAATTGGGCGATACCTTTCTGAATAAACGTACGGAAAAAGATGTGGAGGCCGTTTTTACGATAGAGTCCCGTTTCAACTGTTCGCTTGTTGCAGACGGAGTTTTGGAATGTCGTTATGCCATGAAAGAAAAGAAGACCGCAAAGGGGAAAGGTCCGAAGATCGTCAACTCGGCGCTCAGCCGTTTCTATCTTTATAAGACCAGCGAAGATTATGTATGCTTTACTCCGATGGATTTGGAGAGTGAAGAGATGAATTATCAGCCTCTTTTTGAAAAGGTATCCCATGATGCGGTCGGAACAGTGGAAATGAATTACCCGTTGGCCCTGTTGTATTTACATGGAATAGGAACCGAACGGTCGGAGGTCCGGGCTGTCGAACTGATGACGCAACTGGCTAAGGAGAAGAACTGCGGGCGGGCCATGGCCTGGCTGTCGACATTTTATTTTAATCTGGCCTATAATAATAAGGAGGAGGTTTCAGCATCGTTACGGAAAAAATATCTGAAGACATCCAATTATTGGTTAGGGAAGATGCGTAGCGAGCAGATGGCGACCTGGTATGCGCTTAAGGCGGATATGAACGAAAGTTGCAATGAGACGGACTCGGTGCTGCAATACTATAAGACGGGTGCTTTGAAGGGAGATCCTTATGCTTCTTACAAGATGGCAGTCTGCGCTTTGAAGGGTCGCTACATGAAGGACAAGAATCCGGTAATGGCCCGGACGTATCTGGCTGAAGCATGCCGTCATAATTATCCGGATGCCTATCTTCAGCTGGCCTTGATGTATCGCGACGGTATCGGTTATCCGTGTGATACTGCTGCTTATGTGCAGAATTTGTTCAAGGCCGTCGACATGGGGTCTGAAGCTGCTTTGGGTGAGCTATCCGAGGCTTATATCCGCGGAATCGGGGTGGAACGCAGTTTCAGTATGGCCAATTTGATGCGTGAACATCGTCGCAACGCGGAGAATACGGTATGGATGGATATTTTAACGCTTTACGGTTATGATGTGGAGGCATATCGATAGCCGGGGCGGTTGTCAACGAAAATAATTTTGGTGGAATGATGATAAGACTTTGCCGATTTTTCTTGTGGTGTTGCCTTTGGGCACCATGTTTGGCCGAGGCGGAAGTGCCGGTGCGCCTGGCGCGCATTCTGGAACAGTTGCCTTGTAAGCCGGAACGGGGTGATACGCTCCTTGCATGTCCGCAAATCGGCACCGATAAAAAGATCGTCTTCTCTCATGACCGGCATGGAGAAATTTCGCATGTGGGAATATCCATTTTTGCTCCGGAATTTAAAAATTATTGTAATCCTTATGTCTGCAATTGCATCGAACGGCTTTATTTGGAACTATTACTTAAACGAAGTGAGGCAGACCGTGTGCGTTTTCTGAAAGAGATGGATGTTAGACTGGTTCTTAACGGTTACAGATTGGGTTCCCCTCAGTTTCCGGCACTGAAACAGGGGCTGTCGCTCATTAACGACAGGAATCAGATGAATATAGAGGAGCAGGAGAACTGTTTCGTCTTTGTTGTCGCCTCTTCAACGGATGACGAAATGCAGATGACTATTCCTAAAGACCGTGAACTGATTTTCGGTACCGATAAGAAGGAGGAGGATGATCATATCGATCTTATGCTCAGGACCTCCAGCAAACATATTTTGCGCCCGGAATTGCCTTCCGAGGCCTCTTTACAGAAAGTGGAGGGCAAAAAAGAACTTTGGAGGCTGGTTGGAAGGGCCTTTATGATAGATTCGGTGAGGAGCGATACGTATTTCACGAAGCGGGAGGACCGGATCTGTCCGCTGTTCGATCCGGCTTATCCTTGCGAATCCATGTGTAATCTGCTGCTGGGGCAAATCACGGAACCGGATGTACTGCTGGCCATGTCGCATAAGATGTATGGTTTGTCTATTCCTAAATTTACGATTCCGTTGTCCGATTTTATCGGTCAGATGCCGGATAATTCGGCCTTTTATGCCTGTGCGAGATTGATCGAGAGGGGAGAACAGATTTCCGGAGTGCTGCTGATCGACAATCCTCGGTATAATTACATTCATCTGATGACGATTACCGTACCCGTGGCGGATTTGTTTGTCAGGGAACCTGTTGTAAGGGCATATCTCTATACCAATGTGCCGCAGCACAATGTCCGGAATCTTTTTATGGAAAATAATTAATAATAATATAGAATGAAACGTTTGAGTTTGTTGATCGCGTGTTTAGGCTGCCTGCTTCCTTCTTCGCTTTGGGCGCAGGTAGATGTGAAAGTGTCGGTTTATGATGGTATTCCGGACGCTGCGGTAAGAGAGAAAGTAGAGCAGGTTTCGTCTGAATTGCTATCGGCTTTCAATGCTTCGATCATTGAAGGAAAGAAACTGAAAGAAAAATTGAAGGAATGTCATGTGTCGAAAGAGATGGAGGCTGAACTGAGCAAGATGTGGCGGTCAAGCGCCATGCTTTGCCCGGTCTCGGAAGTGCGTGGACGGGCTATTGGAACCGCGGGCCATGGTTTTCAGCTCCGTAACATTCCGATTTCCATGTTGGCCACCGATGAGGACGAGCAGGAGCTTGTATTCGAGTTTACTTCGGCCGGAGAACTCAGTAATGTGGTTGTCGGGTTGGACAAACAGAATTACAATCAGGTGATTTGCTCTAACATTACGGTAGAGGACTTTACGCGCAGGCAGATTATCCTGGACTTTGTCGAGAACTTCCGTACTGCCTACAATAGAAAGGATTGGGAATACCTGAATACCGTATACAGCGATGACGCTCTCATTATTACGGGGCGGGCAGTTACCAAAAAGGAAAATAATGACGGAAAGAATCTCTTGAATACGCTTCCTGCCCAGAAGATTATCCTGCAGGTTGAGAACAAGAAAGAATATATGGAGAAGTTGAAACGGGTATTCAAGAAGAATAGCTATATCAATTTGAAATTCGAGGAGCTTGCCGTACGTAAGCATCCCAAATATCCAAGGATTTACGGCGTCACGATGAAACAGCATTGGAACTCCAGCACATATAGCGATATCGGTTATCTTTTTCTGATGATTAATTTTGAAAATGAGAACCAGCCTACTATCGAAGTTCGTACATGGCAGCCGGAAAGATTTGAAAACGGTGTGCCTGTGCGTGACGAAATTTTCTCATTGGAAGACTTTAATATTTAAATATCATTTGTTCAATTAATTCATCATACTTATGAAAAGATTACTCCTGATTTTGATGCTGTGTCTATGTGTCTCGTCGTATGTGGAGGCTCAGAAACTGCTGAGTGTAGAGGAAACGACCGAGGGTATCGGTGTCTATCCGTGCGGAGACCGGCATGAGGCATTGGTCGTTTTCTTCTGTAAAGAGCCGTTCGACCTGGTGTTTGAATCCAACTATGACAGCGAGCTGGTAGTTACACGTGATTCCGTGGCCGGGGTCAAGTCCTATAAGATTGTGCTGGTTACCATGGCGCCGGGCATCGATTATTCCGGCCGACGTATTACTATCAAGGCGCCGGGATTCCGCAACTATACTCTGCCGTTGAATCTGCGCGATAAGCAGAAGGTCGAATTTACGGTTTCCGACCCCTATTCACATTTGCGCAGTCCGTTCTTTCTGTATCAGGAAAAAGGTAACGAAAAGTTCCTTGCCGGCGAATATCAGGGTGCTAAAGACTATTATCTGATGGTCAAGGCCTGTCCGGAATATGCCTCGAACTCGGAAACTATCGACGAACATCTGGCGCTTTGCGATTCTATGATCGATTGGGGTGCAAGGGCCTTGGAGTATGAGCACTTCGGACGGTATCGCGAATCTTATGTTTTGTATTCCAAGATGCTGCGTGTCAATTCGGAGAACGAAGACATCCGGAGAAACATCGCACAGTGTATGAAAAGCTATAACACGGATTGCGATACGGAGTTTACGCTTGCCGAACATTATCTAAATCAGAATGAGCTCTATAAAGCCCGCGATTGTTATCAGCGCGTCATTGCGAAAGAGTGTTACAATAAAGAACTTGCCGCCAGGGAATTGTCCAATATTGAGTCATCGATTCGCAGAAAGGAGACCCATGCCCGCTGTTTCATGTATGATTTCGGAAGCAACTTGCCCATCGGGTTCACTTATGCCGTATGTCATGAAGATCGCCGGGGCGGTTATTTCTCGTTTCGCATGAACTCGGCTGATATTGATTTGCTGGCTAAAAAATCCTATATCGAGGGTGCCTTTAATCAGTCCGTAATCGGCGGGGTGGATTGGACGAGTTCAAGATCGGTTTCCGAATTGGTGTCAAGTCATTCCGATGGAGATATTTTCCTGCCGGATGAAACGAAATACGAGACGAACAAGGATGGCAAGATTGTCCCCAAGGATCTGGACTTCGAGGCCACGATTTCCGCCGGTTGGGTGCTGAATATCTGGAAGCCCATCTATATACATTTTACTCCGTTCAGCTATCATGGAGGCGGTTTCTATACTTTTGACCGTACGCGGATGCAGAAGGCCATTCTCGATTTGGATAATAGCGAGAGACTGGAACTGACCGGCGATTGGGACGAGTGGTCCACCTCATTACGCAACAAATCCAGCAAGGGCAATTGGTACAATGCCGTTGCTCCGGAAGTGGGACTCATTGTCAAGTATTGGCGTATCTGTGCGAAATTGACCTATCAGTATAACTACTGGCTGGGTGTCGATGACAAATATGAAGACTTCTTCGACGATAATGTCCATAAGATTTATTTCGGCGTCGGTTTCTGCTGGTAATGCCGGACCGGAAGAATCCGGAAAATAAGAATCGCCGCTACGCAACAGGGTGTAGCGGCGATTTTTTATGAAAACTGCAACTGAAAAGTGTGCAATAACGCATCGGAACGGTTTTCTCCGGGAATCCGTCTCTCTTTTTTCTTCTGTTTTTCCCTTTGTGTCTTTTATAGTTTCGGTGATGATAAATTCTTTTTATTCATCTCGTTTCCGATCGTGGGGGACGGGCGAAGCGGGAGTTTTGGAGGCGATAATTTTCTATTCTTTCGCTTTTCTTTATTTTTTACAGCGATTTGTCTTATCTTTGCAAAAGTTTTATTTAACGGGATATATTATGCTTCAGGATTGGTTGCCCACGTCGGCCAAGGAGGTGGCTGCAAGAGGGTGGTCTCAGTTGGATGTGATCCTTTTCAGTGGTGACGCTTATGTCGATCATCCCTCTTTCGGTGCGGCCGTAATCGGGCGGGTGCTGGAATCTGCCGGCTACAAGGTGGCAATTGTGCCTCAGCCGAATTGGCGTGATGATCTGCGCGATTTCAGGAAGTTAGGACGTCCTCGTTTATTCTTCGGCGTTTCTCCCGGTGCTATGGATTCAATGGTCAATCACTATACGGCGGCACGGCGCCGGCGCAGCGATGATGCCTATACGCCTGATGGACGTGCGGGGATGCGTCCCGATATGCCGAGCATCGTCTATAGCGAAATCCTCAGGCGTCTATGGCCGGATGTGCCCATCGTATTGGGCGGTATCGAGGCCTCATTGAGGCGGTTGGCCCATTATGATTACTGGCAGGACCGTCTGCGTCCCGGATTGCTGGCCGAGTGTGACGCCGACGTCATTTCTTACGGCATGGGCGAAAAAACGATTCTTGAAATCGCCGCCCGTCTGCAGGACGGGGGAGGAGTGGAAAGTTTGGCCGATATACCGCAGACGGTAGTGCGTCGCCCTTTATCGGAGATACCATCCGATCCGCATCCGGATAAGGACGTTGTGCTGTATTCTTACGAAGAGTGTCTGAAAGATAAGAAAAAGCAGGCGGCGAATTTCCGTCACATAGAAGAAGAGAGTAACAAATGGCACGCGGCGCGCATCTGGCAACAGACCGGCGGAATCGCCATGCTGGTCAACGTTCCCTATCCGCCGCTGACGACAGAGGAGATCGATGCCTCGTTTGACCTTCCCTATACCCGCCTTCCACATCCGCGTTATAAGGACAAACGCATTCCGGCTTATGAAATGATCCGTCATTCGGTGAACATGCATCGCGGGTGTTTCGGCGGCTGTGCCTTTTGCACCATTTCGGCCCATCAGGGAAAGTTTATCGCCAGCCGTTCCAAGGAATCCATCTTGCGCGAGGTCGAAAAAGTCACTCAGATGGCCGATTTCAAGGGCTATATCAGCGATCTGGGCGGTCCGTCGGCCAATATGTACAAAATGCGGGGCAAGAACCTGGGGCTGTGTGAGAAGTGCCGGAAACCCTCATGTGTTTTCCCGTCGATATGTCCTAATCTGAACGCCGATCATGCTCCGCTGCTGGAAATTTATAAAGCGGTCGATGCCATGCCCGGTGTCAAGAAATCTTTTGTCGGAAGCGGTGTGCGGTATGATCTGATTCTCCATCACGGCAGGAACGGTGAATTTGCGGCCTGTAATATGCGCTACGCTGAAGAATTGATAAAGCATCATGTTTCCGGTCGTCTGAAAGTTGCGCCGGAACATACCTCGCCGGCTGTATTGCAGCAGATGCGCAAGCCGCCGTTTGAATTGTTCTATCGATTTAAAAGATTTTTCGATGAGATCAATGGCAATGCGCATTTAAGGCAGCAGATCATTCCGTATTTCATCTCCAGTCATCCCGGCAGTACCGAAATGGAAATGGCGGAGCTTGCCGCCGAGACCAAGGCGCTTGATTTCAAGCTGGAACAGGTGCAGGACTTCACGCCGACGCCGATGACCGTAGCTACCGAGATCTATTACACCGGTTACCACCCCTATACCCTTGAGAAGGTCTTCTGTGCCCGTTCTGCAGAGGAAAAACAGCGGCAGCGACAGTATTTTTTCTGGTATCAGCGCGAGGTTGCCGACCGTTTGCGCATCGCATTGCTGAAGAAGGGGCGACGCGATCTTGTGGACCGCTTGTTCGGGAACAAGGGGCCTCAACCGGCCGAATTTAAGAAGAAAAGAAAATAAAACAGTAGTGATCTTGTATGAAGAAGATTGTAATAACGCTATGTACCGCCGTCTTCGCACTATGTGCGGGACTGACGACACCGCTTCGGGCACAAACGGAAAAGCCGGATGCGCCGGCCGCCGTGGTACAGAATAGTGACAACCGCTTCTGCCGTCCGTTAGGGGAGGTCCTGGAGGAAATAGCAAAACGCTTTCGTGTGAAACTCCGTTATAATATCGATACGGCAGGGCTGGTCCTGCCTTATGCGGATGCCCGCATAAGGCCGTATTCGGTCAAGGAGTCCCTGACGAATGTTCTATCCTATTTCGATTACAAATGGGAGGACCGCGGGAAGAAAACCTATAAACTCAGCCCTTATGAATATTATCGCCGTAAGGATGGTGATGGCGAGAAACTGATAGCCTGGCTGAGCGGTCTGTATAGTGATTCCGTGACGTTTCAGGCCCGTCGGGAGTTGCTGAAACGTGAATTTCGCGCCCGGGTCGGTATCGACCGGTTGCTGGCACATTGTGTGGCGAGAAATTCGGCGGCCTCTCATCGTCTTCGCATGATGGATGGCCGGGTCAACGGCAGCCGCAACCTGGCCCTCAGTCCGGTCAAAGAGGGGCGGTTGCGTAAAAAGGACGGATACACCGTTCGCAATTTTGCTTTGGAGACTTTGCCCGGACTTTACGTCTGCGGTTCTGTCTATGCGCCGGCCGGTAAGGGTGTACATCCGCTGATCCTCTGTCCCAACGGGCATTTTGCCGACGGCCGTTATAATCCCGATTTGCAGACACGCATGGCCACGCTGGCCCGCATGGGTGCCGTGGTTGTCGGCTGGGACCTGTTCGGCTGGGGTGAGTCCGAATGGCAGGTGGGGAAGGCCTCCCACACCCTCGCCGTAGCCCAACCCATGCAGTTGATGAATGGCTTGCTTATCATGGATTGGATCCTTCAGCGGCGGGACATTGATCACACTCGTGTTGCCGTCAACGGCGGTTCCGGGGGCGGCACCCATTGTGTTATGCTGACGTTATTGGACGAGCGGATCACTGCCGCTTGTCCTGTTGCCAGTTTCTGCTCTCATTTTGACGGCGGATGTCCTTGTGAAAGCGGTATGGGCACCGCGCTTTGCGGCGGAGGCACATGCAATGCTGAATACGCCGCTCTGTTTGCCCCCAAACCCTTAGGGGTTGTTTCCGACGGCGGCGATTGGACCCATACCGTGCCCGTGTTAGAGTATCCCTATTTGCAGCGGATTTACGGATTCTATAATGCCGCCGAACGGGTAACGAATTATCATTATCCTGGCGATCGCCACGACTTCGGCATCAATAAGCGGAATGCGGTATATGATTTTTTTGCCAAGGTATTCGGGCTCGACAGCGCCTGCATCGACGAGAGCCGTGTCGAAATCGAAACGGCGGCCGCGTTGCAGAGTTTCGGATCCCCGGAACGGTTGCCGGAAGGGGCCGTCCGTTCTATGGATGAGTTGCGGACCCTTTGGGAATGATTGTTAGCAATGGCTGTCGCCGCCGTATGGACAGGATATTCCTTCTGCCGGAGGTCGTGAAACTTTCCGTTTCCTTCTGCAACGATCTATCATCTTTTTTGTTATATTTGTGTTAATAATTAAATATGTATCCATCTTATGGAAAAGAAAATTTTCGGTACGGTAGTTTCCCCCATCGTTTGGAGTCTGCTTTCCATTCTTTTGGGGCTGCTGATGATTCTTTACAGTGGTCAGATCATCGATTGGGTAATGGTTTTTGCCGGAGCCTATCTCATTATTTTCGGCGCGATACCTGTTATCCGTGCCCTGGTTGTTCGTGAGCCGTTTCCGCTGGTTTCCGTCCTGTCGGTGTTATGTGGCATCCTGCTGATTCTGTTTCATGGAGTGTTGTCGGCCATCATGTTCGTCCTGCTGGGATTGTTACTCTTTTTGGTGGGCATCCAGCAGCTGAATCATTTTCTGACCATGCGTCGTGGCGGTATCCGTGTCGCATGGTTTTGTTATTTTTATCCCGTCCTTGCCATTCTTGCCGGTGTCGTATCGGTGTGGAATCCTTTCGCTCTGCCTGAAACCCTGATTACGTTTGTCGGTTGGTGTCTGGTGGGGCATGGACTTATTTCCGTGGTCGGGATATTGGTCGCGATGTTTGGCACTTCGCAAGAGGAGGGTGCTTCCTCTCAGGTGCCGGATGAAATTTCTGCCGGAACCGAAAGCGATGAACAACGGACTACGGCCGGCCGATGAGCAAAATCCGCTATAATTCATAAAGACGATATGAATCTCTATTTCTTATTATTTATTGCCGTTGCTCTGTTGGGTTATTGGGCGCAGGCAAATGTCAAGAGCAAGTTCGACCGGTATTCCAAAATTCCGATCCGGATGACCGGGCGGGAGGTGGCTGAGAAAATGTTGCGTGACAATGGTATCACCGACGTCCGTGTCACCTCTGTCGACGGGCAGTTGACCGACCATTACAATCCGGCTACGAAAACCGTCAATCTCAGCGCCTCGGTTTACAACAATGCCAGTGTCGCCGCTGCTGCGGTTGCGGCCCATGAATGTGGCCATGCTATTCAGCATGCTGTGGCCTATGCTCCGTTGAAGATGCGTTCGGCCCTTGTCCCAGTGGTTTCCTTTGCCGGCAATATCGTTCAGATTGTCCTGCTTATCGGAATTATTACGGTCACGATTTTCCCCCAGATTCTTTTGGGCGGAATCATCCTTTTTGCTCTGACTACGATTTTCAGCATTATAACATTGCCCGTTGAAATCAATGCCAGCCGTCGCGCCTTGCAGTGGCTGGAACACAGCGGCGTCACCAATAGTTACAATCATAAAGATGCGGAAGGTGCGTTGCGGGCTGCCGCTTACACGTATGTCGTGGCAGCCGTCAGTTCGCTGATAACATTGTTTTATTATGTCATGCTCTTCTTGGGCGGCCGTAGGAGAGGCTAAATTGTTCTGTTATAGGAAATTTATGACGATTCCGCTGCAGATTGAATCTGTAGCGGAATTATTGTCAGAGCAATACGGTATCCGAAGGGAAAGGCAAGGCGAATATGTCTCAATGAAGACACCGATGGTAATGATGAGGTAGGCTAAGATTAGGCGGCAACTTTTCATTTTTGGGGGTGGAGAAATAATCCTTGTGTTTGTGTGCGGTTATTTTTCATTTTTTGCAATTATAAAAGTAGAAATGAATGAAGAAAGATTCTCTATGGTATCAAAAATAGGGATTGAACAGATTAAATTCTATTGGGAGCTGTGCATCATACTCTACACAAGTTTCAGATAATCCAATGCTCGGGAAGAGCGGTTGTTTTTCATAAACTCCAGTATTGTGACCACCAGATCATGCAAATCCTTATCCCTGTTGATTTCGTCGGTGCCGTTCTCAAATAGGTTTACCATCATCTTTTCCAGATTAAAGATGATGGATTCTGCCATTTTCTCTTCACGGAATGTAAAGCCGTCCACAAGCGATGCTATCACGGGTATAATCTGTTTCACATATTGTTCGCCAATGGATGTGAAAACTCGAGAGATGGCATATAGAGGCGTATAAGAATGCGGCAGGTCTTGGGCGATTCGGGCATAGAAGGCCACATCCTTTTCTTCCAGATGGAACCAGTCTTTGCCAATCTCTGTTAGATAAGATGGGTTTATCATATAATTGTTCAGCGTCTGCGAATTATAGTGCCTGTTAATGTTTCCGGCCTTTACGATGTTGTCATAAAGTGCATCCCAGACTATCCAGAAGTTATCATAAGCCTCCAGCTGTGTTGTTTGGGTCACAAATGCAGGTATGAAAGAATCATAGTCCAGATGTCCTTTGATGTATGGCAGGAATGGAGCTATCAGTTGGCGGACCTCATTGGCCGGTGAACGTAAGATATACTCGGCCACAATATAGGAATCGAGGAATGTGGCTTCCACATGGCGATAATGGCTATGCTCGTTTGGCCTCCAGAGAGCCGATATCTTTTCTATGCAAAGGTTGCCAAGGCGTCGGTCTTTTGGGGTAACTGTCAGCAGACTCAGAACCGTAACCGCCTGATCGCTGTCCATTGCATTGAAATCGCCATCGGGTAGTTTCTGCTGATATTTTGCAAGCGTTTCATTCATGAAGTCACCGTGATCTTCCCACAGACGATATTTGTCGATCATAAAACTGACATTGTCGCATGGACGGGAATCTGCAGTGGCATCATGAATTTCTGCATAACCGATGAGTATATCTTGCAGCTGGCTCCTTTTATCGGTCATATCCAGCAGGGCGGGGAATCCCTGCAGGGGCTCTTTGAAATCGGATAGAGAAGAACTGACTTGGAACTCAGGATGCGAGAGGGCTTCAAACAGGTATTCTCTGCATTCTCGCTTCTCTTCCTCCGAGAGTTTGTCTGCCAATTGCATCAGGAGAACGGAACTTGCCATGCCGGGAAGGAATTCATCTCCTATGTCATTATTGATTGGCAGTCCCTCATCATCCATCTGGGACATGAGCTCGTGAATCGTTTCCAGCACTAAACTCGAATTCTTTTCATAAGGGTTGTTCTTTATGGCCTCGAAGTCTCCTTCATTCCGTTTGTTGACCCAGAATCTGAGATTCGCACCCCTCATGAATATATTGGAGGCCTCTAATATTTGACGGCTGTTTTTCTCCATTTCGGGTGTCAATGTCGGGGTTATCTGGATGGCCTTTTGTCCATTCTTTAGTGTAACCACCTCTTTGCGCATCGAGGTATAGTCTATTCGGGCGATGATGAAATTCTCGAAAGAGAGCTTTTCTTCAGGGATAGCGGCAACTTGTTCTTTTAGCTTTTTTACAACCTCTTGGCATTTGGCAAATAGATGTTTGCTATTCTCATCATCACGATTGGAAGTGCTTACCTGCATTTTCAGCAGGATTTCTTCCAGATGCTCTTGGCGGTGTTTCATTTCATTCGCCTTTTTGCGCTCTTCCCAAAGTCGCTTGTGCCTGTAGTACGCAAACGATAGACTATGGGCATGGAACTCTCGGGTATGACGGTGCAGATCCATGCGGAGGAAACGTATGTCCTGCATCAGGAACAGCAGTATATCTGTAAATTCATCGATATTCGACATGGCCACGCTTGCAACAACGGCATAGAGCGATGCAGACTGTGATTGGTTGAGAATTTTCCAAAGCAGTTCGTGGATGTTATTCACATTTTCCTTTTCATTTTTGTCTTCAAGATGTGTCAGCAGGAATGATTCCAAGGCCATATGCATGCATTCGAGCATATTCGGCATGGCAAGATCGGAAGTCGCTCTGTACAGGCACCACAACGGATCACAGGCTATCACGTCATGCCTGGTGCCATCGTTCAGTGTTACGCTGATTGTTTCCGTTTCCACACCGGCATAGTTGCTCTTGCTGAATTTCTCCACGGCATCGTTCATGAAACGGATAATAAACTCCAGCGTGACATCGTTGCTGTTTTTAATGAATAACTCGGCGTTCAGCAATGACAATAGGGGCGTCTGTAATGCACTTGACGGAAAATAGGCATTGGCTCCCTCAAATTCGTTGTTAAGACCGAATGCCTCTTCACATTTCATATATTCTCTCCTGATATGTCGGTGATATGGGAAGAGACCGTCCTTGTCCTCTTCAGGTTGCTCCCGCCAGAATGTGTCAAGCAGTCTCACTATTTGAGGATAACAGCACAAGCTGATATTCAGGATATTATTTAGGGAACTGCTTTT
Organism: uncultured Prevotellaceae bacterium; assembly: GCA_964567855.1. Classification (GTDB taxonomy): domain Bacteria; phylum Bacteroidota; class Bacteroidia; order Bacteroidales; family UBA3663; genus Liminaster. The sequence goes on from CAZMOE010000029.1 coordinate 30,601, forward strand.
CACTATATATTCTACGAGTTCTCTGTATGGATCGTCATAATTGGTCCATTGTTTTTCAACCACCTCGTCGAATATCTGCTGCAGTGCTATTCTGTTTTCTAAAGCATACTGACAAACCAACTGACTCCATTTATTGCCGCGCTCCATCCAGGTATGCTTACCATTCAGACGTTTCTCTGCCATCGTTTGGAAGATGTGTAGTGCCAATTTGCCGCCCAGTTCTACTTTCTCACCTTTGGCATTCTTGTAGCCATAGAAATCTGACAGGAAATTATAGACTGTGCCGAGGTGATTCATATAGTAGCCATCTATATGCTGATTGATAAACTTCGCGACTTCTTCCCACCCGGAGCCTACGGGTTGGGTTACCGGATATTCGATCCCTTCGTACTTGAAAGTTGTCCAGACACTTTTGCATGATACGCATAAAATGTCGACAAAGTGGTTGAAGAGATTAAAATCATCAGCTTCCAATTCTTTTGCGTGGCGACCGAACCAATGGAGGGCATAGTCGGCAGAACTGCCGATGCACTCCATGATGGCGTCTCTCCATCTCTCATGAAGATGACTGTTGAAAACCGCTTCGCCGATATAACTCACGTCTGCCGTTTTCTCATTCAGACATTCTGCATACCAACGTTTGAATGCGTTGACATATCGGAATGAAGGTTTATCGGAGTTCAGCATATTGAGAACCTTGTTTTTATCCGATAGCTCTTTGTACAGAATATAGTCAAGGGCCCAATCTGCATAAATGTCATGTTTTATGAAGAAGCCTTTGTGCCGTTCTTCGCAGAGAATATCCGCCCTGGTTAAATCCATCGCCGATTCATAATCTTCATAATAGTCGATGTAAAATACGCCTGATTCTTGTTGAATGCGAACGATTTCCAATAGGCAATGCTCTCTCTTGTATTGCTGGGCTTTGCTCCCGTCGCCCAATACTTTTTGTTGCCAAACACTCTCTTTGAATGATTTTAGGTCGAGCCGACCTGCGACACTCTGTTCGCAATATCTGGCAAGATAGAATGGAATGTGTATTTGACGCAGCAGTTTCCTGTCTTGGGGCAGTATTATTCCTAATCGTTTCAGTTCTTCATCGCCGATGATATTTACACTGATAACATTTACCGTGAGGGAATATTCCTTGCCGAGTAATTCTATCAATTCTTTTTGTGCATTGTCGCAGCAGGTGAACACAAAATTCCAGCCCTCTTTGTTCAGTTCATTAATGAGGAACGATAGGGGCTTTTTGTTGGTCAACTCAGTGATTTTTTCAGCAGAATCGATCACCAGTATCTTATGAGCCGTGCCCTTGAAATAGTCTCGGAATCCAGTCAGTGTATAATTTTCTTGTAAGGAGAATAAATCGTTGACGGCCTTTGTATTCAGTTGAGCCGCATTGATGATGTAAAATGTATAATCATTATTGTTGCGGTACCTATCATAGTACATCTTCACAATGGCCGACTTACCTGTGCCGCTTTCGCCCGTTATGACCACATTCTTTTGGCCGACGATCAGTTCGGCAAGTTGATCGACGAAGTCCGATCTGTCAATGCTTACCCTCTTGTTGTCGACCATGAAACTGGTTCCGATTGATTCCTGCCAGAGTTCGTTTGCTGAGTTTATATTTTCTTGAAGGTGATGAAGATTGGAGTTTAGGTTGAAGAACACATCATAGGCAAGCTGATTTTTCTGAGAGAGGTCAAGCACGTCGTTGCCATACAGCCATTCTATTTTGATATTTATTTCCTTTGCCTTTTTCTCAATTCTGATTTGTCCTTCGGTTTTATCTTTGCCTCTTTTCGGGTTGCCCCATGCTGAATTCGTGTAGATGATTTGTATGGTTTGTCCCTTTTCAACTTTGACCAGCGACTTCAGAATTTCATCAGGATTGATTTTTCCGTCTTCGAAGAATTTCGCCTGGAATCCAATGACCTCGTTACCACATTTTATTGTAGCGGTCTCATTCCCGGAATGGTTCTTAAAATAGGGTATAGAATCCCCAAGTCCATATCTTGTTCTAAACAAGAGTCTGGCCAAAGCTTCGAATGCGTCATTCTTTCTGCCCGCATTTTTTCCCGCAAATTCATCCCATGTCGGATTATTCATGATTTTTATTGATTTAATTGCACGCAAAGTGCCTTGGTTTTAAATTTTGAATATTTTGTGCAAACAGATTATTATCTGCGGTCATATTGTTATCTTTTATGATTTTTTT
>CAZMOE010000030.1:0-10269 GCA_964567855.1 uncultured Prevotellaceae bacterium
GATCCTCTGCATACAGATAGCCATCCGTCAATATGAAAAGAACATTCCGATATCCTTCCCTCATACACAAAACGTCGACCTTCTTGCTACTAAAGAAATCCCATATATCGCAACCCGGCCATTGCTTCATCTGAAGTGTTTGGTCATATATCTGTTCCAAACTATGCTGAAACTTATCCTTCATCCCTTCAATAGCCATTCTTTTTTCGACTCCATTCTTCAGGGAAATATCAACGCACAAACTATCGGCCAATGCCACAATGTTTTCACTTTTCGGAGCCGGATAGAAAACAACTTTCATATTATTTCTACTCGTCAAAATCTGCGGACCCAGCGTCTGCTTTTTTAAATAATCGGCAATATATCCTACTATGGCTATATCCCGACTCATCTGCGACGGCACCATCGGTTTATTTATTCTATCAGACAGATCTATAAAAATAGAAATATTCAACGGTTTAGTCCCCGAAGACGCAGAGGTATCTTCTTTGGTAGAATTACTGCCAGCACAACCCGATAAAACTGCTAAAATCACAGTAGCCAATAATAAAAATAGATATTTAGTTTTCATTTTGTTTGAGTATTAAGATTTAATAGATTCAATGAGCTATTAAATATGTTTCCGGCCTCAGCTTGTTGATCCGCATTTAAACCAAACACATTCATCTGAGCTATCCATCCGGAATAAAAATTCGTCATTTCATGTCTGATAGCCCCTCTATCTATAAGTACGCGGTTCGACATTTGAACATTCAATACATTAAGCTCCCCTTTTGTATCACTTATTTTATTATTCAATACCACATCTTTCCGATTACACTCTTCAATTTTATCGCGTTCCGTCTGCAATTCGTTATCTATCGCCACCGACCTCACCTTGTTCAAATCCAGCACGCCATATGCACTCATCACCATATCAAATACGATTCCCCATATAATATAGGCTATAAAACCGCAAAAAATTACAGTCCATGTATTGATATCAGCCATCGCCATTTCAACGCCATACTGGCTACCCAGCGGGTTTGCGCCAATAATTATTCCCATATTATAAAACTGTTCGCCTATTTTATAGGCCAATATGGCATCAAAAGAGAACGTGATACATAAAAGTCCCGCCATTTTCAAATATTTCATCACCGACGTTTGAATACTGAAAAAGTGCAGACTGAAACCCAGCCCTAAAAAAATAGTCGGCGCACACAGGACAAAAAATAACGCCATAGCACCCTTATTCCACGCATGTTCAAATGTCTGAGGATCGAACATTGCCTCAAATACACTGCTCATCGTTGTAGGATCCCGAAAAAAACGCGGAATAAAACGTCGAACTATAAAAAAGAAACAGATAGAACGTCAATGGAAGCAATATTACAAGTCCAATGATCAACTTCAACTTAGCATCCTTGTTCACCTGATATTTTTCATTCTTTATTCTCACTTTTTCGTCCTGCAATTCCTTCATCCTTTTTTCACACTCTTCCCGTTGCTTCTGATTCCTGTCTAACTGCATCTTATACCCGTCGAGATCGCTTTGTTTCTGCACTGCCTGCACTTGGATGCGCTCACGTTGTTCCTCCTGCAATGCCTGATTATTTACCTGGTTCTGATATATATAATTATACACTCTTTGCAAATAAGGGGTAAGAGCATATACACTACCATTGGTGATTGCGCAAACCCTCATTCCCCAATGCTCATAAGTTTCTCCTTGTTGCAGATCTTCCGAATAACCTCCCTGCGTAGCAACATCCTGCTCTGGCACAGAAACTGGCGATTTCTTAAAAATATTTCCTAAACTCAGTGTCATGGCGATTATACATTTAATTCCTTTATAATTTCCTCTTCACTCACATTCTCCTTTGCACGGCCAAGTAAATATTCCACCAATTCGGACACTTTATCATCCTCAACCCCGTATAAGAGAGCATACCGCCGCAACAAACTGCGTTCCGATTCTTCCAACTCTCCGTCTGCCCATGCCAACAGCGCCATTTCATACAACAGGCCGATACGTCTCTCCGGCGACTCCGGGATTTCTCTTACCTTTCCGGCCGACACCACACTCTTCACAATCTCTTCTCTCGTCAGGCCATACGTTTCTATGCCTATACGATAAAGCGTTTCCAACTCCTTAGGATGCACGACCCCATCTGCCAATACCATGCAGTACAAATCGAGGAAGTGCATCTTCTCTTTTGCATTCTTTTCCATAATCGATTCTTTTTGCGACTTCCGGCAAAAAGAAAGGTGTGAAACCCTCCTGTTGTTACTCCCTGGTATCGCCAAACACCCGTACACATACAACAGTGAAGCTCACACCGTATAGTGCAAGCATTCACTTTTTACTGTTGATGTGTACTTTTGAATTTGGCGATTCTGGGAAGTACATCAAGTAAAAGCAAACACTTTCTTTTACGTCTTTGTCAAATTATTTATATCTACATTTACACTATTTTATTTCTTTTTTCGGCTATATCGTCTTTTTCAATAAAAAACATATATACCCGCAGTTTTATTTTTTATTAATTCGATTCTATAATATCGGAAAAACTTCTCCCGAAACCTGGAAATCTCTTATACTACCGATATTTCGGTTCCCATCATTTTCCGACAATCAGCCATACTACATCAAAGATGAGCACGGAGGGCGGTAATCATCTCCTCATATTCGGCATCCGTCAGATATACCTTGCCGGGATTCATCTGGAAAGTGCCGCCGTAGTCGGGGCCATCGACATATTTTGGTGCCAAATGGAAATGCAGATGCGAAAGCTTATCGCTATAGGCACCATAATTGATCTTTTCAGGATTGAAAGCAGCCTGCATGGCACGGGTGGTCTTTGCCACGTCGGCCATGAACGCGTTGCGCTCCTCGTCGCTCAATTCATTCAAATCGTTGACATGTCCGTTATAGGCCACCAGGCAACGGCCGCGATAGGTCTGCTCTTTAAAAAGAAAGACGCGGGAAACGCTCAGCTGGGCAACCTCGATCATCAGGTTGTGAAGGGTTTCGTTATTCGTGCAATACAAACATTCTTTCGGATCGCTGTACATAATATCAGATATTAAAAGGTTTATTAAATCTAAAGTTCGCCACACTCCGGCCGAACTCCCGCAAAGATAATAAAAAATAAAAGGACGATAACATATCCCGATAAAAAATAATAAAAAAATGTCACAATCCGCTCGCCAAATTACAGATTGTGACATTTATACGAATTTCCTGATTCTTTAATCACACAGAATTTCCGGGAAAACGGCCGCTACACATCAGCGGTCATTGTAGCGACGCTCTATAACCTCCCAGTTGATAATGCTCCAGATAGATTTCAAATGTTCGGCGCGCTGGTTGCGATAGTCGATATAATAGGCATGTTCCCAGACATCGACACCCAACAGCGGAACCATACCATACATCAGCGGATTTTCTCCATTCGGATAGTTGCCGATAAACACCTTGCCGCTGACATCAGCATACAGCCACGTCCAACCGGAACCGAACAAGGTAGCCGCGCTGTCACTGAATTGCTTCTGAAAATCCTGGAATGAGCCGAAACTGCGGTCGATGGCCTCCTTCAAAGCTCCCTCCGGATGGGAAGACTTCGGGCGGGAAGCAAACTGCAGAAAATAAAGTTCGTGATTATAAGCCTGTCCGGCGTTGTTCAGCAAGGCACCGGGGATGGCATTGCGCAGAATCTGTGTCAACGGCACGTTCTCAAAAGGAGTACCTGCCACCAGCTTATTGACCGTATTGACGTAATTCTGATAATGCTTGCCATAATGGTATTCCATGGTCTCTTTGCTGATCACCGGGGCCAGCCCGTCCATGGCATAGGGCAACTGAGCCATTTCTATTTTATCGGTTGTCGCCGTACCGGCAGTTCCCTGCGAGGACTTTTCCCCTCCGGCAGCTGCAAACATACTCATATACTGCGGCCTGTCGGCCTGAAATTGAAAATGACGGGCATATCCGGACAAACTCACTACCGGAAATAATGCCAGCGTCAATATCAGAAGCCAAAATATTGAAGTCATCATGATAATAACGGGTTTTACATATCTCATCATTACCAACGGACAACCTCCTTCAATAGTTCAGATCTCCCGGTTTCAGAACCGGGGCCCCACAGCCGCCGGCAATTCAATACTCGCCGAAAGAATACAGCAGCGATGGTGAATTGCGCATCAGAACGGAAAGCACAACGTCCTCCCCGACCCTCGCTCCCTCGCTCGTCAGAACGTTAGATACCGTCTTGTAGGCCAAATCAGGGTCATTGTTTTCCTGACTGAGGTGACACAAGAAAAGATGGCGCAGCCCCGGATGATAAATGTCATGAATCAATTCTCCGCACTCCTTATTGCTCAGATGGCCGCCCTCTCCGCGTACCCGCGATTTCAAATGACTCGGATAAGGCCCCTCCATCAGCATGTCCACATCATGATTGGATTCGATAACGATATGATCAGCTTTCGACAGATAATGCCGTATGTCGGAGGTGACATGCCCCACATCTGTGGCAAGACAGAAACGGATGGTTTTCTCCCCGCTGCCCACCTCCACATAGTAACCGACATTGTCGGTAGAATCATGCGGTACGGTAAACGGGGTCACCCGAAAATCGGTACCTGGAATCACCACCTCGACATCGCGTTCCAAATTGCGCCGGGAGGTGTTCGTCAGCTTCTTCTGCATACCAAAGTTGCGCTGCATGCCGGCATGTACCTCTTTGGTAGCATACACCGGAATATGATACAGTTCGCCGATACTGCCGGCCGAACGGATATGATCGGTATGATCATGTGTGACCAGCAATGCATATACCTTCTCAAAATTAAGACCATTTTCCTTAAGTGCCTTCTGAATTGTACGAACCGGAATACCGGCATCGATAAGAATCGCACAATTCTCTGTGCCGAGATAATAGCAATTGCCGCAACTGCCGCTGGAAACACTAAGAAACTTCAATATCATAGATTGAAAATATTTTACTATACATTACTTATATATAAGAAAGATGGCCGGAACGCGCGGCACCACACGGGCCACCTCCTCTTCCGAAGCCCTGGCCGGAATCCGCTTGCGCCATTCTCCCACCGTAAGCGTCGTGATGCTCTCATCCGGACAAGTGATATCGGCCGCCAGACAAATCCGGGTCTGCGGCCGCAGAACCTTCAGCAGATCGACCATCATGCGGGCGTTCCGGTAAGGCGTTTCGATAAACAGCTGTGTCTGATCTTCCGCATACACCCGATTTTCCAGTTGCCGGATCCGGGCGGCACGCTCGCTCTCCCCGATAGGCAGATAGCCATGAAAAGCAAAACTCTGCCCGTTGAAGCCGGAAGCCATTACGCTCATGATAATGCTCGATGGTCCGACCAGCGGCACCACTTTCATCCCCCGACGCTGCGCCAAAGCCACTACATCGGCTCCCGGATCAGCTATGGCAGGACAGCCGGCCTCCGAAATAATGCCTACCGGATGACCGGCAGCCACAGGCTCCAGATAAGAGGCGATCTCTTCCTGGGGGGTATGACGGTTCAACTCGTAGAACGTCAACGTATCGATATCGATCGAAGCCTCCACTTTTTTAAGGAATCGTCTTGCCGAACGGACATTTTCCACAATAAAGTGACATATCTGGACAATCACCTCCTTGTTATAGGCGGGGAGCACCTGATCGATGGCAGTATCGCCAAGCGTTACGGGAATGAGATAGACAGCTGTTTCCAATGGCATCTGTAAAAAATTTCTGCAAAAATAGTACTTTTATTTTGTTTCTTGATGTAAATTGTCCTATTTTAGCCCACAATTTTCAAAATAAAGCACATGAGATTACCAGAGACATTCCTGCAGACCATGCGGGAACTGCTTAATGAAGAAGAATTTACAACCTTCTGCGAAGCCCTGTCCGCCCACCCGTCGCCGACAAGCCTCCGCCTGAATACCGCCAAGCTCTCCCCGGAAGAGGCCGCCGCCCTCCGTTCTACGGGCAGCCCGGTACCATGGTGCCTTGAAGGAATCTATCTGCAGGACAGGCCGCAGTTCACAACCGATCCGCTATTACATGCAGGCACCTACTATGTGCAGGAGGCCGCCAGCATGTTCCTTTCCCATGTGCTCCGCTGCCATACGGGCGACAGCCCGGTACAATGTCTCGACCTATGCGCCGCGCCGGGCGGGAAAACAACCGCAGCTCTGTCGGCGCTGCCCGCCGGCAGCAGAATGGTATGCAACGAGATAGACCGCAAACGCGCAAGAATTCTGGCCGAAAACATCCAGAAATGGGGCAACCCCGATGTGATCGTCACCTCCGATGCTCCGGCCGACTTCGGACGGCTCCGCCACACATTCGACATCCTACTGACCGACGTACCCTGTTCCGGAGAGGGAATGTTCCGCAAAGACCCCAAGGCCATCGACGATTGGAGTCCGGCCAAAGTCCGCGACTGTGCTGCTCTGCAGCACGAAATCCTGGCAGCGGTCTGGCCCGCACTCAAACCGGGCGGCCTGCTCGTCTACAGCACCTGCACGTTCAACATCGAAGAAAACGAACAGATGTTCCGGTATATCTGCGACGAACTCGGCGCCGAAGCCCTCACCGTTCCGGTCGAAAAAGAATGGCACATTCATCCGCCCCTTACGGGCACGCTTCCCTGCTATCGGTTCATGCCCCACTACACCCGGGGCGAAGGACTCTTCATGGCGGTATGCAGAAAACTTGCCGACGAAAACTGCCGCCCGGCACGCCCAGCTGCCGACAAGAAAAAGAAAAACAGCCGGCATGCCGCGGCCAACGTTTCCCCGGCCATGGACAGCAAAAAAGCGGCAACTATTGCCGCCTCATGGCTGAACGGAAGCGACAATTACTGTTTTGAAACCTCTGAAGAAGGGACGGTAAGGGCCATTCCGGCACACATGGCCGATCTGCACAGGCTTCTGTCTTCCTACTCGTTCTATCTGCTGCAATCGGGCGTCGAAGTAGCTGTCATCAAAGGGAAAGATCTGATTCCGGCCCAAGGGCTGGCGCTTAGCACGGCCGTTGCTCCCGAGGCCTTTGCCTGTGCGGAACTCTCGCTCGAAGAAGCCCTCTCCTACTTGCGGCGCGAAAGTATCGCCCTTCCGCCAGAGATGCCCAAAGGATATGTACTTGTCCGCTACCGAGGACATCCGTTAGGGTTTGTCAAGAATATCGGCAACCGCTGCAATAACCTTTACCCTCAGGAATGGAGAATCCGGCATCTGTAAATGCCGGATTCTTTTTTATCCGATGGCGTCAGCGATTGTCTCCTTCAAATTTGCCCCAAGTGACATTTTTTTCGATCAGCCCTTCGACATTTTTCGAACGGGTGGTATATTTCCGGACGTTATCGACATGCAGATTCTCGATGCAGACATTGCGGACAGGAAGATCGGCATCGCCGTTCAGTTCATAAATACCGTCAGCAAGGTTGCAGCGGACGTCACGCATGTAAATGTCGCAAATGCGGGTGATGGTATCCTTATAAGTGGGCACCAAATCTTTCCACTGGTAGAGAACGTCGGTGTCGATGGCCATGGCCCGCTGCATCTCGCCGGCGCTGACACGCTCCATATAGATATTTTCGATAAAGGCACCGCGACGGCGGTTGGTTTTCAGATAAAACAGATTTTTCACCACGCCGGGAGCCGTACAGTCGTGCATATACACGTTGCGGATACCGCCTGAAATCTCGGATCCGATGCCTAACAGAACATGGCCGTTCTGGATCAGACAATTGCGGACCACGATATTTTCCGTCGGACAACCGACGCGCCAGGCATCATGGTTACGGCCGGCCTTGATGACCACTGCATCGTCTCCCTGATCGAAACGGCACTCCTCGACCAAAAAGTTCTTGGTCATTTCCAAGTCGATGCCGTCATTGTTATGACCGTGGGCATAGACATCAAGCCTGCGGGCGATGCCTCCGGTAACCCTATACATGTGAATGGTCCAGAATGGACTTTCCCGGATCCTGAAATCCTCCAGCAGAACGTTGCGGCACTGATTGAACTGGATCAGATGCGGACGCAAGCGATTGTCCATCCCGGCCATTTGACGGAGGTCCACCGGTTCATCGAACGAAGCCCAATTGTAAAGACGGGCCAATGCATCCATGTGCGATTTCGGCCGGCTGAACCATCCCTTCCAGGTCTTCATGCGCGGAGCAAGCGTGCCGGTACCGGTAATGGCTATATTTTCGCACTGGAAGGCATACACGAGCGGAGAATAATTATAGCATTCCAACCCCTCCCAACTGGTCATGACAGCGGGCAGATAATCGGCAGGAGCATCGGAAAAAGAGATGCGGGAGCCCTCCGACAAATAAAGGTTGCAGTTGCTACGGAAGTGGATCGGGCCGCACGGCCATTCGCCGGCAGGAACAACGACACGGCCACCCCCAGCCTCATGACAGGCCGCCATGGCAGCCCGAAAAGCAGCCGTATTAGCCGCGATGCAGGCCGAATCGGCATCGGCACCCTTTACCTTTGCGCCATAGTCAGCAATATTGAAGTCCTGATGCGGAAAATGATAAATCAGAATCGCCGGCATCGGGAATGGTGCGGCCACCTTGATGGTATCATAATCCGGCACCGAAAAACTGCACAGCATCATGACCCCGACACAAGCCGCTATCCCCGAAATAATAGATTTAAAGTAGTTTTTCATAACGATTTGTTTTTTATATTATTCTCTGAACAAAATCGAGGAATCGCCGTAACTCAGGAACCGGAAATCATGTGTCAGGGCATAATCGTAAATGCGGTGCCAATTATCACCACGCAGGATAGCCTCATCGGTATCGACGCAGGCACCTCCCACAGCATCGTTGCCCCTTGCGCCGTCGACGAAAGCGGAAACCAGCAGCAATAAGGTGCTTTGCGGCATGTGGAAATTGGTAATCATGGCCTTGACGATCCTATACGGGAAACCGGGAGCGATAAGAATCTGCGTAGCGGTGACCAAACTCTCCGCCCCGGTGCGTTCCAAGTAGCTGAGAATGTGTTCCAGCGCCTCGGCGACAGGCATCGAGTAAGTTTCATCGTATGGCTCCCACTGGTGAACTACCAACTCGTCAGTATGAGCCTCCGGCCGGCGTGCCAGTTTCACCCCGATATAGTATAAGCTCTCCAGCGTGCGGACAGAAGTGGTCCCCACGGCCACCAGAAGATTGTCAGCCGGCTTTTTGAGTTGCTCCACGATACGAATGATGACCGCTTTCGGCACATCGATAAACTCGGTGTGCATCTCATGACCTTCAATATGTTCGCTTTTGACCGGCTTGAAAGTTCCCGCCCCCACATGGAGTGTCAATTCGGCCAGATCTACTTTTTTTTCACGAAGCGCCGTCAGTTCGGCATCGGTAAAATGCAAGCCGGCAGTCGGCGCGGCCACAGAACCTTTGATGCGGGAATAAACGGTCTGATAAGTCGTCTTGTCACTCTCTTCCGTCCGCCGGTTCAGATAAGGCGGAATGGGCAATTCACCGACCGCATCCAGAATGTCGGCAAAACGCACACCGGGAGCATCCCAACTGAAACGGATACGCAACGAAGACCCTCCCGCACCGATACGCTCGCACCGGAGAATCACCTCCCGGCCGCCGACTCTGACCGTCTGAAACAGAGATCCGCTTTTCCACTTCTTGAGGTTACCGACCAGACAATTCCAGACACATTCGTGCCCGGATGCAAAATTCTGAGCATAATCGCGTGGCGTCTCCGGCTCCAGGCAGAAGACTTCAATCAGGGCACCGGTCTCTTTGTGAAACCGGAGGCGGGCCTGAATAACCTTGGTATTGTTGAACACGACAAGCGAGCCTGCAGGAATCAACTCCGGAAGACGGCAAAAACGGCTTTCGCTGATTTCCCCACCTTTATAAACAAGTAGCTTGCTCTGGTTGCGTTGTTCGAGCGGATATTTGGCTATACGCTCATCAGGAAGATCATAATGATAGGAATGAATGGCTATCTGGCGCGGATCAATCATATTATAAATAATTTATGAGGGCAAAGTTACATCAAAATCACGACATTTATGGCCGGATGAAATAAAAAAATCTTCATTGGTGGTGATTGGTATAATATACTCCCGATAAAGACATACTTTACGAAAACCGATCAGACTCTTTCAAGGTAGCGCAAAAAATAATGTATGAGGGTTATTATAAGATAAAAGGAATACGGCATCCCACCTTTCACCCGAAATAGAACTGCAACATCTGACTTTCCTAATTCCGACAGAC
>CAZMOE010000030.1:10369-32025 GCA_964567855.1 uncultured Prevotellaceae bacterium
CCACCTTTCACCCGAAATAGAACTGCAACATCTGACTTTCCTAATTCCGACAGACCGCAACAACAAGTTTTTGCCTGCTACCCCAAATCTGCTACCCCAAGACAGGGTGAAGCAGCCGCAATTTTATTTGCCGCATTCTTTCCCGTTTTTACAGCCGGTCTCAGGATTTTATCTTATCTTTGCACCTTAATAAAACATAGCAAGCAATGATAAAGATAGGTGACAAGGTCCGTTTTTTGGATAGCGTAGGAGGCGGCATCGTGCGCCGCTTCAGTGGAAAAGATCTGGTAATGGTAGAAGACGAAGACGGGTTCGAGATCCCGACTCTCATCCGGCAATGTGTCGTGGTCAACGATGATGACGACGCCCGCGCATCCGGGCACGTCCGCCCGAAAGAGGCTGCTAAGCCAGAACAACCGACAGTCCGCAGTTTCGACGAACTGATAAAGAATTCAAAAAATCAGACGACAGTCTCCACTCCTCAGGGAATTACAAAACTCCAGGACGGAAAAACCCATATAGATCTCGATAAACCTGTCCGCACACCAGAAACCAAAGAGGGCAATGTGCTTAATCTGTATCTGGCATTCATCCCTGCCGATGACCGCCATTTACAGAACACGAATTTCTACTGCTACATGGTCAACGACAGCAATTACTGGACATTTTTCACTTTGCTGAGTCCCAAAGGTGAAGATAGTGCAGAAATGGAATGCCGCTACACCGGCCTCATAGAACCGAATACGAAGCTGCAACTTTTCAGCATAGACCGCATGAGGGCCGAGCAACTCGCACAGTGCGCCGTGCAACTGCTGGCATTCAAGAGAGACAAATCTTTCGCCCCGCAAAGTCCCATGCATGTCGATATCCATCTCAACCCGAACCGTTTCTTCAAATTACATTCTTTTGTGGAAAATGACTTTTTCGAAGAAGAGGCCCTTCTGCAACCCATCGTGCGCAACGGCAGACCGTATCTGCCTATGAACCTCGATGAGGAGGCCATCAGCCGCGGCATCCGGGAAAAAATAAAAAATGTACAAACCGCCCGAAAACCGGCACCCAAACCCATAACGGAAAAAAACGGCATCATCGAGGTGGACCTGCACATCGGACAATTGCTGGACTCGACGGCCGGCATGGACCGGGGAGATATGCTGCGTTACCAGCTCGACACCTTCCGCAAAACCATGGAAACCTATAGGAACTGCCGCGGCCAGAAAATCGTCTTCATACATGGCAAGGGTGAAGGGGTCCTGCGAAAGGCCATACTCGACGAACTGAAAGCACACTACGCCCACTGTCTCTGGCAAGACGCCAGCTTCCAACAATATGGGTTCGGGGCCACACAGGTGACGGTCAGAAAATAAAAACAGCCGCCTCCTCGAATAAAAAAACAACTTCAAATTTTGAATCCTTGGCTTTTTTCCATAAATTTGCGACCGATTATTGCTTAAAAGGTACACTAAAAATTCGACTTACATAAAAACATCACTCTTATGGAAAATCTAACACCAATGCAACAGGCGCTTATGCTCATGATCGTAGGAATGGGCACCGTGTTTGTCATCCTGTTGCTGATCATCTACCTAAGCAAGGGGATGATATCTTTGGTAAACCGCTTCGCTCCTATCGAAGCGCCGAAAAAAGCGGCACCCGTACCGGCAGCACCTGTCGTCAATCCTCAGGTGGCGGAAGCCATCCGTAAAGCCATCGCCCAAGTGGCAACCGGAGCCAAAGTCACAGACATCAAGAAACTATAATGACTGCGACTCCGTTTCCTTATTTCATAGTAAATCATTCATAAATCAAACAAATAGTTATGGCTAAAGAAGTTAAATTCAGCCTCGTCTACCGAGACATGTGGCAGTCGGCAGGTAAGTACGTGCCGCGCGTGGATCAGCTCGTCCGCGTAGCTCCAGAGATTATAAATATGGGATGTTTCGCCCGTGTCGAAACTAACGGCGGAGGCTTTGAACAGGTAAACCTCCTCTTCGGCGAAAATCCCAACAAAGCGGTTCGCGCCTGGACCAAGCCTTTCCGTGAAGCCGGAATCCAGACCCACATGCTCGACCGCGGTCTCAACGGAATCCGCATGAATCCAGTACCGGCCGACGTCCGCAAACTATTTTATAAGGTAAAATTCAAACAAGGCACCGACATTGCCCGTACATTCTGCGGACTTAACGACACACGCAACATCATCCCCTCGATCGGCTATGCACACGAAGGCGGAATGATCTCCCAATGCTGTCTCTGCATTACCTTCTCACCGATTCACACCGTCGAATACTACACCGACCTTGCAGAAACTCTGATTGCCGCCGGCGCCGATGAAATCTGTCTTAAAGATATGGCGGGAATCGGACGTCCCGAATCATTAGGCAAGATCGTTAAAAACATCAAGACCAAACACCCGGACATTCCGGTTCAATATCACTCTCACGCAGGCCCGGGCTTTGCCATGGCCTCTATTCTCGAAGTCTGCAAAGCCGGATGCGACTATGTGGACGTCGGCATGGAGCCTCTTTCCTGGGGTACAGGTCATCCGGACATCCTCGCCGTACAAGCCATGCTGAAAGATGCCGGCTTCAAAGTGCCGGAGATCAACATGGAAGCATATATGAAAGTGCGCGCACTGACACAGGAATTCATGGACGACTTCTTAGGATATTATATCCCGCAGCGTAACCGCCTCATGAACTCTCTGCTCATTGCACCCGGTCTCCCCGGCGGCATGATGGGGTCCCTTATGAATGACCTTGCCGACAATCTCGAAAGCATCAACCGTTACTTTGAAAAGAACGGCAAACCCAAAATCTCGCAAGAAGATCTCATGATCAAGCTCTTCGATGAAGTTGCCTATGTATGGCCGAAAGTCGGCTATCCGCCGCTTGTTACCCCATTTAGCCAATATGTCAAGAACTTGGCGCTCATGAACGTGATGCAGATGCTTAAGGGTAAGGAACGCTGGTCTATCATCGCCGATGATATTTGGGGTATGATTCTCGGGAAATCAGGTAAATTGCCAGGAGAAGTGGCTCCGGAAATCAAAGAACTCGCACAGGCACAGGGTCGCCAGTTCGTGACGGCCAATCCGCAGGACGCCTATCCGGATGCCCTCGAGACCTATCGCAAGAAAATGCAGGAAAAAGGTTGGGAATTCGGTCAGGATGACGAAGAACTCTTCGAATATGCGATGCACGAACCTCAATATGAGAACTACCGCAGCGGTAAAGCCAAAGCCGATTTTGAAGCCGACCTTGCATCCCGCAAAGCCGCTGAAAACAAGGCGACAGGCGAAATCAAAGCCCAGAGTCTCATCGTGGAGGTCAACGGCGAGAAATACAGCGTCAATATCGCTCCTGACGACGGCAAAGGAACTCCGGCCAATGCGGCTCCGGCCGCTGCCGCACCGGTTGCCGCTTCAACAGGTGAGGGCGTAGAAGTACTTTCTCCGCTTGAAGGCAAATTCTCTTTAGTTAAAAATGCATCGGAAACTCCGGTAAAGGTCGGTGATGCCGTTAAGAAAGGTCAGACCATCGGCTACATCGAGGCAATGAAGACCTACAATGCGGTAGCTGCCGACTGCGACGGTACCATTACGGCCATCTGCGCAACTCCCGGAGATAAGGTATTTGAAGACGACGTACTTTTCAAGATTGGATAACCCGTTATGGATAGGAGACGTGAACCGCAAAGTCAATATTCCGGTTCACGTCCCCGGATATGGTTTCAATTGTAAAAATGAAACTGTATCATTCATAATCATAATTATAGCCGCAAATGGATATTACATCGATATTTGAAAAACTCTATGAGATGACCGCGTTCAGCAATATCGCAGCCGAACCTGGATTCATCATCATGTATTTATTGGGCTTCTTATTCCTTTATTTGGGAATTAAGAAAGAATATGAACCGCTTCTTCTGATCCCTATCGCCATGGGAATCCTGCTGGCAAACTTCCCTGGAGGAGAAATGGGTGTCAACGCCGCCAACGAAGCCGGTATTATCACATTGGCAGACGGCCGGACATTCAACGTATGGGAAATGTCATTGCCGGATATCGCCCATGAACTCGGTCTGATGAACATGCTCTACTACGGGCTCATCAAAACCGGCTTCCTTCCGCCTATCATCTTCATGGGCGTAGGTGCCATGACCGATTTCGGCCCAATGCTCCGCAACCTGAAACTCGCCATCTTTGGTGCAGCGGCTCAGGTAGGTATCTTCTCGGTAATTCTGGTAGCGATCGGGGTTTTCGGATTCACGCCGCAACAAGCCGCATCGCTGGGTATCATCGGTGGTGCCGATGGACCGACGGCCATCTACACGACCATCAAATTAGCGCCAGAGTTGCTCGGTCCTATCGCTATCGCAGCCTATTCCTACATGGCATTGGTGCCGGTCATTATCCCGCTGGTCGTTAAATGCCTCTGTTCTAAAAAAGAATTGCTTATCAATATGAAGCAACAGGAGAAACTTTATCCGAACAAGACGGAAATCAAGAACCTGCAGGCTGCAAAAATCATTTTCCCGATCTTTGTAACCGTTCTTGTCGCCATTATCGTTCCTTCGGCCGTTTCTCTGATCGGCATGTTGATGTTCGGTAACCTTATCAAGGAAATCGGGGCAAACACCAGCCGTATTGCAGATGCTGCCAGCAATACGATCATGAATGCAGCGACCATCTTCCTCGGACTTTGTGTCGGTGCAACCATGACCGTCGAATCTTTCCTGAACATGCAGACCATCGGTATCGTTATCGGCGGCTTCCTTGCATTTGCAGTCAGCATTGCCGGCGGTATCCTGCTCGTCAAGCTGTTTAACTGCTTTTCAAAGAAAAAGATCAACCCGCTTGTCGGAGCCTGCGGTCTCTCGGCTGTACCGATGGCCTCACGCGTTGCCAATGAAATCGCAACCAAATACGACCCCAAGAACAATCTTTTACAATACGCCATGTCTGCTAACATTTCCGGCGTGATCGGATCGGCTGTAGCTGCCGGCGTACTGATCTCTTTCTTAGGTTAAAAGAGAATAAAAGAGACGGTATTATTTGAAAATAAAGTCAAGGAAAATCACTTTTCCTTGGCTTTATTTGTTTATATAGATAGTTATGGCGAATATTGCCGGAACCTTACAAACCTTCTTAATCATTATAGTTATGAAAAAAATATTGTCATATATCTTGTTATCTGTCATTACCGTCTTTTTCTCTGCCCCTCTTTTCGCTCTCCGCAACCCTGCCGCGGAAAATAACGACACGACCATTTACAGAGTTGTAGACCGGCAACCGGAATTTCCGGGAGGATACGCGGCGCTGAAAAGTTATATCGCGGATCATCTGCAATATCCGCAGACAGCCATCAAAAGAAAAGCGCAAGGACGCGTCATGACCACATTCGTTATCGAGAAAGACGGTTCAATCAGCAACATCTCCGTCTCGCAGTCTCCCGACGAATCGCTGAGCAATGAGGCAATCCGCATCATCCAATCTTTTCCCCGCTGGCAACCGGGAATCCAAAACGGCAATCCTGCCCGTGTCGAGCTGAGCTTCCCTATCATGTTCAGACCGGAATAGGCCGGACGCTCTTCTCAAAACAACCACCAGACAACAATTCAGAACAAAAGTTTCAGAGAAAAGGGACTACTCTTCCAAAATCCCCGTTCCCTGAAACTTTTTGCTGTAGATAGCATCCGATTCAGAAATTACAATAATGTATTTTGTATAGTCAAAGATATAAAAATGACATTTTTCGAGCTATAAACTTATCAATTTGTTCAAAAATGAAGAATTTTCAAAAAATAAAGTCTTATCTTTGTATCTGTAAATGTAAAAAATCACACGGTTTACCCTACAAAAAACATATTTATATCATCAACTTATTCAATTATCTTATTTATGAGAAAACTTTACACTTTCATCACAACATTAGTATTAAGCGTCATTACACTTACTGCCAATGCCTTTAATGTAACCATCAATGTCGACAATCCGGAGCGTGTCAAAATCAGCGTCAACTACGAAACGAAAGAAATTGTCGCCGGAAACAACACTTTTGATATCGAAGCATACAACCCCATCGCTATCGAAGCGAATGTTGGGGCCATGATCAAATCTGTTGTAAGAACATCCGATGGCTACCAAGAATACATCAGCAACATGAAGAGTTGCTACATATACCCCGACGCCGATAAAGAAGGTGAAATATGGGAAATCACTTCCGTTATGGAGGATGAATTACGTACAGCCTCTTGCCGCGTCAAAGTAGACGATGCTTCCAAAGTACGGGTTCAACTCACAGGCACTTACACAGACATCACACTCAATGACGGCTGGAACGATATTTATTATATCCCTGAAGTGGAGACCCAACTCATGATCGCCTCTACAGATTATTCCAAATTGTTATATGAAGTAAGGCAAAACGGCACGAAAGTAGATGCCCAGTACTCAACTTGGTACGTCACTCTTCAGCAAGGCGATGAAATCGAGATATTGGCCAACTATCCGGATATAGATATCCCCGTACACTTCGTTTTTGCTGACGAAGATTCCAAAGGATTCATCACAGAAGTAACCGTAAACGATGAACCCGTGCAAAATTACGACGCCGAGGACTTTACCGTGAAAGCCGGCTCAAAATTGAAAATCAGCGGTAACACAAACATCTGGAACGTGGATGAATTTATCGTCAATGGCAACATGGTTAATTTCTACGATCCTTATTCCATCTCCGTAACCGAAGAAATGACCTTCAACATCAAGGCCCATAAGTACGGAACTATCACCGCTTATATAGACATCGACAATCCGAACAATGTACGTATCTATCGCGGATACAGCTACTACAACGATCAGATTACCGGCTTGGTAAGCGGTATAAACACGGTAGAACTTTCCGAAACCAACAGCATGATCAGCATTATGGCGGAATCCGGTTGCTATATCCATTCTGTAACTGACAACAACCAGTCACAATATTATCAAGACTACAACAACAGTTTCAACGTCACAATGAGCGACGGAATGACCCTCACTATTATTTCCGGTAGCATTACACGCGATCAGGAAGCAATCGTATATATTGACGATCGCTCCGCTGCCGCACAATATTTCAACTTTGCACGCAGCGACCGCTCCGAAATGGAGGTAACCACAGGGTATAATAAAGTGAATTTCTACAGCGGCGACAACCCGATGAACCTCTCTTGGTATGGTGCACCTTGTGCAAATGTCTACTTGAACGATGTCATTATAAATCCGCAATATGAAGGATCTACCTCCTACCAATTCGGACTCTCTCACGGAGATATCCTGAAGATATACCTCGCTTCTAATCCCAAGACCTGCAATGTCGACTTCGATGTTAAAGAAAATGTAGGAGCCGTTGCCGTAACCAAAGACCTGGTACGGACTATAGAAAACTGGCAAAACGGATTCACAACCCTACAGGGAACACAGGTGGATGTAAAAGCCGACAATGAAGACAATATAAAAATCACTGTGAACGATGAAGAGCTTACGCCCACAGACGGTATATATACATTTGTTGTTGCCAAAAATACCATTGTAAAGATAGAAAATGGAAATGATAACGGCATCAGCAACATCTCTGCCGATGACACTTCAATCAGAACGCTCTACAATATGCAAGGTACCAAAGTGACCAATGGCATCGACGAGAAAAGGATTTCAGATCTCCCCGCAGGCATCTATATCATCAACGGCAAAAAAATACAGGTACGTTAAAACATAAAACATATACCCCAAATCAAGCAGAAAACGCATCACTACGTTTTTTGCTTGATTTCGGTTTGAAAATTTATTTCTGACAATTATGAAGAAACTCCTTTTAGGATCATTGCTCTTTTGCGGAGGATACTTGTTGGTTTCTGCGCAATCCAAGTTAGATCTTATGAGTCGCGCGCAACTCCGCACGGAAATGCTGATCCAATCGGGAAGCATCAAAGATACCCCTTCCGCACGAAACCTAAAAGCTCTGAAAAAGCAATTGGGAGTAGCCGACCATTGCACCTTAGGCTTTGTCAAACTCAACGACGGCTCATCATTTGACGAACTGGCAGCAGAAGGTGCCACCGTGCTTCGCACCCGCGGCAACATCGGTATCGTTTCAATGCCGACCTCGGAAGTAGATCGTCTGGCCGGCCTCGACTATGTCCGGACCTTGCAGTTAAGCCGTCCGGTCCGTTCCAAGATGGACAATGCCCGTACCGCCTCTTGTGTCAACAATATCCATACCGGAGCAAACCTGCCCCAGGCCTACACTGGCAAGGGCGTGATCACAGGCATCGTCGACGGCGGTGTGGATCCGAACCACATCAATTTCAAACGTACCGACGGCACCTCCCGTATCGGTTACCTCGGACATCTAAGATTCAACAACAGCGGCACACAGCTATTGGAAACCCGTTATAACGCCAGCACAGTAGCCGGATTCACCACCGACGATAAAACTACCTATCACGGGACCCATACAATGGGAATTATGGCCGGCGGTTATCGCGGCAACGTAAAAGCCGCACAATTCAATAACGGAACTGTCACCATCGATGAAATCTCCAATCCGTACTACGGAGTGGCCTATGACTCCGACATCGCGGTTTCCTGCGGTACGCTCGTCGACGGTGCCATAGCTTTAGGCGTCGATGATATTCTTACCTATGCCTATAATAACAATCAACGGACGGTCATCAACCTTTCGCTGGGTAGCAACATCGGTCCCCATGACGGTACCGACATGATTCACCAATATATCGACGCCGTCGTCGAACAGGACAATGCCATTATCTGCGTATCGGCCGGCAATGAAGGTGATATCCCGATTGCCCTGAACGGTACTTTCTCTCAGGAGCGCACGGAAATCAAGACCTTTATCCGTCCATACGTCTATACCGATCTCCGCTACGGCAATGCTGTTATCTACAGCAACGACGGGACAGAATTTGAAATCCAAGCGGTTATCTATAACCAATCCAGAGGACGCATCTCATTCCGCATGCCGGTCGGTACCAACACCAATGGAGAGCCCCAATATTGGGTAAGTTCCTCCGACTATCAGCAAAGTTCTTCCGATCAAATCGCTGCAAACCTCGCCAATGCATTCGATGGATATGTAGGCATAGGCTCCATGACCGACGAAAATACCGGCAGATACTATGCAATGATCGATTACTATACTATCAACAGCGACAAGAACAACGATGACAATTATCTCCTCGGCTTTGTCGTAACGGGCAAAGAGGGACAGCGCATCGATTGCTTCTGCGACGGCTCGTTTACCGCATTCGACAACTACGGACATGAAGACTGGGACAACGGAAGTTTCAACGGCACCATCAGCGATATGGCCTGCGGAAACAATATCCTCGTCGTCGGTTCTTACAACACCCGCGATTCCTATGCCTCACTCGACGGCGGTGTCTATAGCTATCAGGGCATGTTCCAACCCGGCAAAATCAGCGACTTCTCCTCTTACGGGACTTTGGTAGACGGCCGCAATCTGCCACATATCTGTGCCCCTGGCGCGACTATTGTCTCTTCGTCCAGCACTTACTATATAGAAAATCCGGAAAATGGTATCGGCAACGCCCATCTGCAGGCCAAAGTAGAAAATCCGACCCGCACCGACTATTGGCAACAAATGATCGGCACCTCTATGGCCACCCCTTATGTCACCGGTGCAATCGCTCTATGGCTCGAGGCTGACCCGACCCTGACCATAAACGACGTGAAAGAAATCGTCGCCCTGACGGCTATAAAAGATGACGACGTCATGACCTCCGGAAACTCCGTACAGTGGGGAGCCGGTAAATTCGATGCCTATGCTGGATTAAAAGAGGTCATCAGACGACGTGAAGGGAATGGGCTAACCGCCCCCGGGGTTTCCGACTCTCGACTGATGGTGACTCCACGGAGCAATCAAATGCTCAACATTTTCCTGGGCGGCGCCAAAACCATAAATGCCACGTTATACGACCTTTCCGGAACTGCGGTGGCCAAACAGTCCGTTGCCGGCGACGAAATGAATCTTCATACCGGTCATATCGTATCCGGCATCTATATTCTAAATGTCAACGGACAATATACACGACGTATATCGATCCAATAATCAATCATCCAATAAAAATCAGTTACTATTTATGAAGAAATTCATGCGCCATACGCTCCGGATTACCGCTTGCGTATGCATGTTCATCGGTTCTGTGACAAATATATGGGCACAAAATACTTCCGACGAAACGCCCATCATCACATTCAAGACCAGTATCTATGAAACCTACGGTGAAACAAATGCATTCCATTTCGTATTGGGAGCCACTCAAAATACTTACATCGATGTGGATTGCGGTTATGGTCCCGTGGAATATGAAGTCTCCCAAGCCGTATTCAACAATGAGACCGGCGGTATAGACGGAACCTCTATCTCCTGCAAAGTATCTCCACAGGGTACCGTAAAGATTTACGGCGATGCCTCCCTTATTGACTATTTCGACGCCGAGGGCTGTTATATCCGGAATCTCGACATCCAGACACTGACAAACCTCGAAATCCTCTCGCTCAGCCACAACGAGCTGGAAGAGTTGGACCTCACCCCTCATTCCAGACTGCAGTCGCTGACCCTCAACGACAATCCTTTTAATGTCACCCCCCTCAAAGTGGGAGGCAATAAGCCGGACCTCGTGATCTTGAATCTCGACATTATAGGGAACCTGGATCCGACATTCAATATATCCGATTATCCGTCCCTGATATCATTTCAAGCATGGGATACACACAGTCTGAAATGGATAGACCCGACAGGATGCCCGAATCTGGTCCGTCTTTCAATAGATGCGACCTCTGTCAGCACACTTGATGTGACTCAAAACACCAAGTTACAGATTCTCAACATCTCGGACTCCCGTATCTCATCCATTGACCTCAGCAACAATCCCCAGTTAACCGAATTATACTGCACCCATCAATCGGGCACCATCAACACAGACGTAAAAATGTCTTCGCTGGATCTGACTAACAATCCCGAATTATATCGGCTTCTGTGTTCCGGCAATAAACTTACCTCCATCGATCTGTCAAAAAATACGAAACTATTCGACCTCATCATCCGAGACAATTACCTCACCTCCATCGACCTCTCCAATAACCAGAATCTCTACAACGTGTACATTACCAACAACGACATGGACTTCGCCACGTTGCCGTTCGATCCAGGAACATGGGGAGATTACGATTATGATCAGCGCGATATGCCGGTGGCCCTTTCTTATCCGGTAGGACATGTCCTCGACTTCAGCGAACGCGTGCTTCGCGAAGGAACACAAACTTATGTAGAATTGTATAACTATATCGAGGCCTATCCCAACGACTCCCGCAAGCTGGATGAATCCTACTATACCTATGAAAACGGTAAAGTAACCTTGTTGAAAGAATTTGCGTCCGATAGTGTCTACCTGGCATTCGGCAATTCGGCATTCCCCAACACCATGCTACGTACAACGAAATTCAAAATCAAAAAACAGGAAGATTACGGTAAACCGACTCTCATGGCGGCTTTTTCCACGACGCTGGGCGACGGAAGCCCCATTTCATTCGGTATCGGTGCCAATGGAGCATCTCCTGAAAATCCCAAGGAATTATATGTAGACTTCGGCGATGGAGAATTGCAGTCCTTTACAGTTACAACCGATACGATTCCGGCAGTCCACAATATCAATGGAACCAAAAAAGGCTGGAGCCAGATCTCCATCTGGACCCCTGACGGCGTCGTATTGTCCGCACTCAATGCCGAGCTGCCGATTTACAGCACGAACCTCAAAGCCGCCAATTCGCTGGAATATCTCCGACTGGCCAACTCCGGACTTTACAGCATCGACCTCTCCTGGAATCGTTCTCTCCGGACCCTCGATCTCTCCAACAACAATCTGTCCGACCTCTCTCTTAAAGGCATTAACGACAGATACACAAAGAATATGCTCACGGACATCAACTTAAGCCATAACAATCTTTCCGAAATCGAGGTAATAGAGAACCGTCCCTTCAAAAATCTGGACATCAGCTACAACCAGTTCTCCGAATTCCCTTTGAAAGATGCCGTCAATCTGGAAACACTGAATATTTCCCACAATAATTTTTCAGAAATCAATCTGGCCTATTGTGCCCCAATGACAAAGGCCGATTTATCCTACAATCAGCTAAGCAGCATCGTCTTCCCGGAAGAAGAAAACAATATCCGCTATCTGGCCATCAACAACAACAACTTTACTTTCGCCTCCATGCCGCAATGCGATGGTATGCCGTTAGAAGAATACACCTATGCTCCGCAAAACGACATTCAAATTCCTACCAAAGCCCCCGGCATCAACCTTTCCGAACAATGGATAACCACGGGCGGACATACCACTCAGTTTGTCTGGAAAAACGAAGACGGTGCGATCATGGAGCCCGGCAAGGATTATGAAATTGTCAACGGCAAAACCACATTCAAGAATACAGAGATGGGACGCATCTACTGCGAAATGACCCATGAGGCCTTCCCAGACCTGAGCGGCGAAAACGCATTGAAGACCACACCCGTCTTGGCTGCCGGAATGCCCACCCGTCTGCTTGCTACGTTCACAACCCCCATCGGAGGACAATCCGTTGCCCTTTCCTTTGCTGCTGCCAAAGGCTCTCCGGCTCTGTATATCGACTGGACCGGCAAAGAAGACCTCTCACAATATCTGCTGAACAGTTATACCTACACACGCTTCTCTGCCGTCACCACTCCGAATGCCACAGTTAAAGTATATACCTATGACGATGACGAAGATATCTCTGTTTTCAGCATCACCGGCGCAACCATGTCCTCCATGGATGCATCCAAGATGACAAAGCTCGCTACCTTCACCATCGACAACGCCGGCCTGTCAAGCATTACTCTTCCCGAAAGTCCCAATCTGACCGAATTACGCCTTTCCGGCAATTCTTTCTCCGAACTGGACCTCTCCCGTTATCCGAATCTCCGCGCTCTTATTCTGGATAACAACAAATTCTCTTCCATCGACCTGAGTCACAATCCGGATCTTATACTTCTGAGCATCTCCGGGAATCAATTCACCTCTCTGGAAGTGAACAATCCTCAGCTCTTGACGCTCAACGCCCTCAATAATATACTGACCAGCATATCATTGGCCGGATCACCCAATCTCGAAGAACTTGTATTAAGCGGGAACCAACTGAGCGACATCGATGTAGACTTCATGACCCGCCTGAGGATACTATCCCTCGATCAGAACCGATTCTCTTTCGCCACATTGCCGCAAATCAAATCGCAATATACGCGTTACGTCTATAAGAATCAAGCTATCATCGACGTCAAAGAAGTAGACGGCAAGATAGACCTCAGCGCTCACCGGTCGGCCTACGGTACCGATACCAAATACACCTGGTATCTTGATATGCCGACCTTCAATGAATACGATGAACTGGAAGGCGAAGAGCTGTATGCCGACGATGAATATGTAATTGAAAACGGCGTCACAAAATTCCTCACTCCGTTCAATAACGTTGTCTGCGTCATGACCAACGAAGAGTTCCCCTACCTCTATCTCTTCACTCCCATCATGAACGTAAAGGGCACATCGGACATTGAAAAAACCGGCCTCGACAAAACCGCCGTCAGAATCAGCATGTCACAGCAGACCATCACAATTAAAGCGGCATCCGACGGCAATGCAACCCTCTATTCGGCCGACGGCAAGGTCATAAACACCCTCTGTCTTGAAAACGGCGAAGCGATTATCCGCGACATCCGGCCGGGACTTTATATCCTGACCATCGAGGGAGCTGCATATAAACTGAATGTGAAATAAAATCATTATTCGCATTCACGTTCCTTCAAGAGCGAACCTTCGGGGCATCCCCGGGTTCGCTCTCTTTCTTATGTCATCCTGATCTTTTTTCCCGCTTCCCCATCCCGGGCAACTTTCATATCCCCAAAGCAATCACATCCCTTCCACGACATTCCCCGCCCTACCCCGGGATCTGTATTTTCCCTCATTTCGCCACAATCGACCCCTTTTTTCATTATCTTTGCAGCCATATATACCGAAAACATGACAAACAACAATCTTGACAGCAGAATCCAGCAGGCCCGCGACCTTTTCACTTCGGGCTATAATTGCGCTCAGGCCGTCTTCCTGGCCTACGCCGATTTATTCTCCATCGACAGGAATCTGGCAGCTACCCTCGCCGCTCCTTTCGGCGGCGGTATGGGACGGCTCCGCGAAGTATGCGGCACCGTCAGCGGCATGTCGTTCATAGCCGGCCTTCTCGAACCGGCGGCCGACCCCACCGATCGCTCGGCCAAAAGCCGCAACTATGCTCTCGTTCAGGAGTGCGCCAATGAATTTCGTGAAATCAACGGCTCTATCGTCTGCCGCGAACTGCTCGGTCTCACCCGACAGCAGGATCCTCCGACACCGGCCGAACGCACTCCGGAATATTACCGGAAACGTCCTTGTGTAGAACTGGTCGGCATCGCAGCCCGTATCATAGGCCATAAACTTGTTGAACGCGGACTTCTCAATCCCTGATATACCATCCGTCACATGACAATAGAAAGCCACCCCCTGCAGCCGTTCCTTCCTGCCGACGGCGAAATCCTTTTCCTCGGCAGTTTTCCGCCCCCGCGGGCACGCTGGTCCATGGAATTTTTCTACCCGAATTTCATCAATGACTTCTGGCGTATCATGGGCCTGCTGTTTTTCAACGATAAACAGCACTTTGTCCTCCAGCGCGAAAAACGTTTCGACCGCGACGCCATCATCAACTTCGCACAAAGCCGCGGCCTTGGCTTTTACGATACGGCAACCCGCGTCAACCGGCTGAAAGACAATGCCAGCGACCAGTTTCTGGAAATCCTCGAACCGACAGACATCGGCCTTCTCCTTTCAGCCATGCCCCGCTGCCGGCGCATCGTCACTACCGGCCAAAAAGCCAGCGAACAACTGCTGGCACAACTCGACAATGAAGCGGCCGACGAAGGAAATCCCCCCATCGGCCGCCTCCCGGAAATCGGCGGGTGCATCCGCTGCCGCGCCTTCGGTCGCGACCTCGAATTCTGGCGTATGCCCTCTACATCAAGAGCCTACCCGCTCGCCATAGAAAAGAAAGCGGAATTTTACAGCCGCCTATTCCGATAAACAGGCCAGCACCTCCTCCGGCCTGTCGACAATATAGGCCGGGTGTTCCGCTTCCAGCTCTACCCGCGGACGGAATCCCCATGTCACCCCGCAAGCCGCAACGCCGGCACGGGCCGCTGTCTGCATATCCACAGCCGAATCGCCGACATACAGCACCTCTCCGGCCGTCACACCCGTCTCTTTCAGGATATCTGACACTATCGTCGGGTCAGGCTTGACCGGCACCCCCTCGCGCTGTCCGAAAACGGCAGCGAAAGGAATGCCGGCAAAAAAGCAGGCGACCAATTTCTCTACCGCCGCCTGGTATTTGTTTGACGCCACGGCCACCATCATCCCCCGTCCGCAAAGGGCATGCAGCAATGCCTCTATCCCCTCATAAGGTCGGCTCGAATCGGTATTGTGCACATCGTAATGAGGCATAAACAGTTGACGCATCCGCTCCACATTCTCTTCCGTACGTTCACCTTCCGGCAACGCCCTTTCAAAGAGCTTGCGGACACCGTTACCGACCATGAACGGATATTCACTGCGCAATCTCTCCGGATATCCCAGCCGCCTCAAAGCATAATTGGTGCTGTCGGCCAAGTCCGCTATCGTATTCAGAATCGTCCCGTCGAGGTCGAATATAACCAGCTTTGTCTTCATCGCAACATTTCTTTTACGCCCCATCTTCATCGGGTCTGTCTCTTCAGCCATTCCAGTTGCTTCCGCCTTGTGTCCATTGACACCCAATGTTCGTTGATTGGTGTAATGAGCGATTCTTTCGGGCAGGTGAGTGTATTCCAGACCCCATAGCTCGTGGTAGGCGGGCAAACATTGTCATTGAATCCCCACGTCATGAAAACCGGACATTTCACGAATCGGGCAAAGTTTACCACATCATAGTAGGCAAGCGTCCTGATAACCTCGGGCGTCAATTCTATATCCCGGTACTTCCGGCTGAAATGCGGATAACCTCCCGTACGCCCCGGCTCGGCATAAGCGGCCATGTCACTGAGGGCCGGATGATTGATACAGGCCGCCGTGATACGCGGATCGAGAGAAGCAAGCACGATGCCCAGCGCCCCGCCCTGGCTGGCACCCTGAATCCAGACATTGCGACCGTCCCATTCGGGCAAAGTCACGAGATAATCGACCGCACGCACGCATGCGGCATAGACTTTCTTCATATAATAGGTATCGCGGTCGGCAATGCCGTTGGCCAGATATCCGTTACCATGATGGTCGCCAAAGGCGGCCGTGATATCCTTATACACCGCCTGTGACAGCGACGGGTCGATACCATGAATCTCCATATCGAAACGGATGCACCCCTGCTCCGCATAAAAAAGGGTTTTCATCGGATCCATCGGCTTGACACCGGCCCCCGGAGGCGAAACCACGACCGGATATCTGCCGGCCTTTTTCGGTTTGGTCAGATAACCGTAAATATAATGACTTCCATCAGGCCGATAACAGCGCAATTTGACTAAAAAACACTCCACCTTGTCGTTGGAATACCGCGGTTCCGGTGTAACCACGGGCTGCCCCGGCACTTTCTTCTGCTCCTCCAGCACCTCCTGCCAGAAAGCCTGAAAATCGGAAGGCAACTTTGTATAGGGAAGCACCTTCTCCGGTGAGAAACCGACCTTCAGATGGTTCTTGTACACCCGCCCGTCTATCGTGCACGACATCCTGCAATCGCGGAATCCCGGCTTTTTCCGGGTTCCCACCGGAATCCGCGCATGACCTCCGCGCGTCGTCACGGTTCCCTCCGCATCGGCATCCAGACAGTCGCCGCCCGCCGCATAAACGATTTCCACTCCGTCCTGCGGCATACCGTGCATTAGAACCTGCACATCGATAAACGCATTCTCACCCGTTTTATAAAGCCAGTCGGCATGATCGGGGACAGCTGCCCACTGCACGTCGCTCTGATTAAACACATTCTGAGCTTCCAAATGCTGAACCGTAAACGGAAGACCGGCCGGCAGCATCAACACTCCCGCCAAGAGGAGAGGTCCGATAATTTTTTTCATATCTGCTTGATAAATTGATATTTTTCGACGTGCAAATTTACAAACATTTCACGAAAAGACAAATTTTAATCACCCTGCATCCGCATTTCATCAAAAAAGCATTACCTTTGTACCCCATAAGCAGAGGACAGATTTCTACAGCCCTATTTAAACCGCAACAACGAATGAACAAATTCGAAAAAACACTGCATTTCATAAAAGATCACATACAACCCGACTCTCCGTTCTATCAAAAAATCTATCTCGTCGGAGGATGCGTCCGCGACGAGTTACTGGGCGAACGCTATTCCGACCTTGATCTGCTTATCAATCTTCCCAATGGCCAAAAGGAGTTCGTGGAACATCTTTGCGCCACCTATCCCGGCACCTGCAAGGGGCCATTCTACTACCAGCGTTACGGAACAACAGCTATGGACGTCATAATCGACGGTGTGATGACGCTTGTCGAATGTGTCGAGCCTCACATCGAGCATTACGCTTCCGACGGTGTCACCCTGCTCGACACCCGATTCTGCACCTTAGCCGAAGATGCCATGCGCCGCGACTATACCTGCAATGCCCTTTATAAAAATCTGCACACCGGTCAGGTGCTTGACCCCACCGACCTCGGCCTGGCCGACCTGAAGGAGGGTTTGCTCCGCACTCCGCTCACACCCGATGTCATCTACAGGCAGGATCCCGTCCGCATGTTACGCGGCATCCGTTTCAAACATCAGAAAGGCTTCCGCCTCGATCCTGCAGCCTGGCAGGCCATCATCGACAATCATGAAGAAATGCAAAATGCCGCTCCCAAGCGGCTGCGCGACGAGCTCAACAAAATTCTAAAGACAAGCACCTGTGGAGAGGCGATCCAGGATCTTTACCGTTGCGGCCTGTTACCTTATATCATGCCGGGCTTCAATCAGGTAATCGAGGACCAGACCCCGATTCCATACCTCGACAGCGAAATAACCCCGTGGGAACATACCCGGACAGCCCTCCGGATGCTGGCCGACAACTATCCGCATGCCGACACCGTCAACAAGCTGGCCATCCTCTCGCTCCACACGACAGAGCGCCATGGAGCCGCTGCGACGACCCGGATCCTGCTCGACAGTCAGATCGGAAAAGAAAAAATCGGTACGATCACCCACCTTTCTGAAATGTACATTCGCTACCGCAGCTTCTATAAAGATGGACAATACATCGCCCGGCCGCGCGCCCTGCCCCACTTCATTCTGGGACTCGGCAAGTCGGTCGACAATTTCCGTGCCCTTGTTCGCACTTTCAACAACGGCACGAAACCGGAGGCCGTGCTTCCCTACGACCGTCTTTACAGCCGCGTCAAAACCGCCGCACCCGCAGGTTCTGCCGACAGCGGCGACAAGGGAAGCAGCACAACCGGACGCCGCACCTCTTCCGGCAGCCGCACCCAGAAAAGACGCGAACAGCGCAAACGTGCCCAAAGGCGCCGGGCCGCGTCCAAAGAAACGCGGTAACCCTTCCCGGCCGGCAGCAACGACCGTCATCAGGATAAAAGGCGTTTCCGGCATGGCCGGAAACGCCTCTGTATATCTGTTCGCCGCCTGGCACGGCATGGCCGGCGGCAACAAGAAGCGCAACGCCCCCGACGGCCGCAAATACGGCACCGTCTATATAGTCCGCTCTCTTTCCCACGACACAGGATAGCATATTCAGCCCCTAAGTCCCCCTTCCCTCGCGTCTTTTGAGGGCAAACACCTGCTTTTTGACAGCTTCAGTTTCCAAGCGTTATGTTCTTCAACATAAAATAGTATCATTTTGCCATAATCAAAGACTAAAAATGAAATATTTTTTCCTCGCACAAAGAAATAACCTATATTTGCAGTACAAAACAATAGCAAAATGACAAAAACAAGTCATCCGCTGAAAATAAAAACAAACAACCCTTAAAAAAATAACGCTATGAAAACGAAATTCTTTTATTCGGTAATCGTGATGGTCGCCATGATCATGGCGGGATTCATAGGTCAGGCAGAGGCACAAACCTCCACTATCAATAAAAAGTATGTAAGTATCACGAAAAAGGACGGTAAGCCGGCCGAAAAGACTTTATTCCGCGCCGAAGGCACCCGTCTCTTCAATGTAAAACAATTCCAATACAGTTACGACAACCAAGACCGGATTACCCGTATTGACGTCAACTTCTGGAACGAACAGAATGAAAGCTGGGAACTCCGCTACACCGCTACCTACAGCTATCAGGATGGCAAATTCGAACAGCAGTTCCACGAATTCAATATTGGCACACTACAATACGAAATCATTGCCGACGAAAGCAGGATCGAAGAGATTTTTGCTCTCTGACAGGAAATAAAAACAATCTCATTATCAGTCGAAGGGCGGTATCGGAATCATTCGATACCGCTCTTTTTATGCTCTACCGGCCGCCATGATAACCGAAAATCCGTCAACTCTGCAGATACAATCCCACGCCCCAAAACACCCGACCCGAACCCATGAACAGAGGAAACCGGCTCCCGCCCGGCCTCTAAACAGCCTAAATAAGCCCGTTTTTACGGTAAATTAACAGCAAGCACACTTTTTGCACACTCTTTTTTATCGTACTTATCCGTTTTTGTTCATAATTTTGTAACTTGAAAAATATTTTTCAAAAATACTTCCGCCCATGATGCCGGTCAATCTTCATATCTATATCCAGCCAAGACTCTGATGAGACCTCCGTTCTATTTCCCATCCTGGTCCGCAGTTATCATCTGCTGCATCTTCTGGCTATCGGCCTGCAACAGGCCGATAGCCTATCCTACCCTCTTCGCCGTGGCCGACAGCCTTGCGTCGGTCACCCCCGACAGCGCGGTGGCAATGCTCGCATCATGGAAAGAAGAGATGAAAAATGAACCGGAACACGTCCGTAACTACTATCTGCTCCTTTGCATCAAGGCCAACGACAATGCACAGATCGCACATACCTCCGATTCGCTCATCAAATGCCTTGTCAGGTATTATGAAGACGACGGAGACAAACGGCGGTTGCCTGAAACCTACTATTATGCCGGCCGCGTGCTCCGCGATATGGCCGACGCTCCGCAGGCCATCAAATATTTTGAACGGGCGCTCGAAGCCACTTCCGGAGAAAAGCATCTTTCCCTGCAAAGTAAGATCTACTGCCAGCTGGGCGGTATTTTCGAATTTCAGAATCTCCCCGGTCTCGCCCTCGAAATGGCCCGGAAGGCCTACGACTGCGACACCCGGCTTGAGGCCAGGGGAAATATGGTGCACGACCTCGACAATATGGCAGGCCTTCATTGGAAATGCCTTCGGCCGGATAGTGCGGAGTTCTATTATAAAGCGGCCGTCTCATTGGCGGAAACCCTGAACGATACATTACAGGCCAATCTGATAAAAAGACATCTCGGACACCTCTATATAGAACTCGGCCGATACGACGAAGTCGAGGAACAGATACGTCCTTATCTCAATCTCCACGACAATTGCGACAGATATGAGACCTATGGTATCACAGCCAAATATTTTCTCACTGTCGGCCAATACGATTCTGCCCGCTTTTACTACGAAAAGAGTTTCTCCGAAGGTGATATTTATGCAAAAAAAAGCGCATATTGGGGATTTGCACAGATCGCTTTCGCACAAAACAATTTAGAAGAGGGACAACGCAATTTAGCCCGATACGATCTATGTCTGGACTCCATTCTGAAAATCACCAGTACCAAAACGGTCGGGCAAACGCATTTCGGCTATAATTATGAGCTACACGAGAAAGAAAACTTGCGTCTTAAAGAGAGATATGCCCGCGAACAGTATTATTCAATCCTTATCCTGATCGTTTTAGGCATCATCTTGACCGGAGTTGCTGCCCTCATTATATATAAAAGGGGGAAAAATAAGCCGGCCGTTCCCACCGAATCAGAAACATTTCCTATCTTAAGCACATCACCGGATTCACCTCCTACGGCAGTCG
This sequence comes from uncultured Prevotellaceae bacterium, assembly GCA_964567855.1. Taxonomy (GTDB): domain Bacteria; phylum Bacteroidota; class Bacteroidia; order Bacteroidales; family UBA3663; genus Liminaster. Next base: position 31,553 of record CAZMOE010000030.1, read on the forward strand.
CTCCCGAACCCGCCGAGACCATCGAAAATCAGGAAAAAACGCCACAGATCCTCTTCACAGCACCCGTTCACGGACTCTTTGCCGAACCGGACGAAGGTACAACTGGCAACCATTCGGAAATATCCGTCCCTGAATCGCAGGAACCGGCCGAGGCCATGTCGCAGTCCGAACTCCACGCTTATCTGCTCGCCAAAGCGAATCAGATAGCACCCTTGACGGAACACGATTGGGATATCGTTGCGAGTTCCATAAGAAAAAACTTTCCGAGTTTCATCACCCGACTCTACAAAACACATTCATGCAGCACCGTAGAACTTAGAACCTGCATGCTCGTCAAACTCAAAGTTCCACCGACCAATATCGCCATATTCATCGGCCGGAGCAAGGAAGGAGTTTCCTCCATCCGGCGACGATTATGCAAAAAAGTGTTCGGCGGAAAAGGCTCCGCCCCGAAATGGGATGCCTTCATAGAT
>CAZMOE010000031.1:0-31862 GCA_964567855.1 uncultured Prevotellaceae bacterium
GATAATTTACCGGTGGAGCGTGTGTCTTGGGATGATTGCCAGAAATTCATACGGAAGCTCAATGAGCTGACGGGTCTTTCATTCCGCTTGCCGACCGAGCCGGAGTGGGAGTATGCTGCCAAAGGGGGAAACCGCTCTCGGAATTACAAATACAGCGGCAGTAATAGTATCGGCGAGGTTGCCTGGTATGATGGTAATAGCGGCAGCAAGACCCACGCCGTTGGGACGAAGTCCGCGAATGAATTGGGCCTGTATGACATGAGTGGGAATATTCGGGAAATGACAGCTTCGTTGTGGTGTAACGATTATAACAGTGCCAGAACAGGCTCCGTTCGTGTGTACCGGGGCGGTAGCTGGTGCAGCTATGCGCGGTCCTGCCGCTCTTCTTTCCGGTACTACATCACGCCCGGCTGCCGGAACGGCATTTTGGGCTTGCGCCTTGTCCTCTGAGGTTTACAATCTTTTCATGTGTATCGTCATCCAAAAAGTTTGTAAGCTTTTCGGCACCGGAGCGGGGAGGAATATGTGGCGCGGCGGAGCGCGCCGACTTATTCCTCCCGGCGTAGGTGACGTTATCTCGCCGGAGGCGAGTCGAATTTTTTAATATTTTGTCTATGCAAATCAAAACATTTACCGTTCCTGCTTTTTCAGAGAGCGGACATACTGATGAATTGAATCGCTTTTTGCGTGCCAATAGGATACTTGAAATAAAAAAGGAATTTGTCAATGGTGATAACGGAGCATTTTGGGCCATCTGTGTTACCTATTTGCCAATGATGGCTGAGGGTGCGGCTTCATCCTTGCCGTTTTCTTCTGCCGGCCATCGTGAAAAGGTTGATTATCGGAATGTACTTTCTGAGAATGACTTTTTGCGGTTTTCTATATTAAGGAAGATACGTAAAGTTTTGGCAGAAAGTGATGCTGTACCTCCTTTTGCTGTGTTTACCGATGCAGAGTTGTCGGAAGTAGCGAAACTTGAATTGCTGACTCCGCAGGCAATGAAAAAAATTAATGGTATAGGGAGTAAAAAGGTGGAAAAATACGGTGCTGAATTGTGCCGATTGTTTGAAGAACAGCAAAAGAGCGCCGGAAATGAAACGGATAGGGCACCTGATGGAGAAAATCACGGATTTTGACAATCTTGCATTGGCGGCCTATAAGGCGTTTCGCGGGAAACGATATAAACGGGAAGTTATCGATTTTATCGAAAACTTTACTGAAAATCTTCAAGCCTTGCGTGATGCGATTGTAGATGGAACGATATCTATAGGAGACTATCATTATTTTGTCATTTATGATCCCAAGGAACGGATGATCTGTGCCGCCAATCTTTGTGAGCGTATTTTGCATCATGCTATTATGAATGTGTGTCATGAATATTTCGATCGTCGTCTGATTTACGATACCTATGCTACCCGTAAGGGAAAAGGGGTGTATGCGGCGCTGGATAGGGTGAAGAACGGTATGCGCGGTTATGCGTATTTTGTTAAACTTGATGTGAGAAAGTATTACGATAGTATAACGCACGCAGAACTGAAAGCAATGTTGCATCGAATGTTTAAAGATTCCGCTCTTTTGGCATTATTTGATCGTATCATCGACAGCTATCATGCGGCCGATGGTAAAGGATTGCCAATCGGGAATCTGACAAGTCAGTATTTTGCCAATTTATATCTTTCCGGTCTTGACCGTTATACGAAAGAGACACTTCGTGCTCCAATTTATGTTCGTTATATGGATGACACTATAATTTTAGCTAACGATAGAAACGAGTTGAGGAGTATGGCTATTGCTATGTCCGAATATGCGGCGTCCGTTTTGCATTTGCACCTCAAACCTCCTGTGTTGGGTAAATGTACGGATGGGGTAACATTTTTAGGTTATAAGGTTCTTCCGGGCTGTTTACTGCTGAACGGACGTAGTAAAAGACGTTTTAGAAGTAAGTTGTTGAAATATACATTAATGTATGAGAAGAAAAATATTTCGGAAGCTGAATATGCCTTTCGATTGCTTCCTCTGGTAGCTTTTACGCGTCATGCACGAGCAATGGCATTTCGGCGTTCTTGTATGGAATTATAAAAGGGTAATGTCGTAGAGGCTCCAATCGTGTGAACCGGGGCGGTAGCTGGAACAACAATGCGCGGAACTGCCGCTCTTCTTACCGGAACAACAACACGCCCGACAACCGGAACAACAATTTGGGCTTGCGCCTTGTCCTCTGAGCTTACAAACATTTGGATGCGGATGCACATTGAAAGATTGTAACCCGACAATTATCCGGCAGGACTTTATGTTTTGCAAAACCGTCTTCCTCTTATGGGGTGGCAATATGCCGGCGTGAGTATCTCCGAAAGAGTGAAAGCTCCGGTATATTTTATGAAAACGATTTTCGTTGACGGGATATATTTTTTTTTTGCCGCTGTCGTGTGGAGATCAATTATTTTTTTGATAAGCGGTTATAAAAAAAAAACGCAGCCCAAACGGCTGCGTTGTCATATATGGCAAGAAGATGGAATCAGAGATATGCCAGCAGCAGTTTGGCATTCGGGCTCTTGCGGATCTTCAGCAATGCCCGTTCACGGATCTGACGGACGCGTTCGCGCGTCAGTCCGAGTATGGACAGGGCAATTAGCTCGTAAGGTCTCTAATAAATTGCGGAAATACGCAAAAATTTAGAATAGATTATAGTAAAAGAGAGGTTTATTTGTATATTTGTACCCGAGATCATTGCGTATTTGTGTAAAATATAGATGAAATGGAAATAAAAAGGGATATATATTTGAAAAAATTGATTGCCGGCAAGCATAACGGCATGATAAAAGTTGTGACAGGGGTCAGGCGCTGTGGAAAATCCTATCTCTTGTTCAATTTATTCGGCAATTATTTGAAAGAATGCGGTATCGATGAGAGACATATCATCAAAATCGACCTGGAGGATCGAAGAAATAAAGCTTTGCGTGATCCGGATGTCCTGCTGGCTTATATCGACAGTCAGATGACGGATAAGGAGATGTATTATATTCTGCTGGATGAAGTGCAGCATGTGAAAGAGTTTGAAGATGTGCTTAACAGCTATCTGAAAATAGACAATGCGGATGTGTATGTGACCGGCAGTAATTCTAAATTCCTTTCTAAAGATGTTATTACCGAGTTCCGTGGACGTGGAGATGAAATTAGGGTACATCCGCTTTGTTTCCGGGAATTCATGTCGGTGTATCACGGAGGCAGTCGCGAGCAGGCCATTATGGAATATATGACTTATGGCGGATTGCCTCAAACGCTGCTGCTGTCAGGGGCGGATAAGAAAGAGGATTATCTTGGAAAACTTTTTGAAAGTACTTATTTGAAAGATATCAAGGAGAGAAATAAAATTCGGAATGATGCGGATTTGGAAGAACTGATTGATGTGATGGCATCTGCTATCGGAAGCCTTACTAATCCCTTAAAATTGCAGAATACTTTCAAGTCTGTCAAGAATAGCAGTATCTCTTTTGAGACAGTCAAAGGGTATCTCGATATATTGCAGGATGCTTTTCTTCTGGAAAAGTCAACGCGGTATGATATAAAGGGGAAAAAATACATCGATACGCCTGCCAAGTATTATTTTGAGGATCTGGGATTGCGCAATGCCCGTTTGAACTTTCGCCAGGCGGATGAAGGGCATCTGATGGAAAACCTGTTATATAATGAACTTCGGCTCAGAGGATTTGCGGTGGATGTAGGTCAGGTCGCTTTTCATTATAAAGATGAAAAGGGAAGAAATCAACGGAAGAATTTAGAGGTTGATTTTGTATGTAACCGGGGATTTAAGCGGTATTATATTCAGTCGGCGTTCGATTTGCCGACAAAAGGAAAAGTGGAACAGGAACTGAAATCGTTGTTGCATATCAATGATAGTTTTCAAAAAATGGTCATTGTCGGAGGGTTGACCCCGACTTATCAGAATGATGATGGAATTATCATTCTGAATATCTTTGATTTCCTGATGGATGAAAATAGTTTGACAATATAGAACGGGCGCTAAAGTGAATGTTCGGATCTGGCGGTTGGAGACCGGGACAGATGTGACAAATGGTGTTTTTAGGGATAAAGTGGCGGAAAAACAATCCCCGGAGGCCCGTCGGGCCTTCGGGGATGTTATCTTTCGGAAGATGGTTTCATAGATATGCCAGCAGCAGTTTGGCATTCGGGCTCTTGCGGATCTTCAGTAATGCCCGTTCACGGATCTGACGGACGCGTTCGCGCGTCAGGCCGAGTTCCTGGCTGACTTCCTCTTGTGATTTTTCGGGACAATCGATGCCGAAAGTCTCTTTGATGATGAGGGCCTCGCGTTCTTTCAACATGCTGCGAAGCAGGTTCTCGAGTTCGATGTGCAGAGACTCGTTGTTGAGGGAGGCATCGGTGCTGTCGAGCTTTGTGTCGGGGGTGATATCGAGTAATGTACCATCTTCATCGTCCTGAAGAGGAGAGTCCAAGGATACACCGCGGTTGTTGGCGGCCATCGTTTCACGGATCTTCTCGGGAACGACGTCCAGTTCATCTGCAATTTCCTCGATGGTGGCGGGACGGTTCTGTTCCTGTTCAAAACGGTTCTGGATGACACGGATCTGGCGGATCAGATTGTTCTGGTTACCGGGCAGACGTACCATGCGGGCCTGTTCGCTCAGCGCCTGCATGATGGACTGACGAATCCACCATACGGCGTAGGAAATAAATTTGAATCCACGGGTTTCATCAAACTTTTCGGCAGCTTTTACCAGCCCGACATTGCCTTCCGATATCAGGTCGGAGAGACTCAGTCCCTGGTTCTGGTAGAGTTTGGCCACCGAAACGACGAAACGAAGATTGGCACGCACTAATTTGTCAAGGGCTTTCTGATCGCCGTGGTGGATACGCTGAGCAAGCTCAACTTCTTCTTCCGGGGTGACCATCTGCTCTTTGGAAATGGCTGTCAAATAAGATTCTATGGATTCTTCGGTACGTCGGGTGATGTTTTGAGTGATTTTAATCTGTCTCATATATGAATTGCATGTGATGATATTCGCAAAATTTCGTGCAAATATAGGGCAAATTTTCCATATGTGCGGTATCTTTTCCGTGGTTTTATTTCGCTTCGACGTTTTTTATGTTATATTTCGTGTTTTTTGTCCGGAATGCTTGTCTGACAAAGCAAAATAAAAGCAGGGAAGAAAAAGAAACTTCCTTCCGACAAGACGTCGGAAGGAAGTTGAAAGGAATGCGGTGCCCGTTTTCCGTTACCGGAACGTGATGACGGGTTTCATCTCGGTGCCCGCCTCTTCGCAAGAGCAATCGGGCATGGTGACGACAATGGATTTCGCTTTTTTCTTTTTCAGTCCGCTTACTTTCAGCAGTTCTTCGCACAATTCATTTTCCAGATAGTTCTGGACTGCGCGTTTTAGCGGGCGTGCCCCATATTGTTTGTCATAACCTTTTTCGGCAAGGAAGTCTTTGGCCTCTTCTGTGATTTCAAGACGATAGCCGAGGGCCTCGATGCGATGATAGAAGTCTCTCAGTTCGATGTCGATGATCTTCCTGATGGCTGCTCGGTCGAGCTGTTCAAAGATGACGATGTCGTCGATACGGTTGAGGAACTCCGGCGAGAATGTCTTGTCGAGTGCCTTGGTGATGACACTGAGATTCTGCTGCTTGATGTGTTCCGCGTTACCGGTGTTGAAGCCGACACCATTGCCGAACTCCTTCAGCTGACGGCTGCCGACGTTGCTGGTCATGATGATGATCGTATTTTTGAAATCTACACGCCTGTCGAGAGAGTCGGTGAGGTGTCCCTCGTCAAAGACTTGAAGAAGAAGGTTGAAGACGTCGGGATGCGCCTTTTCGATTTCATCGAACAGGATGACGGAGTAGGGATGCCGACGGACGCGCTCGGTAAGTTGACCGCCTTCTTCGTATCCCACGTAGCCGGGAGGCGCTCCGATAAGGCGGCTGACGCTATATTTTTCCATGTATTCGCTCATATCGATGCGGATGAGGCTTCCGTCGGTGGAGAAAAGCTCATTGGCCAACGTTTTGGCCAGATAAGTTTTGCCGACACCGGTGGGACCTAAGAAGAGGAACGTTCCGATGGGGCGGTTAGGATCTTTCAGCCCGATGCGGTTACGCTGGATGGCCTTGACGATTTTCTCGATGGCTTTGTCCTGGCCAATGATTTCGCCCTGCAGGGTCTTTTGCAGTGTCAGGAGCTTCTGGCTCTCGGAGGCGGCTACCTTTTGCACCGGGATGCCGCTCATGAGGGCGACGACCTTGGCAATGTCTTCATCGTTGACGACAAGGGGTGTATTTTTCTGATCGGCCTCCCAGTTTTTCTTCTTGTCGTTCAAGGTGTTTTCTTTTCTGCGTTGCTGGTCGCGGAAATCTGCAGCCTCTTCAAAGTTCTGGGCTTTGATGGCGTTGTCTTTTTGCGTCTTGATCTGTTCGATCTCTTTCTCAAGCATTTCGATTTCCGGCGGGATATGCGTGTTGATGAGATGCATGCGGGATCCGGCCTCATCCAAAGCGTCGATGGCCTTGTCGGGGAAGTTCCTGTCTGAGATGTAGCGGTCGGTCAGCATGACGCAGGCCTCCAGCGCCTCGTCGGTGAAGCGGACATTGTGATGTTCTTCGTAACGCTCTTTTATGTTATGAAGAATGTGCAGCGTGTCTTCTTTCGACGTCGGTTCTACCATTACTTTCTGGAAGCGGCGTTCCAGGGCCCCGTCTTTTTCGATGCTTTTACGGAACTCGTCCAGCGTTGTGGCGCCGATACATTGTATCTCGCCGCGGCTGAGTGCCGGTTTCAGGATGTTGGCGGCATCCATAGTACCTTGTGTGCCGCCTGCACCGACGATGGTGTGGATTTCATCTACGAAGAGAATCACATCCTTGTTGTTGTGCAGTTCGGTCATGATCGCTTTCAGGCGTTCCTCGAACTGGCCGCGGTATTTCGTGCCGGCTACCAGCGCCGCCATATCCAGATTGACCACGCGCTTGTTCAGCAACAGCCAGTTGACTTTTTTCTGAGCGATCCGGAGCGCAAGCCCTTCTACAATGGCGCTTTTGCCGACACCCGGTTCGCCGATGAGAATCGGATTGTTTTTTTTGCGACGCGAAAGGATCTGTACCAGACGTTCGATTTCTGCTTCGCGGCCTACCACGGGATCCAGTTTGCCCTCTTCGGCGGCTGCGGTCATATCGAAACCGAAGCTGTCGAGTACCGGCGTCGCGCTTTCTGGGGCCTGTGTTGCCGGCGTTGCTGTGACAAAATGTATCTTGCCGGAAGAAGGCGGGAACGGAGAGTCTTCATTTTCGTCTTCTTCGTCATCATCCATGTCAAGACCTGCAGTGAAGTCCTCCTGCATGTCTAATTGTGAAATCGGATTGCACTTCACGGCCTGCTGGTAGAAGCTGGCATAGTTAATATTGTATTCCGACAGCAGACGGCTGACGAGACAATCTTCATTTTTGAGGATAGCCAGCAACAGATGCCTTGCATCTATGACCGGACACTTCTGCATACGGCCCTCCAGGATGGAGTGTTTCAGAATGCGGTCCGCCTCTTTGGAAAGCCAGTAGATGGTGTTCTGTATACGGCCGTTTGTGTAGACCAGGATGCGGACGGCATCGGGGAAATCCGTTTTCGGGTCCGTATAGGTTTTCTGGGCAAGGGAATCTTTAAGCGCAGATTTTATGGCTTCCAGATCTACACCTGCCTGTTTCAGGATTTCAATCGTGTCGCTGATTTTATCGTCAATCATGCCGAGCATAAAATGTTCCGGCATGAGGGTAAAACAATGATGTTGGTTTGCTTCCGTTTCACTGTGTCTGAGGATAGCTTTTATTTCATCGGAAAAATGATTATCCATCATGTCAATACTCATAATTTTTATTCCTCCTTAGTTTTAGTTTTGGTTTATACGTAAAGATGGCCATCTTTTGGGATTGCAAAAATAGCGAAAACCTTTGATATTCCTCCCTATTTTAGATATTTATTGAGAATTTAGACGCATAATGGGCCCGGATATAGATATTATTCACTATTTTTGCCGAAATTTAGAGCCTTATCTGCATTTCTGGATGGGGAATTTCCGCACCGCCAGTTCGGCAGTTGCAAGTGCGGAAACGTTATGTTCAATGATAATCTGATTAAGGGAATGAGTACGGAAGAACAATTGAAGATCGTGGTCGGTTTGTGCCGGGATATGTTTACGAAAAAGACGCAGGATTACGGCGCTTCGTGGCGTATCATGCGTCCGGCATCGGTGACAGATCAGATTTATATCAAGGCGAACCGCATACGTTCGTTGCAAGTGAAAAAAGAGGCGAAAGTCAATGAGGGTATTTTCTCCGAGTTTGTCGCCATTGTCAATTATGGCATTATGGGGCTGATTCAGCTGGATTACGGTTATGCCGAGGCCGTGGATATGAAAGGGGAGCAGGTGATTGCCCTGTATGATCAATATATGGACAAGACTTTGCAGTTGCTTCAGGCTAAGAATCATGATTATGACGAGGCCTGGCGCCTGATGCGTGTCAGTTCTTACGTGGATCTGATTCTGATGAAGATCAACCGCACAAAAGAAATCGAGGACCACGGCGGGGAAACCCTGGTTTCGGAAGGCATTGATGCCAATTACATGGATATGGTCAATTATTCTTTGTTCGGATTGATAAAACTTTATTTTAAAGATGAAAGCAGGCACGCGTAACCGGCAGTTTTTCTTGAATATCTGCCAATGCCTGCTGGGGGGAGTGTTCATTTTCTCCGGAATAGTGAAATGTATCGATCCGGCAGGGACGGCCATTAAACTGACGGATTATTTCCAGGTTTTTGGTTGGACATGGTTACAATCGTGGGCGATGCCGTTGTCGGTGTGCCTGTGTCTGGCGGAGTTTCTTATCGGAATCCATGTCTTTTTCGGAAGAAACCGGAAAGTGTTTCTGCCTGCATGCGCTTTGTTTATCTTCGTATTCACGTGTCTGACCTTATATATTGCGATCGAGAATCCGATCAGCGACTGCGGATGTTTCGGCGATGCCATTGTGCTGGACAACTGGACGACTTTCTACAAAAACCTGGTGCTTTGTTTCCTGACAGGAATCCTTTTATATAATATGAGAGGGATGGATCCGTTGTGGAGCAAAAGTATCTCTGCTTCCGCATTTAATTTGTATGCGGGATATATACTGCTGTTCGGTTCCTTTCTTTGTTGGTATGGTCTTTATCATCTTCCTCTGTTGGACTTCCGGCCTTTTAAGAGCGGTGTCAACATTCCGGAGGCCATGGGCATTGCCGTATCGGATGAGATGACCGAAGAATATTATGTCATTTATCAAAAGGATGGCATACAACAGGAGTTTTCGCTGGAGGCTCTGCCTGATGAAGATTCCGGATGGGAATTTGTGGAGCAGAAAATCCGATCGATATCCGGAACCGGAGACCGTATATCGACCGAAAACAGCATTCATGATTTCTTCATAACCGATGAGGACAATGATGATATTACTTATTCCCTGCTGGAGGAGCCATCGTACCTTTTCTTATTGATTTCACCCACTCTGGATAATTTTGGAGAGGATGATCTGAATCGGATTAGGGCTTTATCTGATTATGCGGCAGAATATGGATATCCGTTTTATCTGCTTACGGTCAATGAACCCGGACAACGTCGGCGCTGGAAGGAGAAAATGGCTATGGAGGTCCCTGCGGTGCATAGCGACGCTACGATCATGAAGACTATTGTGCGGGCGGATCCAGGCCTGCTGTTGCTGAAGAACGGAACGATTTACTGGAAGAAAAACTGGAGGGATGTGGAGGTGGAAGAACTGCTCTCTTCTGGCATGTTAGAGAATCAAACCTACGGGCAAAAAGTTATAATCAATGAAAAAATGAGGATTTCTTTCTTGTTGGTTTTGCTGTTTGCGCCGATTGCTTTACTTTTGCTGTATAAACGATATAAACTATCCATAAAAACTAATTAAAATGAGAAAGAAAATTGTTGCCGGTAACTGGAAGATGAATACCACTCTTCAGGAAGGCTTGGCTTTGGCAAAAGATTTGAATGCAGCTTTGGCTGGTAAAGAGGTAAATTGCGACGTTGTTATCTGTACGCCGTTTATTTCTCTAGCCTCTATTTGTGCGGCTATCGATACGGAGAAGATCGGTGTCGGAGCAGAAAACTGCGCAGATCATGTTTCCGGAGCATATACCGGCGAGATTTCAGCAGACATGGTTGCCTCAACGGGTGCCAAATACGTTATCTTGGGACACTCTGAACGTCGTCAGTATTATGGCGAAATCAATGAAACTTTGACCACGAAGGTCGGTTTGGCATTGGCAGCCGGACTTACTCCCATTTTCTGTGTGGGTGAGATGAAAGAAGAGCGTGTAAATAACACTTATAAGGAAGTTATCGAGGGTCAGATGAAAGCCGTTTACGGTCTTTCAGCAGAAGATTTCTCAAAACTGGTGATCGCTTACGAACCGGTGTGGGCTATTGGTACCGGCCTGACCGCATCTGCCGAGCAGGCGGAAGAGGTTCACGCTTTCATCCGCAAAAGCATTGAAAATGTGTATGGAAAGGAAGTCGCCGACAATACTTCCATCCTCTACGGCGGTAGCTGCAAGGGTAGCAATGCTCCCGAACTTTTTGCCCAGCCGGACATTGATGGTGGCCTGATCGGTGGCGCAGCATTGAAGGTGGATACTTTCATGCCTATTATTGAAGCTTTTAAATAATTCTATAAAACAGATAAACAATAGAATCCGGGAACCCGGATCTATTGTTTTTTATTTTGCTTATGGGCATAAGAAAACTCTTTTTTACATGTTGGGGGCTATCCCTTGGAATGGCGGCTCATGCCTTTGAACCGGTCATGCAGTCCGATTCTTCACAGATTTCGATATTGGAACATTTGCAGGAGACCGGGCGTATTTCTATCGCACAGGATGACCGTTTGTCCAACTTACTTGGGCATTCTCTGGATGTGCGCCGCAATGTAAAAACGATGAGGGGAGAAAATTCGGACCGCATTGTCTCTTCCGGGTTCCGCATTCGCGTTTTTTCCGGTAACAATCAAAATGAGTCCAAAAAAAGGGCCTATGATCTGGGGATGGAGATAGGAGAGAAGTTCCCGGAGCTGGAAACTTACGTGGTATTCAGAACTCCGAACTGGCGCCTGACCGTAGGGAATTTCCGCACATCGGAAGAGGCTTATGCCGCACTGCGCGAGTTGAAGAAAGAATTTCCTGTTTGGGGAAGAGAAATGTTTATCATCAAAGATGAAATAGAATTGCCGCTGGAATAGCCGACCACGTAATATATAATGAGATCCATGGAAGAAGACAAGATAAAAGAACTTTCGGAACACACTCGCAGCGTGTTGGAAACCTTAGGAGAGGATGTCTCTCGGGAGGGATTGTTGAAAACTCCGGAACGGGTTGCGAAGTCGTTGTTGTTCTTGACGCGCGGATATAAGGAAGATCCGGTGAATGTACTGAAATCGGCGATGTTCCGTGAAGATTATCGTCAGATGGTCATTGTGAAAGATATCGATTTCTATTCTTTGTGTGAACATCACATGCTCCCGTTCTTTGGAAAAGTTCATGTCGCTTACATTCCCAATAAATATGTGGTGGGATTAAGCAAAATTCCGCGTATTGTGGAGATCTTTGCCCGCCGTCTGCAAATTCAGGAACGCCTGACTATGCAGATCAAGGATTGTATTCAGGAGACTTTACATCCTTTAGGGGTAATGGTAGTCATTGAGGCGTCGCATCTTTGCATGCAGATGAGAGGTGTGGAGAAAATGAACACAATGACCATGACTTCTGATTTCACAGGGGCGTTTACCGACATCAAGACACGGGAAGAGTTTTTGAATTTAATATCCAAACACTGATGTCGGCTGTCACGGTGCTGCTTTCATTAGGCAGCAATTTGTCTTATGAGAGGGCTACTGCGATAATTCATCAGATCCGGTCGTTGCTGCCAGCCTTTTTTGAGGAAATACGTTTTTCTTCTGTATATCGGACTCCTAATGAGGGTAAGAGTGGCCTGGAGCCATATACAAATTGTGTCGCAGTTGGAAAAACGGTACTTTCTTTGGAAGAGTTGGAAGCAAAATTCAAGTCTATAGAGGTCCGATTCGGCCGGACACCTGCAACCCGTAGCACGGGAATTGTACCCATTGATATCGATCTGGTGCGATATGGTTCGGAGATTGTCCGGTTGCGGAATTTAGAGATGAATTATATGAAAATCGGTATGGCGGAGTTAGAAAGATCCTGATCTCGTAAAAGAGAGAGCGTTCTTTTCCGTCATTTGTAATATTTAATAATGAAAACCATGAGAAATCATTTATTGCCGGTCTTTTGCTTGTCAATAGCAGCTTTTAATCCGGCAACGGAGAATACCCTGGCACAGCAATTGTTCACATCTAACGAGGCCCTTTCGGCCTCCCAGCTTACACAGCCCCGGCCTTTGAATTACTGGCCGGATGGAGGGGCTATTGTCTGTGTAAACGGAAACAATCGTTTTACCCGTGCGCTTTATGGCGGCAGTTCCGCGTTCCGGCTGGAGACATCGGATTATCCGGAATTCGGTCTGTTCATGCCTTACATGGGGGGAAATATCCTGATTGATGAGATTCGTATTCAGGGAGAGGGCGCTTCTTCCATTGAACCTCTTTTTCTGAGTTCCGGAGAAACCGATGTCGTTGCCCGGTACGAAAACGGATGTCGTGTATATGAATTCGAGTTGCCCCAGCGTTTTCGCAAGAATCCGGCAGAGGTTGCCGTCATTCGTATTTGCGCTTCTGCATTAGATCATTATGATGCAGCTGTCTTTGAAATCAAGTCCTGTGCCAATGTGAAATCCGGAGTGGAACTGATTGTCCGCTACGGGGCTGCCGATAATGCATCGTTTAGCCGTAACGGCGATATGGGTGTTGACCGGAAAGATTGTTTCGATTTTACGCTGGCAAGATGCCGGGATAATGTATATCGAATCGACGGACCGACGTTTTATTTGAATTATGGGCAGAAGAGTAAGAAAGGTGAGCGTGAAATGTGCGGTGTTTTTTCGCATGATACTCAATTGGAGATTATCCGGAGCGAACTGGAGCCGGGAATTATGGTCGATTATCTGAACGCGCATGTCAATCTTGTTTCTGAGACTTCGGAATCGGCCGTCCGTCACTTCCTGATGGGGCATCCTTCTGCATTATCGGCATTGGATGATGCGGCTCGGAAAGCCACCGGCCTGAAAAAAAAGGATCTCCAAAGCGGTTTTATATCTCACACAGAGATAAAGGATCCGAAAGACAGGCATTTGGCAATGGCTGTAGAGAACGGTATCCGAACGGCAAAAGAAAAATCCATGTCCGTAATCATCGAAACGCCAGATCCGGTCATGAATACCTTAGGAAGTTCCATTTCTATGGCAGCCGATGGAATTTGGGGCAGTGACGGGGTATGGCAACATGGCGCTATCGGTTGGCGTATGCCACTTCCCGGTTGGCGGGCTGCTTATACCGGCGATGTGATGGGATGGCATGACCGTGCCCGTGTGCATTTCAATAATTATGCCGCCTCCCAGTTGGTGGATGTTGCTGTCGATCCGAAGTTGCCGATGATGGACAGTTCACGGAATCTTGCCCGCGGTCTGGAAAAGATCGGTACGTCCATGTATAGCGAAGGATATATCTGCCGTTTCCCGAATAATGCGACGAAAGTGAATCATTACGATATGAATCTCGTCTATATAGATGAGCTATTGTGGCATTTCAATTGGACGGGAGACTGGGCCTATGTTTATGAACTGTGGCCGGTTCTGCAGCGCCATCTCGATTGGGAAAAGCGCAACTTCGATCCGGACAATGATTGTCTCTATGACGCTTATTGTTGCATCTGGGCAAGCGACGGCCTCTATTACAGCGGTGGAGCCGTGACCCATTCGTCAGCCTACAACCATCGGGCCAATGCCATGGCGTCTATGATTGCCCGGCATTTTGCCGAAACCGGCTCTTATGAGAAAGACGGTAAAACAATTCCGTTAAGCAGCGAGGAGATCGCCGCTTTCAGCAACGCCGCAGAGAAATACGGTAAAGAGGCGCAAGGGATATTATCGGCTCTTAACCGTCGCTTATGGATGGAGGAAGAGGGTGTCTGGGCGGAATCGCAAGATGCTTTAGGGTTGAAACGTCTGCATCGTCGGCCGGCCTTGTGGACGGTATATCATGCAATCGACAGCGATGTTGCCACTCCCCGGCAGGCCGACAGGGCCATGTCCTATGTCGACGCTAACATTCCGCATATCCCGGTTCGTGCCGATATGGCAAAAAGTGCGATCTCTTCTGCTGTTTCGGCGAGAAATCCGGAGATTGCAGCGGGTGCGAAGTCGCTGCTGGAGGATATTGCTGCCAACGATTATGCTACTGTTGCGACAACCTCCTGGCAGCCTTACGGATGGAGTATCAACAATGTAGCCCATGCGGAAGCAGCGCATACGGCGCTGGCCTATTGGCAGGCCGGCCGTAATGACGATGGCTATCGGCTTTTCAAGAGCATTGTTCTCGATGCTATGTATCTGGGAGCAAGCCCCGGAAATTATGGACAGATTTCCTTCTACGATGCCGCACGTTCCGAATGTTACCGTGATTTTGGCGATCCTGTCGGAATCATGTCCCGTACCATCGTCCAGGGTCTTTTCGGTGTCCGTCCAGAACGTTTGAACCGACGGATCCATATTGTCCCCGGATTTCCGAACGGCTGGGAGCATGCCCGTATCGCTACGTCCGACTATGAATTTTCTATGCAGAAGCATTCCGGGGCTTCCAGCACCACCGATTGGACTTATCGGAATGCGAAAGGTTTTGAGACCGATACGCTGATTTTGACCGTAAAAGCCGAATATGCCGGCATCAAGGCTGTAACGGTCAATGGTAAGACGCTGACCGGCAAATATGGCTCATACAGCATTGTCGAGGATGGTGCCGGAAACCCGATGCTGGAGATGAAGATCAATTCCGGTGCTGTGGCAAAGAAAAATAAACGTGCGTCCGATTATCAGACCTCTTATTCCATCCGGACGACATGGGAAGGTGCCGGATATGAAAAAAGCGGGCCTTCCTCCCGTCCTGAGATTCTGAAAGATGAACTGGGCAGTTTGCGGATGGCCGATTTCGGCGATGTCGATACTCTGCGTCTTGAAACCGTCGATTTGTCGGCTTATTATAATATGGATGTGAATCATTTATTCCATCAGCAATATCTCTCTCCGCGCTGGTCTTATACGACTTTGGCCTTGCCGACGCAGGGAATAGGAGAGTGGTGTCACCCGGCGGATTCATTCCATATCGATGATACCGGTGTCCGTACTCTTGCCATTGCCGGCAATGGCGTTATCCGTACCTCTTTATCCGTTCCGTTCCGGCTTCAGTCCCTTCCTGAGGGAAATAATGTGCTTTTTACTTCCTGTTGGGATAATTATCCGACCTCTGTCACTTTACCCTTGCAGGGACAGGCCTCCCATCTTTATCTGATGATGACCGGAACGACAAATGCTATGCAGTGCCGCATTGAAAACGGTGTCATCCGGGT
The DNA here is from genome assembly GCA_964567855.1 of uncultured Prevotellaceae bacterium. Lineage (GTDB taxonomy): Bacteria > Bacteroidota > Bacteroidia > Bacteroidales > UBA3663 > Liminaster. The sequence continues at coordinate 15,617 of CAZMOE010000031.1, forward strand.
GAATTATACCGACGGAAGCCGTGATTCTCTGATGCTCGTCAATCCGAGTACCTGGTGGCCTATCGACCAGGACTTCTTACAGGGATTGCCGGCCTTCTATTTGCATCAGCCTGGAGCTGACGACATTCAGCCTCCTTACCGCATGAATCTGCGTACTGCCGAAGTTTACCGGCCGACGGCGGTCAGGCTCAATCAGAAGACCGACGGCGGTGCCGCCACTCTGTTCGATCTCCTGCTTGACAGTCGGAAGCAGTTGCAGAGCGTCGAAATCGAGACTCTTTCCAATGACGTGATTATCGGCGTCATGGGGATGACCCTGCAGCGTTAGGTTTCTGAAAAATATGAACAATCATTTTCAATTTATATAACAAATGAAGAAATTTTTATTTTATCTTTTACTGAGTTTGATCGCTGTTCCTATGACGGCCGATGAAAACCCGGTGCCGGCATTCCCCGGGGCGGAAGGCTTCGGGCGTTACACTACAGGTGGCCGTGGTGGGGACGTTTATCACGTGACCACACTGGAAGACAACGCTGTTCAGCCGACCAAAGGCATGCTTCGTTATGCCATTAACCAGAAAGGCGCCCGCACCATCGTCTTCGATGTGGTCGGTACCATCCGTCTCAAGGCTGAATTGGCCATCAAGAACGGAGATCTGACCATTGCCGGTCAGTCCGCTCCCGGCGACGGAATCTGTATTGCCGATTTCCCGGTCAAGATTTCGGCCGACAACATCATCATCCGTTATCTGCGTTTCCGTCTGGGGAATTATAACGTCGACCAACATGAAGGTGACGGGCTTGGCAGTATGGACCATCATAACATTATTATCGACCACTGTTCCATCAGCTGGAGTGTCGACGAATGTTGTTCCGTCTATGGCGGCAAGAACATTACCGTACAGTGGTGTATTATTTCCCAGAGTATGCGCGATGCCGGTCACTCCAAAGGTCGGCATGGCTATGGCGGCAACTGGGGCGGTTCCGGCTGTACGTATGCCCACAATCTTCTCTGTCATCATGAAAGCCGCACTCCGCGTCTCGGTCCCCGTCCCGGTACCCAGTGCGACGAGCGTCTGGACATGCGCAACAACGTCATCTACAACTGGGCGGGCAATGGCTGTTACGGCGGCGAGGGCATGAATGTCAACATCGTTAACAATTACTATAAACCAGGTCCGGCCACTAAAACGAAGAGCATTGGTATCCAGGAACGTATTGCGGCACCGGGTATCCGGACAACATCCTATTGCAAAAATTCCGATGGAACTTGGAACACCTGGTATGCCATGTGGCACGTCTGGGGCGATTATTATGTCGAAGGAAATGTCAATCCGTCCAGCAGCCGCGTAACTGCGGACAACTGGACTTATGGAGTTTACAATCAGATCAACTCCAGCTCCAATGACAATACCTACACGCAGGCTACCCGCGATACGATGCGGATGGAAGATCCGATACCGTTTGCCTATGTGACGACATATTCTGCAGAAGAGGCCTATCAGAAAGTGCTCGGTTATGCAGGATGTGTCAAGGTGCGTAATTCCAAAGTAGTCCGTGATCACTTGGATTCTGTCATGGTGAACGATACCCGTCTCGGGGTGGCCACCTATGGCAACAGCGGTAATATGCCCGGCATTATCAATGATCAGGATGACGTGATCGATGCCGCCCATCCCGATCCGTGGCCGACTCTGACAGCTACGGAGAGCGAGATCGACCGCTCTGCGACAGATTCCGACGGTGACGGTATTCCGGATTATTACATGGATCTCTATAACATGACCAAACGGGGGAATGAATATGAGAAATCGACCGAATACACCAATCTGGAATATTATCTCAATATGCTTGTGCAGACCCGTATCACCAAGCCTTGTACATCCGACGGGGAAGTTTTGGGTAACGAGGTCGGTAAATATGTTTTCGGTGCTTCCGGTATTGAGAATATCGGTATCGAAGAGCGTGGATTTTCACCAGAAGTAACCGTCTTCAATCTTCATGGGGCCGCAATTTGTCGTGCAACGAGTTTGCAGGATGCACTCGGACAGTTGGATAAGGGCATTTATCTCGTGGATGGCAAGAAAATTATGATCCGCTGATATTCCGGCGACGGAATCTATCGCCCCGGTTCTTCTTGGGAAATGTGCATCCCCGGAAGAATCGGGGTTTCTTGTCGGAGAGGCTTTTCGATAGGGAATAAACTTGCTTCTGCGCCATAAAAGGCGGAATTTGTCCTTAAATTTGTCGTGGTAATCTTTTTTGCATATATTTGCACAAATTTTAATGTTATGGATAAAGGAACTTTTCAGCGTTGTGCCGAAGAAAATCATGTGTTGCTTGAGAAAATCGAACATGCTGCCGTAGCCTTGCACAAAGGTGTCAATCAGATGTATGGTGCGGGGCTTGATTATGGCTTCCACCTTGAAATGGCCGTGGCTTATGTCAGAAAATACGGTTATCTGGTGACCTCTGCGGCCGAGGATCTTCTTATCCTGTATGCCTCGGCCTATTTCCACGATGCTATCGAGGACACCCGCCTGAGTTATAACAATCTGATTGCAATTTATCTTGATCTGGGCCTTGACCGCGATTCCTCCGTTGCTGCGGCAGACGTCGTTTATGCCCTGACCAATCTGCGCGGCAAAACACGTGCCGAACGTGCCGGTGAAGAATATTACCGGCTGATTCGCGAAACTCCTTTTGCCTCTTTCGTCAAGATGTGCGACCGGCTGGCTAATGTCGCCTACAGCACCCGCTTTGGTTTTACCGACAGAATGGTGGGTGTCTATTGCAGCGAGAATGCCCATTTTATCCATTCGGTCTGTGACCGGGCCGTGACTCCGGTTCCGGAGGAAATGATTGCCGAATTGAATCTTCTGCTTGGTCTCTGAGGGTTGCAGACTGAAATCACTGATGTTATAAGAACCGCTTACCGACACCGCCCCGCGCCGATATAAAATAATGGCGCGGGGCGGTGTCGGTATTATAATTGCCGTAGTCGTCTGGCAACAAGAGGAAGCTATAATCCGGCAGTGTCCTTCTATGCGTTTTTCAGTAACATGATCAATTTGAGCGACAGATCGAAGAAAACCATCTTTGCATTTACATTGCCGGCAATGTCGCTCTCTGCGGTTGCCAGTTCATTCATAATACCCTCCACATTCTTATGGTTGACGAATGGGGAAAAACGGAGCGAAAACTGCCGTTCGCTGTCATTGAGATAGTTGAGCGAATCGCAGCCGACATTCATTATGAAATTTTCCCGGATCAGAGTTTGCGCGTATTGCAGATATTGCTTCTGCCGTTCGCGTCCCAGTGCCGCCACCTCGTCGCTCCATTCTTTCATGGCTTGCAGCCGGCGGCCGTAGCTTTGTCGCATCATCTTGCAGAATAGGTCGAAAAAGAAATTACGTTCTTCATCATCCTGCAGGAGCGCCATTGCGTTCACCCAACTGCCGTGGGACATGTGGGCAATGGTCGCGGCGCGGTGTTCGTCGCAGTCATAACGCTTGCATAGGGCGGTCGCTATGGCTGCCTCATCGACAGGCGGCAGATTGAATCGTTGGGCCCGGCTGCGAATGGTGCCCAGCACCCGTTCGGGATCATTGCTTACGAGGAAGAAATGTGTTTTTTCGTAGGGCTCTTCTATGATTTTCAGCAATTTATTGGCTGCGGTCTCATTCATCTTTTCAGGCAGCCAGATGATCATGACCCGATAGTCCGACTCATACGGCTTGACGCTCAGATGCCGGATAATGCTGTTGCTGTCGGCTTGGTTGATGATGCCCTGCTTATTCTCTGCCCCGATGGTCTGCAACCATTGGTTTGAAGTGACATAAGGATTCTCCAGAACGGTCTGCCGCCATTCGGCAATGAAGTCCTCGCTTACAGAGGGCGTTGAACTGCTTCCTTTATTGATGATAGGGTAGATGAAATGCAGGTCGGGATGTTCCAGTTTGGCATATTGCCGGCATGACAGACATTCGCCGCAAGGTGCGCCCGTTTCGCGGTGGCCGGTACATTGCAGATATTGTGCCGCGGCTATCGCCAATGCCAGCCCTCCGGTCCCTTCCTGGCCGCAGATGAGCAGGGCATGGGGCAAGGTGTTGCCGTCTATCGCCTGCCGCAACCTTTCTGTTGCCTTTTCCTGTCCTATGATTTCATTGAAGAACATAAATCACACCGACTCTTTGATGATGCCGTTCCGGTAGGCGATGAGCAGTTTGTTCAGGTTGTGGACTTGCTGAATCAGTTCCTGACCACGGTCTGTGTCGCGCACCAGCATCCGATGATACTTGAATTCCTCGAGCTGGACCCGGCTGTGAATGTCCGTTCCGTCGATGATGGCCTTCTCTTTGCTTTCAAACGTTTCGTGTTGCACCAGTTGAAGCCCGTGGCTGTTGTAAATAAGCGTGTAGCCGGCGATGCCGGTTGTCTTGTGATAGGGTTTTGAGAAGCCGCCGTCGATGACCAGACGCTTGCCGTTGGCGCGCATCGGCGTTTCGCCGCTTTTGGTTCTGACGGGGATGTGTCCGTTGATAATGCGCGACTTCGCAGGGTCGAGGCCGAATTCCCGCAGGATGTAGTCGCATGTCTCGGCATGGTCGGCCAGCTCGTAGTATGCCCCTTTTTTCTCTTTATATAGTTTTTCGTCGGCGATGAAATAGCGCTCGAACGTCGTCATCTTGTCTTTGTTGTATAGCGGCGAATCCGCTCCGCACCAGAGGTACCAGATATAATCCAGTGCCGAATGCTGACACTGGGAATCCCGCGGGGCGAAATAGGCATCGCGGATTACCTGGTCGATACGCTCCATGAGGGCCTTGCCTTTGTAGCTTTTTCCCTCCACATTCACCTCCTTGAACGTGCCGTCCTGATTGAGCGGGATAGCCGCATGGAAGAGCAGGCAGTTGTTGTGCGTCAGGAAAAGGCTGCCGTGCCGGTAGAGGCAACGCAGGTGTTTCTGCAGTTTCTCACTGCATGTGAACGAGTGGCTGAGCTGGTCCATCAGCTGCTGTTCCTCCGGACTCAGTTTATAGGGATCGGCGGGGTCTATTGTCGGGAAATTTTTGTCTACCAGCGGATAGGTTTCGCCATTGATGGTGATGGTGCCCTTGCCGAAATCGATGAGATGGAGCAGCATGCGGTCTTGCATCTCGTATTCCGGGTGGCGGCGGATGATCTGTCCTTCCAGTTTGAATTGTATGATCGAGATGGCCTTGTGCATCCGCGACATGAGCTGCAACGAACGCGACATACGGGTGTTTTCTTCAAATTCGTGGGCCTGGAATACCGTGCAGGGATCGTCGCCATAGGTGTCGATGGCAAAGGTGGCCAGCGGAAGCAGGTTGATGGAATATCCCTCTTCCAGGGTTTCGACGTTGGCATAGCGCACGGATATTCTGATGACATTGGCGATCAGCGCCAGATTGCCGGCGGCCGCTCCCATCCATGAAATATCGTGGTTGCCCCATTGGATGTCGAAATCATGATAGGAAGAAAGTGTCTCCATGATATTGCAGGCTCCGGGACCGCGGTCGTAAACATCGCCGACGATGTGCAGCGTGTCGATGACCAGCCGGTGTATCAGGTGGCAGATGGCCACGATGAATTCTTCGGACCGCTTGATGTCCACAATCGAATTGATGATGGCTGCATAATAGCTCTGCTTGTCAGGCTCCGCCTGCGATTCATGCAGAAGCTCTTCGATAATATAGGCGAAATCCTTCGGCAGCAGTTTGCGCACCTTGGAGCGGGTGTATTTGGACGACACGACACGTGCCATCTCTACCACCTGCGACAGGGTGATGCGGTACCAGTCGTCCAGATCCGGCTCTTCGCGGCGCACGAGTTCCAGTTTTTCTTCCGGATAGTAGATGAGCGAACAGAGCATGTCCTTGTCGGCTTCACGCATGCTCAGGCCGAAGATTTCATCCACCTTACGCCTGATGACGCCGGATGCGTTTTTCAGCACATGCTGGAATGCAATGTTTTCGCCGTGCAGGTCGGACAGGAAGTGTTCCGTACCTTTCGGCAGACTCAGAATCGCCTCCAAGTTGATGATTTCTGTGGCGGCACTGGATATCGTGGGGAATTTTTCGGCCAGAAGTTTTAAATATCGTTCGTCTGCTTTTACTTCTTCAATGCTGATCATGGACTTGAATTTTGACGCGAAGATACGCGAAGTTGCCCGAATATACAAATTTATTTTTTATTTTCTGCCGCGGACCCCGGCCGTATCGTGGATAACGGTAAATTTATGGCGCCGACGGTCTCACAGGGTGTGTCCGGTCGTTCCGGCGTCGTCGGCAAGAGTCTGCAGGGCCTCGGCTACGACGAAATTGCTGCCGCCGATGAAAATAATATTCTCTTCGGTACTCTCCCCGCCGGCGGAAATCCGTGTTTGTGCTGCATGTAGCGCTTCCCGCACGGTGGGAAAGACCGCCCCTTCGAGCTGAAACGCTTGCATCCGGGCGTGCATCGCATCCGGCGGCATCGACCGTGGTGTCTGCGCTGCCGTGACGTAATAGGTGGCCGTTGTCGGCAGCAGCCGCAGGACGGCGTCGATGTCCTTGTCGCTCACCATGCCGAAAACGATGTGCAGATGTTTGTTTTGCGTCGAAAGTTGTTGCAGCTGGCGGGAGATGTAGCGGAAACAACCCTCGTTGTGCCCCGTGTCGCAGTAGATGTCGGGGTGGGTACCCACTTTCTGCCAGCGGCCGGTCAGCCCGGTCAGTCCGATGACATGGCGGAAACCCTCGGCAACGGCGGCGCGACCAGTTTTTATGCCGGAGGCCTCCAAAATCCGGATGGCGGTAAGGATCGTATTGGTGTTTTTGATCTGACAAAGACCGGTCAGTTCGCCACTCAGGCAACCGTAGCGGCGTGTTTCATACAGGAACAGACCGTTCCGCTCCTCTGTGCCGGTGACTTCCGGTTCGTCTTCGGCCGGAACCAGCGGGGCGCCGACTTCCCGGGCATGGCGGACGAAAGTATCGCGCACTTCGGCGTCGCCGTTGCACTCGCCCACGACACATGGCACGCCGGTTTTCATGATGCCGGCTTTTTCGAGAGCGATCTGTGGCAGGGTATCGCCAAGGAACTGAGTGTGGTCAAAATTGATGTTGGTGATGATGCCCAATATCGGCGTGATGATATTGGTGCAGTCCAGTCTGCCGCCCAGCCCGACCTCGATGACAGCCACATCGACCATCCGGTCGGCAAAATAGCAGAATCCCATCATCGTCGCCAGTTCAAAGAATGATGGCCTGACGTGCCTGATGTTTTCGTAGTGGGTGGCCACCCATTCCTGCACGTAGGCATGCTCTATCGGCCGGCCGTTGACCCGGATCCGCTCAGCAAAGTCGAGCAGATGCGGGGAGGTGAACAGGCCCACCTTGTAGCCGGCCGATTGCAAGATGGCGGCCAGCGTGTGCGAAACGGAGCCTTTGCCGTTCGTGCCGGCAACATGTATGGTCTTGAACCGGCGGTGCGGTTGCCCGAAGTAAAGATCCATCTGCCGCACGTTGTCAAGCCCCGGCTTGTAGGCCGAACCGCCCGCATGCTCGAAAACCGGCACTTGGGAATATAGGAATTGTAGTGTCTCGTCGTAATTCATCGTCATTGAGCTTATTTTGGCCAGCAAAGGTAGGAATTTTGATGCAAAATACCATGAGAATATTGATTTCGATACGTGAGGTTTTGGTTTGTGAAGGGTTTTAGGTGGGCGAAAACTTCTTTATTTCTATGAAAAAAAAGTAAAAACAATAATAAATGAGGGAATATTAATTAAACATAATTTTCGAGATACAAAATATGAAAAAAAAAATTATCTTTGCCTCATCGATAATTAAACAAATTTAAGTTTTTAATCTATGAAAAAAATTGTACTCTTTTGGGGCGTCGCCATGGGTATATCGGCATCAGGAATCTTCCACTCCGTGTCGACAATTGCTTCGAACCGCTCATTTGATAGCGATTCTGTTATGACGGGAGATACGCTCCCTCCTTTCGTAGGTAGTGAGGAAAATGATTCTGCGGTTGTCATTGTGCCTTCAGCCGTCGATCCTAACGATTCTATCCCATCTTTAGGAGGAGGCGAGGGCGATTCTGTGGTGGTGGTCACTCCACCCGTAGTTGTTCCGGATGATCCGGTTCCGTCTTCTGGGGGCAACGATGGAGATTCTGTCATTGTGATGTTTCCGAATGTAGGGACGGAAAGCGGAGGATTTCAAAATCAAAATCTGCTGTCTACAACGATTATTCCTATAGCCGGGAATTTGGATGAAATTTTTGCAATCGATTCGAAATATATAAAAGATTGGCAGATCCGTTTTGCGACACAGGAAGACAGGGCAGATGAGCTACAGCTCGGTATCAGAAAGGACACATTGCTGAATGGGTCCATTTATCAGCTGATAGAGCGGGGGAATAACCATGTCACGATAGATTCTCTGTATTACCGTCAAGTCGGTGACAAGGTTTATCGTTTTTCGGAAGAAAGCGGACAGGATGTTTTGCTTTTTGATTTCAGTCTGAAAGAAGGGGAAACGTTTGTAGCTCCGAATGGAGAAGAATGGGTTGTTGATCAAGTGGATGAGGCAGCCCGTATAGCAGACCATGAGGGGGGTGCCTGGGTGATGAAAGGCAAAATAGACAACACTCTAAAGGATATTTGGCAAAAAGGTGTCGGCTCGGTCTATACCGGAATTTTGCCGTATGGAGATGTAGACCGTACAAAATTGCCGCGAGTGGCCTATTGTCGACAATTCGATGCCGAAAGTCTTATATATATTCATCAGTTCAAGTGGAATGAAGTGTGCTATAAGATAGGTTTCTTTAGACCGGAATCAGATTATGACCGTGAAGATTGGGAGACTCTTTTTAAGGCGGAGTTTATAGAAGATACTTTGCATCTGTACGGCTCAAAGGAATTTTTCCCCTATGATTATGTAGCAGAGTGTCGGATACAAGGAAATGATATTCATGTGACGATTGATGATATAACCAATCTCCCACTTGATTGTATGGGGTGGAAAAATTTTAAGGTAAAGATTCCAGGATTTGAGGCCGGAAGTTATAATATTGTGGTGCATTCATCGAAATATGATCATCAAGGAACCGATTTGGGAACCCTAATTTGTATGTCTGGTAGCGGTGTAATGCTTCCTTCTGCGACTCCGATGGAGATGCGAGTCGAAGGTAATATGATTTCTTGCATCTCTTCGGAAGCCGTCATGTTTGAAATTTATACGCCGGAAGCCGAGAAAATAGGAGAGGCAAAGTTTCGGAACGGCAAGGCTGCGATAAAGCTTTCCAAGACCCCGAGAATATATCTGTATGTCGTTACCAACAAGGATGATAGCCGGACAAGCGGCAAGGTGACGATAAAGTAATGCCTTTTGAAGATAAGAAAAGTTTGGGTTTCCCCCGCTTGCATGATTGGTGCAGGCGGGGGAAATTTGTAGAGGTGGGAGTGTGCGGGAATATGCAGTTACAGATCGTATGAGCATGGAATGAATGTGGGCGATGATGCTTAAAATCGGAGTGAAAAGGCTTGTGTTATTCTGTCTTGTCGCAACAACCACTTAGATAAGACTGTATTGATTTGCCAATTTGTTGAATAGGAAAATTTCGGTATTGACTTTTAGGTGTGCAAGACTTGCGTTTTAGAATCAACCACTATGAAAATATTGATTTTAAATGAATGATCATTTAAATGACTGGCCATTATATGGATGATATGGGACTGATGTGAAATTGCAATGTCTATATTGCAACATATTGGAGGAAGAATAATTTTGGATGATAGATAGACAATTGCATATAAGCAAATTTCATAAATTATATATGTATATTATATTTGCCATAAATAAAAATAATTAAAATTCATAGCAAATGAGAAACTTTATTATTATATGTTTTTCACTCGCGTTAACTTATAATGATGTTAATGCTCAGTTGATTGTTGATGGTACTACGGGAAATGTTGGAATTCAAGCTACAGGAGATATTAAATCTTCGTTAGCTGTTGGTGGTAATGGAGATGCAATAGCCAAAGTGTCTATTGAGGATGGAGAATCTTCTACAATACATTTGGGACGTAGAGAGGGCAACGACGGTTGGATTTATACTGTACGAGGGCTTGCGAGAGTCACTTCACCAAGAAGCCATTATGGACTTGTAGGCCTCTCGTTTTCTAATACCCCTTTAAGTTACAGTCGTTCTTATGGTGTATTGGGAACGGCCGGAAATGCAACTTCCGGATGGAATTATGGCGTATATGGAGGTTTACGAGGGACAAATAATGGCGCTGCTGTTTTTGGCTCTTCAAATTCCTCCCATGAACAAGCTTTGACTTATGCCCTTCCTGGACGTTATGCCGGTTATTTTGAAGGTCCCGTTTATGGGTCGAGTACTGTCACCGCCGCGGAATTTTTGGTGAATTCGGATGCGCGTTTCAAGAAAAATATTTCCCATATCGGGCGTGAACGCAGTTTAAGTAATGTAATGAAGTTGTCGCCGGTTGAATATGAATTGCAACAAGTCTCCATTACAACCGAAAGCGATACGTTGTCTACAGGAGAGGCTGTGTTGTTTAACGAGTCTTCTGCAGAGTTTTGCAAAACTCAATTCGGATTGATTGCACAGGATGTAGAGAAGATTTTCCCTGAACTTGTCTATGAAGATGGGAATGGATATAAAAGTGTGAATTATATTGGTTTGATACCGATGCTCATTCAGTCTATTCAAGAGCTTACCGCAGAGGTGGAAGATTTAAAAGCGAATCAAGTGGGCAAAAAAATTAAAACTTATGCCAATGCCAAGAGTCCATCTATAGATCAAAATTATCCGAACCCGGTTACAGAGTCTACTTCCATCAAGTATTATTTGCCGGAAGCGATTTCTGTGGCTCGTCTTCATATTTATGATAAAACAGGTTCATTGGTTGATAGTTATATGTTGACTGAACGTGGTGAGGGAGAGATTAACCTTTCTGGCTATAAATTGTCCGCTGGTAATTATGTTTATACACTTTTGGTGGACGGAAATGTAATTGATTCTAAGCAAATGATTGTGGAATAAGATGAATTTATATTTCATGATTATTCGGTCCCTTTAATATCTGATTGCTATGCTAAAATTCGAAAAAATATTCGGAATAATATTTTGTTGGTTGGCGATGTATATTATTCCGACAAAAGCGGAATCATTAACCGTTCAGTTTGATAAGAAAGATTTTAATATTTCTTTATCCGATAGTATTGTTACCTTAAAGTCAAATGATTTAGGTTACTTTTATAAGGAAGATATTTCTCTTCCTGCATTGCTTTATAAAGCGGTGAATATTCCTGTACATTATACTACATCGGGATTGAATTTCACAACGGAAGTGCAAAAGGAGTTGTTGTATGAGAACGTATATTTGATGCAAAATGAAAGGGGGTACATATCGACAGATACAATGTATATTGCTCCAGAAATTTCTACTATGTCGGTAAAAGACCCGGTGGAGTATATTTTTTTGGAGAGAAATATGAAGAATGTATCTGCGCTCTTTTCTGTAGCTCCGTTCGTTTATGATTACGCAGAAAAGAAACTTTATTTTGTATCTTCTGTTTCCATTACACTCCATGATTTGGAATATAAGGCTTCTATACCGGTAAAACGGTTCCCTAAAAATAGTTCTATAATAACTACGCCGCAAGACTCGGTTGATTATATGGTGATCACTTCCCGGGATTTGATGGATGCATTCAAACCTCTCTGTCAATGGAAAAGGCAGAAAGGATTAAGAACAAAAATCATGGCGGTTGAAGATATTTATGAACTTTATGAAGGCGCTACACCTCAATTGAAAATTAAAAGTTGTTTGTATAATCACTATGATTTAGGGTTGAAATGGGCGTTATTAGGTGGAGATGTTGGGGCTGTTCCTATTCAGCAATGTTATCTTAGATATGGTCCAATAGGAGAAGATTATACTCCTGCAGATCAATTCTATTCTTGTTTTGATGGAGCTTTTGATTGGGATAAAAATGGAAATGGTATAGTAGGGGAAAATGTTGATGATGTTGATTTCATTCCGGAAATTTGTGTGTCAAGAGTTCCGGTTAATAGTGTTGACGATGTGTCCAATTTTATTGGTAAATTATTAAAATATGAAATTGCACCTTCTCCGACGAATTATATGAACAGAATGTTATTTAGTGGAGCGAAAATAACAGAACTGTTAGAAAACGGAACCAAAAGCGATTCTCATATGGTTGGTTTAAATATATATAATAATTATGTAACTAAATATTGGGGTGGAGAAGGTTTTTTTCTTTATGATACGGGGGGAAGTTGGGGGGATTCTTATGGACTAAGGCTTTATGGATTTGTTGAACAAATTAATTCTGGTTATCATTTTTTATATGTTAATACTCATGGGAATTGTAATTGCTGGCAGTTAAGTAGTTCGCTTTATACAACATTTGATGTAAATCGTCAAAGAAATCGAAATGCAACGATTATATTAACGTCTGCATGTCTAACAAATGCTTTTGATAATGAATTAACATCCTTAGGAGAAGCTTTTATAAATAATCCAAATGGTGTATGTGTGGCTTATGCTGGATTTTCAAGAGAAAGTGCAAGTTACTTAGGAGGGGATCCTTCAGGATCAGACCTTTATGGGGCAATGTTTTTTGAATATTTGTTTTCTGGAAAATCATTTTTTGAACCATATAGATTAGGCGATATTGTGACTTTGGCAAAAATGAGTCAAAGACCGATGTCAAATGGTTATTTTATGGCAAGATGGAATCAGCTAAATTATAATTTATTGGGCGATCCGGAAATGACTATTTATACAGATGATCCACAAAAATTTAATGTTACAGCTATAAATGTTGAAAATGGTACTATTTTCGTAAATAGTGGAGGTGTTGATAGTTGTATAATAACAATGGTGGGAACATCTCCTGCTTCCGATTTTCAGGTAATAAAGTGCGGTTCTTCCTGTGAGTTTGATATTCCCAATGAACCTGTTGTAATTACAATTACAAAGCATAATTATATACCACTTATGTATTACGTAAATGGAACTGATATATATATTCAAAATAAGGAATTCTCTACTGCAATTTTGTTTTCAGCAGAGAATGTTTATATGGGAAATTCTGTGACAACAATGAAGGATTCTGGAGATGTTGTTATTTCTCCTGGTGCAGGATTGATAATAGAATCGCAAGGTCGAACCATTTTGGATAAAGGTACGATTTGTAAAAAGGGAGGATCGATATATATACCAAAATTACGATGATTCGTTATATATTTGATATATACATATTAAAAATAATTTCTATTTATGAAAATACATCTATTTGTTTTGGGTATGATATTCCCTTTTGTTCAGACAGTGGTAGCAAAAGAGAATATGAATATGGAAAAGAATCCCGTAGCAGACAAATCGCAGTTGCCGGTACCAACCTATACGATCGGTCAATTAGAAGGATTATTTATGAAGTATCTGAAGTTTGATGAATATCCGGTTGAAGATGCACGCATATATATAAATTATCATGGCAAGTATGATTATACGTCTAACTCCGGTATAGACAATTATACGTTATTATTTCCGGAACCGAGGACTTTCTATTTTTATGCTTATGGTGAAAATTACTTGCCATCGGATATTCAGAAAATCACCATCATAACGGATTATTCGGATGGGTTGGTGGATTATAAATTAATGGAGCATCTGTCTTTCCAGAATTGGAGCACCGATGATCTGATTGACGGGCTGTATTATGATTTTTATAAGGATACGGATAGTGCTGGAAGTATTATATGGGTTCCACGCGACTCTTTGACTGTATGCAATGAAGAGGGCTGGGAAATAGGATCGTATGGCCAGCGCGTAACCGTGCAGCCGATTACGGTTTCCAATCATTATGGAGATGTATATGGGCCGCCGTGTTTTAAATATTTTGTAGGTATGGATGCTACGGATCGCGCCCTGTCTTTTCTTGAACGGAAAAATGAAGGAGATCCTGCCAATGCTTATATTCGCTCGACTAAAAAGTATCCGGGACCGCTTGAGATCGATGTATATATGTGCGGTCAATATGAAGAGGGGAATCCGGAATGTATAGAGTTATATACCTCGGTCGATGGCAAGACTTGGAATTTTGCAAGTAAGACCTCTATTGATAGTTACAGAACTGTGGATCCGAAGGTATTGTATTATGACCAAATAGATTCCGTTTATGTGATGATAAAAAGCGCTTCGCATCATCATGAGTCGAGAACTCTGATTTTTGATATTTATATTACTTATGGCATAATGGGACGTAGTTACACTTTTAGGGAAGACTTTCTTAATGCCATGGAGGATATTTCTGTAGATAAGACCCCGTCCGTCAAGAGAGAAATGTTTTACGATTTTTCCGGACGTCCGATAAAAGATTTTCAGCATGCTGTCGGCATAAAGGTAATAGAATATAGCGATGGCAGTCGGAAAATAGAAAAAATTATTGGAAAGTAGATTATTACCGATACATAATATTTAAAATATTCAATTTATGAAAAAATCAGTGCTATTTGTAGTAATGACTGCAGGATGGTCGGCATGGGGTGTCCGCACTGTATCGGCCGAGGCTATGGCCATGTCTTTTGATTCTGATACAACATGGGTGGGAGATACCCTTCCTGGCAATATAGGAGGTGGAGGCGATGATTCTGTTGTGGTTGTTGTGCCTCCGGTAGTTGGTCCTAATGACACAATTCCCTCATTCGGGGAGGGAAATGGTGATTCTGCCGTGGTCGTTATTCCTTCGGTCGTTGATCCGGAGGATCCGACAACACCCTTTTCCGGAGTTGGTGCTGGTGATTCTACAATCGTTGTTTCTTCAGTTGATGATTCGAATAATAAGGGAAATGACGATGAAATACAAACGACAAAAACTGCGATACCTGTATTTTCCATACTTTACAATGATGGTATGACTCAAGTGAAAATGTCTACAGAAACTTCGGATGCCCTTATTTATTATACCGTTGATGGGTCTGAACCATCGGAGAAAAGCGAACTTTACAAACAACCGCTCACTTTTACGTCAGATAATATTGTCAGGGCCATTGCTATTGAGGAAAAATTAGGGGCAAGCGAAATTATTACAGAGTCAATCGTTGTTAAAACGAAATTGCCAACGCCTACCTATGAAGTATCTCAAGAATATTTTATAACAAAGGTCTTTATTAAAGCGCCGGTAGATGATGCTGTGTTGTATTTTAATGAAGAGGGACATAATGATGTTTCACGATCCTATATATGTGATCCGGATCAGAGTTTTAGTTTCGATTGGTCTTTTTTCTGCTTTGCTGGTGGCGAAAAATACTTGCCTTCAGATCCTGTATTTATATCGGTTGAGATTTTGCACCGTGATGCGGAAATATGGTCACATCTGACATTTCAAAACTGGAGTACGGAAGATTTGATTAAAGATAAATATTATGATTTCTATAAAGAAATAATGGTGGATGGGACGACTATTCAAGTTCCGACAGATTCCTTAACTACCCGTAGCGATGAAGAAGGATGGGAAATAGGCTCTTGGGGACAACGTGTTTATGTTCAATCAAAAGAGGTAATAGGCGATGCATCTGATTACATAAGTGATTATGTTCTAATATTTGGAGAACGGAAAAATGAAGAAGATCCTGCAAATGCGTATATCCAATCAACGCAAAAATATGGTCGTTTTTCTTTGAAACTTTATGTCGATAGAAAAGATGAAAGTGTAGATAGTGGATGTTTGGATATATTATTTTCTCATGATGGAGAAAATTGGAACTTGTATCCGGAAGAATTGATATATAAATATCGTTTGTGTGATGATGTTGAATGTATAGGTGTGTCTGACGAACGTCGTGATTCTACTATTTATCTCAAGATTCAGAGTGCAACAACCTCTTATAAAACGGAGACTGCCATTTATGATATAATTGTAGAGGAATTGTTAGGGTTGCCTGCGGATGATGGTGGAATGGAAATTATAGATAGTGTTTCATCTGATATAGAACCTATTGTAAAATATTATGATCTTTTAGGATGCCCAATAGATAATATTTCAATTATAAAAGGTCCTGTTATTCGTACTATTGAATATAGAAATAGTATTCGTAAGAGTGAAAGAATATTGTTTCAAAGATGATATATAGATATGCAATGAAAGCACCTTCGTCCATTTGATCATGG
>CAZMOE010000032.1:0-27966 GCA_964567855.1 uncultured Prevotellaceae bacterium
AAATGGGCAACCCAATCCCCGATAAAATATTTACCGACGAATTCAACCGACACGAATAATACCATAACTTATATTTTGCCACAAAGTTGCCATTTACCTTATGTAATATCGAAAAAACACAGAAAAGTATTGGGTAAACCGGTTCCGTAAATTTGATTATCAAACAGTTAATACATATACCTGCTGAAAAAATATCTGAAAAATACAGAAAACTTTCTTGAAAATACATATCTTTGCAGTGTTGGAAATGAGAGAGATTCCAACTACGGGCCAAACTTTCCTGCCTTAATAAAAAGGAAAAGAAAACCCGATGTTCTTTGAAAGATAAAGGTTACTATTAGTTTCAAGAACTGGAAGAGCCCCAGGCAATTCATATTCAGAAACGAATTAAACCTTAAAAAAGAAAATTGCAAAATAATCTTTATATTCTCAAGGTCACGGCGGTTGCACCGGCCCTGACTATTGTAGGACTTTCATCACAAAAATATAGACCGACATGGAACAAGAACCAAAGAAATGGGGCGGAAAACGCCAAAATTCAGGCAGAAAACCAAAAATAAACCACAAGAGGATAGGTTTTGTCGCATCCCAGGATGTTGCCGAGATTCTTGAAAAGGTGCCGAACACTACGGCCTTCATAGAAGAGGCTGTAAGAGAACTCGCCAAGGCAAAAGGGCTGTCAGTATGATTTCCTTTCCACAACATCGGCCGGCCGGATTGCCGGCTGATGCTCCCTTTCCATCAGGCATCGGAAACGGGTATCCATAAAACATGTAGCATCTATATTTTACAATCAGATAGCGTTTTGTACATATGAAACATATTTCATACTTTTTTAAATTATGGAGTTCAACTGAGATTATTGGTAGTATCTTATTAGCACATCCACAAACCCACCTATCAACTGCACTTCATCTAAATACAGAAAAAACATCTTTTGATATCATAAACCCATAATTCAGGCCTTAATTTCAAGAATAACACGATAATATTCCTGCTTTCTGTAGCTTTTTAGAATATACTTTTCATCATTGTATAAAAAAAACTGGCAAAATCCATCTGTCATAACGAAAATCTCAATAACTTTGGCATCGGCGAATATAACGATCATTATTTGTGAACGGCTATATTCAAACACGATAAAGCCACAACTGTTTTCGCTAATCGCCCTATTACAAAAGTTTATACTTTGCAAACTGACGTTACTTATTACAATATTAATTATCTAAAAACAAATACATTATGATTGAACAGATGTTGGAATATAACAGGCAATTCGTAGAATCGAAAGCCTATGAGCAATACAAAACAAGCAAATATCCGGACAAAAAGATTGCCATCGTGACGTGCATGGACACCCGACTGGTACAATTGTTGCCGGCGGCATTAGGATTGAAGAACGGCGACGTGAAGATTATTAAAAATGCCGGCGGAACCATTACCAATCCGTTCGACTCCACAATGCGCTCACTGCTGGTAGCCACCTACGAACTCGGAGTAAACGAGGTGATGATTATCGGGCATACCGGTTGCGGCGTACAAGGAATGGATGCCTCAGAAATGCTTCATCTAATGAAGGAGCGCGGCATTGACGAGGAGCATATCCGGCTGATGCGTCATTGCGGGATCGATCTCGATTCCTGGTTGCATGGTTTCGACGATACCGATGCCGCCGTACTGGAGACTGTTGATCTTGTAAGCAACCATCCGCTAATGCCCAAAGACGTTATAGTAAAAGGATACATCATGGATAGTGAAACAGGGGCATTGAGAGTTATCAATAACCAACAACAGGCCTAAAGCGGCAAGTATAAAAGACCTGCCAATAAAGGCTTAACAACCGACTATTTATGTGGCAACAGATAGAATTCAGATTACAGGAGCGCAAACGCGGATTTCATCTGATTACAGGTGAAGTATTGCGCAATATGCCCGCCCTTCCAACAACAGGCATGCTCAATCTTTTTATCAAACACACATCGGCGGCACTCTCTATCAATGAGAATGCCGACCCCGATGTGCGGACGGATATGGAATCGATTTTCAATCGTCTTGTAAAGGAACGAGAGCCGTATTATCAGCATGTACTTGAGGGTGATGACGATATGCCTGCACATGCAAAAAGTAGCATCGTGGGAACCTCACTGACGATTCCTATCACAAACGGAAAACTGAACCTCGGAACGTGGCAAGGCATATATCTATGTGAGTTTCGTGACTATGGCGGTGCACGGCGCATCGTGGCCACTATAGCAGGAGAATAGCTTCATCCGGATGCCTTCGGGATCATCGATGATAATCGACATTCCAACACATCACATCGAAACACTTTGTCGAATATAACCGAGCTGACCGCAAACAGAAATCCAATCCGCATTTAGATTGAACGAAAAACATATCGACAACAATCTCATTCATTCCATCTTACCACCCGAATACTCAGTTCATAAAGCAGATACAACGGAATCGTTACCAGTATCAAAGTCATGAGATCGGGCGGAGTGATAATGGCCGCAACCAGCATGATTAAAAGAAACGCATGCTTACGGTATTGAGACAACATCCCGGAAGAAAGAATTCCCATCTTTGAAAAAGAAAAGGCGATAACCGGTAGTTGAAATACCACACCCATGACCAAAGTCAGCGTAGTAAAAGTCGATACATAACTGTCAAGGGTAATGCTGGAGTGTACTTTTTCGGAAACACTATAAGTACCGAGAAAGCGGAAGGATACCGGAAACAGAATGTAATAACTCATCAATACTCCCAAAATAAAAAGCAAATAGACAATGCCGACGACCCGCACCGAATATCGCCGCTCATGTTCGTAAAGTGCCGGCGAGATAAAACGGAACAGTTCATACAAAATATAAGGCGATGCACCCAGAAGCCCAAGGTAAATGGCTGTAGTAAGATGGCTCATAAACTGGCTGGAAAGGTCTGTGGCGATAAGGTCGACATGATATTCGGCAAAATGAAATTCCGTAATCCCGACATTCCGACACAACCGCTCTATCCATCGGTAAGTCACGAAATCCCATTCCCCAGGTGCGAGCAACAATTGCCATGTCAGATCCTTAAAACAGAATACCACGGCGGCAATGCCCCCTGCCACACCAAAAATACGGAACAACATCCGGCGGAACACCTCTAAATGCCCGCCGAATGTCAACAGATTACTTTCTTCACCGACTTTTTCCATCAGCAGGCGCATGCTTGTCATTACCGTTTACCTCAGATTCAATCGGGATACCCCCATCCTCTTCGGCATTACCGGTTTCTTCCGGAAGTTCTGCCTCCGGCGCTTTCATATCGTTCATTCCTTTTTTGAACTCTTTCACGCCCTGCCCAAGTCCACGCATCATCTCCGGCAGTTTTTTACCGCCAAAAAGCAACAGAGCCATACCGCTGATGAGTAGCAGTTCCGTAGTGCCGATGAATAACATCTTGACCATCAAAGTTGTCATATCGTATAGTTCCGTTATTCGTTAGTCACAAGAGAAATTTCACAAGTATCGAAATTGATCTCCCAATTTCCACCCTCGGAACTTTCCCACTGATATTTCTCACCCATACGATCCCACCAGGACTGGAACCTCGACCCTGTTTCGCCCAAATCTTTCACCAGCTTTTCGTACAATTCGACATTCTCTGCCGTCAAGATTTTAGCCAACTCGTTAAGACCATTTCTACGCTCAAAAAGCGTCTGAATTTCATTCTTTTCTTCAGGTGTCACCTGACCGATTACTTTTTTTGTTACCATTGTTCTTTAACATCAAAAGGATCTAAATATGAAATTTCCTCAATTTTCTCCTGAATAGGAAGAAAAGTTTTATATTTACGAATTTTATTCAATAATGCTCGGCTTGCGTTGCGTTCCAAATGGGCAACAACGCATTGTTCATGACTCGGAGTATTTACTTCCAAAGTAGTTTTCCAATTGAGCCATATACAACGACGACATTGAAAGGCATCACATGTCCGACATAATGGAGCATGATCAAGCCTATAAAGTTGTTGATTCTTGATTATCATTCCTATTGCCAATTCTCCAATATCACCCATCTGAATATCTTGATAAAATGCAGGACAAACATAGAACTTACCATCTGGAGCAAGAGTTATACAACTTTCTCCTGCCCCACAATTATTCATTTGATTGAGCATTATACGGTCTGTCAAAACATTTAACTGAGGTGATTTTCCCTCCAAAAAATATTGTTCCATCTCATCTGAGAATAATTGAAGTTTACTTTCATACTCAGTAAAATCTCTATCTGAAAATGTCTCAATATCGGTTATGACAATATTCAATCTGAAAACCTTCCCCAAAATATTAACAACATACTTATAATTCTCAAAGAGATCAACTTTGGAGGTTCTCAATACATAAGTTCTGTCTTGATGAAAATCAATATCATAAAGTTCCCTACAACCCTCTACAATATACACATCTGCATCATTATCGACTTGCACGGGACTTATCTTCGTATGATCTATACTTTCAATCGTTTTTTGATATTCTTCCGGCAATTCATAATCAGGATAAATGAATTGAATACTTAAATTCTCTTTCATAGCAAAAAGCACACCTGCCCTTAGTATTTCAAGATCAATAAGTCTTCTTTCTTTTTTTACATTAGTATAATGACAATACGATGTACTCGTATCATCCAAAAGTATAATAAGATATTGTAACATAATATCATCATTTTAATATTTTTGACTTCTACCTCCGTTATTCATAATCTTCTTGGTTTCTTTCCAATTCCAATTTACGAAACAATTTATTCCAATAATAATTATTGGCACGTACACGAGCTCTATGCATTTTACAAATGGCTGTGGATCTTTGATAAATTGTAGGAGTGTCAGCCGCATCATAATTTTCTCCTTGACACCAGGCACAACCTTCTGCCACTTCACAATCACAACATTCAGATGTCGATTGAGTGCACCTATCAAGCGTAAGAAATGGCCGTAATTTGTTCTTGTTAATACCGTCATAGACATTGCCTATTATCCATGCTTTCTTATTTCGAAGAGAATATTGAGCAAAGCGTGTACAAGGATAAAAGTTTCCAGCAGCATCAACAGCCAACATCTGCCCAGCCCCACACCAATTCTGATTTTGCAATTTACAGTCAAGCGGTTTCCCAAGATTTTCAGTAAAAAAAGAACATGTGTAATCTTTATAATACCCATTATCAATAATGGCGTCCGCAAGTTGAATCAATTGATCTTCAAATAAAATATCATCTTTCTCCCTCCAAACATTTTCAAATACACAGTTAATATTTACCTCATGAATTCCTAAAGAATACAAATGTAAAACACTTTCCTTGACATAAGGAATATCGGCACTACTTATAGTTACCTTAGTTCCTGCATTCGGAAATTGTGCCAACCATAACGGAATATTGCGAACTACATCATTGTAAGAACCACGCTCCTCCTTTTCGTCTTTCCAAACACGGTTTAAATCATGTTTTTTCTGTGTTCCATCAATCGTAATACCAATCGAAAGATGATCTTTATTCTTCTTTATAAAATTCTGAACTTTTTTAGAATCATAATTTATCCCATTGGTAGAAAATGAAAAGCGATATGAATTAAACCAATGATGATTCCGGCGAAACATCTCAGTTTTCAGATAATCACATATCTTATCAATCAAATCGATTTCCAAGAAAGGTTCTCCTCCGATAAAATCCCAGACTACACTTTCTTCCGTCATGTCTGATTCTTGGGAGAGAATATAATCTATCGCTAATTTAGCCACCTCCCAGGGCATTCGCTCTTTCGAATTTTTCCCTACGAGGTAGCAATATTTACAGGCTAATTGGCAATCTTTTGTAACAATAAACGTAATGTCTTTTGCCATTCCAGACTGCCAACTCCCATCTTGTATTTTAATATTCATCTAAAGTATAAATTTACCTTGATAAAGTACGACAAACTTTATTACATGTACCAGAACAAGATCCTTTACAAGAATTGTACCCACAACCAGTACTACAAGAAACTTTACAACTAGTAACACATGATCCCGAACAACCACCACATGATCCCGAACAACCTGTACCACATGATCCCGAACAAGAACCTTTACATGTACTACATCCTCCAGAGCCACTTGTCTCAGGAAATTCTTCGTCTATTTCACAAGAACTTATTACAGATGGTAAAATAGAAAGGGCAATAACCGGTATAACAATATTAGCGGCCTTCTTAAAGAACTTTCTTCTGTTTATAATTTCGTCATTATATTTTTTCATAATAGCCTATTTTTATAAAGTAAAACCAATGGAAGTGTAAAAAGTATTTCGATCTTCTCCGACATGTTGAAGACCTATTGTCAATGTAAACTTTTTATATTGAATGCCGGGACCAAATTGACAAAAGAAATCAGTATCTGTATCCATACGTTTTGTTTTAATTCCAGTAAATGACCCTAATCCAACATCTAATAAAACTTTAAAATTGTCAGAAAAAGGATAACAACCACGAATATCACCATAAACATCAAATCCACTACGAATAATATCATTTTTATAATAATGAGTAAACATGACAGCATCTACCCCAAGACCAATTTGAGCATATTGATTCAACTTTACACCTTGAATTGTACCAATGAAAGTCCTCCCAGCATAGACTTTCACTCCATCAACTTTAGTAGTAGTACCATACCCTGCTCGGTATTCAGCACAATATTCGGGATTACATTCCCATGCGAATCCCTTAGAAAAACCTGCAACAGGAAATAGGGAAGCTAGTAGGCACAGCTTCATCTTTTTTGAAGAGAGAAATCTTCTTAACATACTCTTTTTCATTTTTTTTGAAAATGTATTAGAACCTATCGACCTCCCAGCTTCGGCATAAAGAAAATTAGATGATACTACTATACAAAAAAAGCGTGGAGATCCGTACTTGTCACTCATCTCACGCTTGGAGGCTCTAGCATTGCCCTTTTAGTCAAGACGAGCAACGCAGAACCCACGCCGATGTGTTTATATAATTCTCCTTGTACACACCAATATTATAACAATAAAGGGCACAAGAATGCCTATAAAAACATCCCATGAGCATCTACCGTTGCAATGCCTTCTGACTAATGTGGTAATTTGCTAGATTTCCAAGCGTCAAAGACAAAGCGCATGTAAACGCCTTTTCTAATATAGTGATTCCCATCCCTCCCAAAGCCCGCTGTCGGATCCATTTAAACTTCTCCGCCAACTCGGCGTAGGTCAATATCCTACTTTTACAAAATATCGACGGATATATCCGTTTCACTCTTACAAAGCAAGATATTTTGAGAATCAGGTGCAAAAATAGCGATTAGTTTTAGAATTAGATTAAAATCCTCAATAAAATTAGTCCAAAAATTTATTTTTCTATCCATTACATTAGAAAATAGGCTCTAAACTCGAAAAATCTTATCTCTTTTTCAAACATTCCTACCATCTCGGTCTTTCTGTGATGAAGATCCAGTTCCATTTTCCGTCCAATTCCCTTTAAAAATATAAGTCGCGATAATCAAAATTAGCAGAAAGCCCTTTCTGTAAACGCCCCTTTTTTACGAACCTATGTTCATCGGCCATTTAAGTTAACTTACTTTGCTAACGCAGTTAACTTACTTTGCCCATGAACATATGTTCGTGAAAAGGGACCCTTTTCTGCTAAAAATGTCAATAATATTTTCCTCGCTTTTCTCACTTACTCAATACCATTCGCCGGTCAATGCCTTCCGGTAATTCTTCTTCATAATGAGAAACCATAATCAAGGTTTTGTCGGGACGACGACAAAAGACATCGATAATATCCCGGACCAGATTGCGACGATAAGTGTCCAGGCCATGAAACGGCTCGTCCAAAATCAACAGGGCAGGATCTTTGACAAAGGCCCTCGCGAGCAAGCAAAGACGCTGTTCGCCGCTCGACAGAGTGAGAAACGGACGGTTTTGCAATGCATCGATACCAAAGACGGACATCCAATACAGACAGATTCCCATTTGTTCCGGACGAGAACGCTTGTAAAGCCCAACGCTGTCATGCAACCCGCTGGCGACAATCTCTACCGCAGGAAAATTTTCACGATATGCTCTATGAAACTCCGGTGAAACAAAACCGATATTCTTTTTTATATCCCAGATGCTTTCTCCCGTGCCCCGGCGGCGGCCGAAAAGACTGATATCACAAGAATAAGCAGCGGGATGATCGGCACAAATAAGGCTCAAAAGTGTCGATTTGCCGGATCCGTTCCGTCCCAGCAAAGCCCATTTCTCTCCGCGTCGCACGGTCCAGTCCAAACCTCCGTACAATACACGACCTCCGTCCAGTTCCAAAGATAACTGTCGGATGGAAATGATCTCCTCGCTCACGGTTCCATCTTCTTTCAGGTTGGCAACAGCGGGAAGCGGCAGATCAAGAATGCTGCGCCGCTGAGGTTCGGTCAGCGTCATCCTGCAATCCGGTAACGAAGCCAGATAATCGGCGCGTGTCTTTTTGGCTGAAACACAAAGACTGTCGACACCGACAACATGAGTCATATAATCGGGAATGTCCTGCAAAGAAGATAAAAGCATCAGAATTTGAGTCTCTCCCGCAGCAATCAAACTTCTGAAAACACCGTGTAGCTGATCCCGCATCAACGCATCGAGCCCGATAAAAGGATTGTCAATGATCAAAACACGAGGTTTGCGCAATAAATATTTGAATAACTGATAGCGCCGCATCTCTCCGCTCGACAATAAAACCATGCGCTTCTCCAACAAAGGATGTATCATGAAAACATCCAGCAGAGGAGATGCCTCTATATCATCCGGCAGTGTCGAGCGCACAAATGGAGACTCGTCACGATCTTGAGAATTAAACCGCTGCTGATAATAGTAGGGATTCTCAACCGTACCGATAACATCTTCAAACTTAATGATACAGATATTTCCATACGCGGAATCCGGAGAATACGCCGAATCTACATTCGCATAGATAGTATCCCCGGAATGGCTGAAATTATAACGTAGCGTTCCCTCCCGAAGCGGCATACGACCGGTGAGAAGATCCACCAGCAGAGTCTTGCCGCCTCCGTTAGGGCCGACAATAGCAATATGCTCCTGTCGATTCAATTCAAAATCGACAGGAGCATTAAAACGAATAGCGGGATTGCGACCAATCCCATGGATTAAACTAATTACAGGTTCTGACATGAACTCAGAATGTTCACATGCCCGAAACAGGCATCATATAATAAAATCTACACGTGAGAATCTTTCTCCTGCTTCAGGTCAATCTCTTGCCTGTCGCTATCCAGAATCCGATATTGCAACAGTTCCATAGACTCATCGGAAATAAGACGGAATCCACGACCATAGCAGAGTCTCCATTTATGATAGCGGGAGAAGATAAAGCCACGTTTCAGATAAGCTGCAATAAATGGATGTACATGCAGACTGAATTTCTTCACTTTCAGATCTCCGGTCAGATAGTCCAGCTTCTCCTCAAGATAATCAGGGAAGAGGATAGAGGGTTTCACTACATGTTTGCCACCGCATACCGGACAGGACTCTTCGGTAGACAGATCCATGACCGGCCGGACACGCTGGCGGGTAATTTGCATCAAGCAAAACTTACTGAGGGGCAAAATGTTGTGTTTGGCACGGTCATTGCCCATCAGTTCTTTCATGTGGTGATAAAGTTTTTCCCGGTTTTCCGCTTTTGCAAGGTCGATGAAGTCGATGACAACAATACCGCCCATGTCCCGCAGACGCATCTGACGGGCAATCTCTTCGGCGGCGGCCATGTTAACGGCCAAAGCATTCTCTTCCTGATCATTGGCCTGACGGGAACGATGCCCACTGTTTACGTCGATGACATGCAATGCCTCCGTATGCTCGATGATAATATAAGCACCGGCCCTGCAGGAAACCGTTTTTCCAAGGGAACTCTTGATTTGTCGAGTAATGGCGAAATGATCCAAAATGGGCTGCTCGCTCTCATACAATTTCACCACATCCGCTTTGTCGGGAGCAATCAAACCGACATAATCACGGATCTGATTAAACGTGTCGCGATCATTAACCCAGATATTTTCAAACGACGGATTAAAGATATCGCGAAGCAATGCCACCGCACGCCCATTCTCCTCATAGCAGAGGGAGGGCAGGACACCTTTCTGAAGCTTTGCCATCGCGTCTTCCCAACGTTTATGCAAAGACTTCATTTCCTGATCCAGCTCTTCGACTCTCTTACCCTCGGCCGAGGTTCTGACAATCACGCCGAAGTTACGAGGTTTAATACTGTATATCAACTGCTTGAGCCGAACCTTTTCCTCACTCGACTTAATCTTCTGCGACACAGAAACTTTGTCCTGAAACGGGATAAGTACCATAAAACGCCCCGGCAATGACAATTCTGCCGTCAAGCGCGGTCCTTTCGTCGAAATAGGTTCTTTGGAAACCTGAACAAGAATTTCCTGCCCTTTCACAAGAACGTCGCCTACGGTACCTTCTTTCGGTAACTCCGGCTGAACAGGAACCCGATCTATGGGAATCAAATGTTTCCGGTCGGAAAGTTGTTGTTTAATGAATTTAGTAACCGTCTTAAACTGCGGCCCTAAGTCCTGATAGTGAATAAATCCTTCTTTCTCGTACCCCACATCAACAAAAGCAGCATTAAGTCCCGGCATCAGTTTCCTGACTTTGGCCAGATAGATATTGCCTACCGAACACGAAATATTGCGAGCCTCCCGCTGGTATTCCGCAAGTCGCTTATCTTCCAGCAGAGCGATCGTTATTTCTTTCGATTGAACATCAATTACAACTTCTCTTGTCACTTTGTTTGTAGAAAAATAAATAAAAAGTGCGTTTTCGGCCTCACATTGTCTTCAAAGTAGAAACAGAATGCCGGAAACCGCCTTTTATATTCAATGGGATTAGACGGAGGATAATTTAACGAATTATGAATTACAAATTATCAATTCAGGGATGACTCAATTTATAATTTATAATTCATAATTCCAAAACCGACGGTTTTTAATGTTTCTTGTGACGATTCTTTCTCAGTCTTTTTTTGCGCTTGTGCGTCGCCATCTTATGACGCTTGTGCTTCTTACCGTTTGGCATAGTCGTTAATTTTATGGGTTAAACTTATTCAAATAAATTCTCTTATTCCTCGACCGCAGTAACGCCACCGTCGACCTGTTTCATGAAAGTCTTGGCAGGTTTGAACGACGGAATATTATGGGCAGGAATAACAATAGCAGTGTTCTTCGAAATATTACGAGCGATCTTCTTGGCACGCTGCTTAACGATGAAGCTGCCGAAGCCACGCAAGTACACACACTCTCCGTCTGCCAACGAATCTTTGACACAATCCATAAATTGCTCTACAGTCGTAAGAACCGTGTTTTTATCCAATCCTGTATTCTTTGCAATTTTGGATACAATTTCTGCTTTAGTCATTATTTATAATTTTTATAGAATAAAAAAGTCTGTTATATTCGAGATCAAGCACTTACAAGGAAGTCCCATCCCTCAAAAACGGCTTGCAAATATATAGCTTTATTTTTATTTTACAATCATTATTACCTCTTTTTTTACCAAAAATCCTATCTTTGCGAAGCTTTTCAGAATGATTGTCAACCGAATATCAAGAAAATACTTTTATATGGCCATATCTCCATTCTCTTCTTCTTCCTCGTTTGCCGCTATTTCCGGCACGATCTGCGCATGGTATGACGAGCACCACAGAACGCTTCCCTGGCGCGATACAAACGATGCCTACCGAATCTGGCTCTCCGAAATCATCCTGCAACAGACCCGCGTCGTGCAGGGACTGGACTACTACCGCCGCTTCATCGCCCGCTTTCCCGGCGTGGCCGAACTCGCCGCAGCTTCGGAAGATGAAATCATGAAACTGTGGCAAGGACTCGGATATTATAGCCGCGCCCGCAATCTGTATACGGCCGCACAGCAAGTGATGAATGATTTCGGCGGTCATTTTCCTACCTCCTACAATGAACTCAGACGTTTAAAGGGCATCGGACCCTATACTGCGGCCGCAATTGCCTCTTTCTCGTCCGGAGAAGCCGTCGCAGTGGTCGATGGTAACGTCTACCGCGTGCTGGCAAGGCTTTTCGACATCGATACTCCCATCGACAGCAACGACGGGATCAAGCTCTTTCAAGCTCTTGCCGAGGAACTGCTCGACAGGAAGCGGGCCGGACTGCATAATCAGGCCATGATGGAGTTCGGCGCCCTGCAATGCACTCCTATGTCGCCCTCCTGTGAGATCTGCCCCCTCCTGTTAGAGTGTCAGAGCTACCGCAGCGGAACCATCGCCCACCGCCCGGTCAAAAAACAAAAGATAAAAATCACTACCCGTCATCTACATTACCTGATCTTTATGCACGGCGACCGTATCATCGCCCATAAACGCGAAGATAACGACATCTGGCAAGGACTATACGAATTTGTATTAATAGAGAAAGACGAACCTGTCACCATCGACCGGCTACTGACAGAAAACCTGACAGAAACGGCCTGTTCCCACATCACTAACATCACGCCGTTGCTGCTCCGGCGCAAGCACCAGCTGACGCATCGGCTGCTTCTGGCAGATTTTTATCTCATAGAAACGAGCTGCGATCTACAACCCGACGAAATACTTTCCGACGGCACAACCGCCCGCCTTTTCTCCACAACCCTCGACGATTGGAAAAAACTTGCCGTCCCTAAATTAATTTCTGACGCGAATATCAAACTTTTCAACCATCTCCATAAGTAATCTTAAAATTAATATATACCTTTGCAAACACATATTTAATACTTTAATCGTCATGTCAATTAACAAAGTAACCCTTTTAGGGAATGTAGGCCGGGATCCGGAAATCAAACATCTGGAAGGCGGCAATCTTTGCGCCACTTTTCCTCTGGCCACTACTGAAAGAAGCTATCGCACAAAAAACGGCACGGAAGTCCCCGAGAAAACAGAATGGCACAACATCGTGGCATGGCAGAGCATCGCGGAACGTGTAGAGAGGCAGGTCCGCAAAGGATCCCTCATATATATAGAAGGAAAGTTACGCACCCGATGCTGGATCGACCAGAATAACGGAAAACACTATGTAACGGAAATTTTTGCAGACCAATTCGAGTTTCTCCGCCCCGCCAACAACAGCCAGCCCGCCACAACCCAGACGGTCTCCCCTCTCCCCGACAACGAAAAGCCTGAACAGGCAACAGAAGCCTGAAACTATAAACCATTTAACCGACAACCGGCATGAGAGAGATTCATCCTCATACCGGCTGTCAATCAGCCCCCGATACTCTACCACCGGGCGTTCCGACGTCATCTTTCAAACATTCCGATCGACGACGACACCACCGCCGTTTATTTTTACAACCTCCTAAGAGTACAAAGCCAAGCGACGGTATCCCGTCGACAAGAAGAAAAAAGACGGACGCCACAAGAAAGAAACGGCATATCAATCCTACAAAAGCAGCAATTGGGCGCCGGGAACCTGGAACCTCTCGCAGATGACAAATATCTGAAAAATCATTGCCCCAGCCAATCGTCGATGAGCCGGCGGGCGATACTCATCTTAGAGGGAATCGGCGGCAAATGCTCCCGGTCGAAAAAGCCGGCCTCCATCAGTTCTCCGTCGGCCAGACATATTTCGCCGGCGAGCCAATCGGCTGTAAAGCCGATCATCACACCGCTGGGATAGGGCCACGGCTGAGAGCCGAAATAACGGATATTTTCAATCTGCAGGCCGGTCTCTTCACAGACTTCACGGGCCACGCCCTCCTCCAGCGTCTCACCACCCTCCAGGAACCCGGCAACAAGACCGAACATATATCTTTTAAACGTGCGGGCACGCACCAAAAGAATTCTGTCACCCTTTTGAATACGGACGATGACGGCCGGGGCCAGATGGGGAAAATGCTCTGCCCCACATCGAGGGCAACGCTTCCCCATCGGAAGAAAACGCTGCAGGGCTGTGCCGCATACGGAACAAAACCGGTTGGTCCGTTCCCAATACACCCACGTCGAAGCATGAGCGGCGGCAGCATAATCTTCGGCAGACAACAGTTCCCACGAGGCCCGCAAATCAACCCATTCATATCTGTCCGCTCCGGAGGAAAGCTCCTCCGTCGACACACAGAAAGCCATGGATACCACACCGCCGCAATGTCCGGTCATATCGTAACGGAATTCTTCGGCCGGCAATGCAATGGGTAATGCAGTCTCTTCGCATTCCGGCAAAGAATAATCTTCTCCCGACCCTCGGGTCAGAAGAAGATTATTTTGATAAAAAATAAAATACCGCATAATTTCAGCATCTGTAAAGAATCCGGGAGCGGATTCTCCGATAGTTTTTTCCTTATTTCATCGCACGTTTGGAGTCATTGCCCTCATAGTAATTGACAAAAGCATTATTGACAAGACGGTTGCCGCCCGGTGTCGGATAATCGCCGGTAAAATACCAGTCACCTTTTGACGTCGGACAAGCTTCGTGCAATTCTTCGATATTCAGATAAATGATTTCAACCGGAACGTGAACGGATTCAGGAGTCAGCATCTCGGCAATCTTGACCGAAATTTCCTCGGTAGAGAAAGGTGCATAGACCTCCTTGACATAATTGACGACTTTTTCCTTCGGATAGTTCTCCTGGGCCTTACATTTATCATAGATTTCCGCAAGATGCCCATCAAGACCTCTGTCGTGATGCAATGCGATAGCGGCACGGAAAGCGATAAACTCTCCCATGCGCGACATATCGATACCATAACAATCGGGATAACGCACCTGCGGTGACGAAGAGACAATGACAATCTTCTTCGGCTTCAAAGTATTAAGAATCTTTATGATGCTTTGCTTCAAAGTGGTACCGCGGACAATACTGTCGTCAATCGCAACCAGAGTATCGACCCCGTTTTCCACAAGACCGTATGTCACATCGTAGACATGCCCGGCCAGGTCGTTACGGCTCGCACCCTCGGCGATGAAGGTTCTCAATTTGATGTCTTTGTGGGCGATCTTCTCGGCACGGACACGCAACGAGAGAATTTCGGCCAGCTCCCCGTCCGTAATACCTGCCCCTTTCTGACGGATAAGCTCTGCCTTCTGGCGATTCAGGAATTCATTCAGCCCCTCGGTCATGCCCATATAAGCCACTTCCGACGTATTGGGAATAAAAGAGAACACCGCATGACGCATGTCATTGTCACAGGCGGCAGCGACGCGCTCTGCCAGCAGATGTCCCAGTCGCTTGCGTTCCTGATAAATATCAGCATCGTTACCGCGTGAGAAATAAATTCGCTCGAACGAGCACTCCTTGATTTCACGGGGAGCATTGATCTGTGAGAACCGCACCTGGCCCGCCTTATTGACGATAACGGCCTGCCCCGGCTGTAACTTATTGACCTGATCATAGCGCAGGCCGAAAGCGGTCTGGATTACGGGACGCTCGGAGGTCACCACCAGAATTTCGTCGTCGGTATAATAAAAAGCGGGACGGATCCCCCAGGGATCGCGCAGGGCAAAACTCTCGCCGCTGCCCGTCATGCCGCAAATGCAATAACCGCCATCCCAATGGGGAGAGGCCGTTTTCAGCACGTTTTCAAGACAGATATTATCTTCGATTTCAAGCGTGACCTGCCGACCGGTTTTCGTTTCATCATTATACTGCCGGTAAAGCCGTTCGACCTCACGATCCAGACGGAAGCCGATCTGTTCAAGCAATAAATAGGTATCGGCATATTTGCGAGGATGCTGCCCGCTTTCCATGACATCGGCAAAGATCTCATCGACATTCGTCAGATTGAAGTTGCCACAGATGCAAAGCGATTTGGCCCGGAAATTATCACGGCGAATAAACGGATGTACATAATCCAGACCCGAACGACCGGTGGTACTATATCGAAGATGCCCCATGTACACTTCTCCGGCAAAAGGAATCGCAGACTTGGCAAAGGTAGGGTCGGAAAATTGTTTTTTATCATATCCGACAAAACGTTTGTTGACATCTCCGAAAATTTCAGAAATAGCCCCTGAACCCAAAGCCCTTTCACGGAAAAAGAACTCTTCTCCGGGAAGCGCTTCCATCTTCAGGCAAGCCAGCCCGGCGCCATCCTGGCCTCGGTTGTGCTGCTTTTCCATAAGGAGGTAGAGTTTATTAAGGCCGTACATCCACGAACCATACTTTTGTTGATAATATTCCAGCGGCTTGAGCAACCTGATTAAAACAACGCCGCATTCGTGCTTGATTGGTTCCATCTGATGGGAAAAATATATTTTAGCATAACATGAGGGTGCAAAGAAACACATTTTTTACGAATTAGACAAACGTTGCAATAGAAAACTCGCCGCCGGTACGTCCTCTCTCATTTTTATTACTTATCTTTGCCGGAGATTTACAGCTTAATAATTAAATATGAAAAGACATCTTTATCTTATTGGCCTTATCCTGGCCGGCGGCTTCCCTTTCCAAATGTCCGCCACCCCAAGATCTCTCCAGGAAGCATCCTCACTGGCAACTTCTTTCCTCGCAGAAAAACTTCATCGTCCTGCCTCGGAAATAAAAATCACCCGGTTGAATGATGATGTTCTCCGCAAAAATATTTCCCGCAGCAAAACAGAAACAAATACTCCCTCTTATTATATCTTTAATAACGACGCCGAGCATGGCGGTTACGTCATCATTTCCGGCAGCGACCACCTGCGTCCGGTGTTGGGTTATTCACTCAACAATACATTCTCCGACAAGAACCTTCCCGACAACCTGCAAAGCTGGCTGACCTTTCTTGCCGAAGCAACCGAATATGTGGAAAAGCATCCGGAAGCAGCCATCAGCGAAGCCGAAACCGCAACGCTGGGCAAGACCCCGATAAGCCAGTTGCTGAAAAATATCGCCTGGGGACAAACGGCTCCCTACAATCTGCTGACCCCTAACAATTACCCGACCGGCTGTATGGCTACTGCCATGGCCCAGGTGCTTTATTATTATCGTTATCCGGAACATGGTATCGGCAGCAACAGTTACAGCTGGAACGGGCAGACCCTCTCCGTCAACTTCGCCGAGAGCACTTACAACTATGATCTGATGTTTGATAAAAGCTCATCATCGGTAACCGACGCCCAGAAAATGCAAGTCTCCAAATTAAGCTACGATTGCGGCATTTCGCTCTTCATGAGCTATGGCCCAAACGCCAGCGGCTCCATTTCGCCATACTATCCCCATGCCCTCATACAAAACTTCGGGTACAATAATCTGACATCAATCCAAGGCCGCGATTATTATAGTTTCAATGAATGGAATGACATGTTATACAACGAGCTAACCTGCGCCCGGCCTATTATCTTCACCGGCTCTTCAAGCAGCGGCGGCCATGCGTTCATTCTCGATGGTTACAATCAGGATGGATACTACCATGTCAACTGGGGATGGGACGGATATTACGACGGATATTACGACGTCTGCGTGCTGAACCCTACCGGCACAGGAACAGGCGCCTCAGCTTCCTCCGATGGCTTCAGTACCAATCAATGGGCTGTGGTCCAACTGACGCCGACCCAGAACACCGGACGCCAGATGTGTTCCATCTTCGGTGAGACACTCTACGCATCGTCGCTTAATGCTGCACCATTGGGTACGAGAATCTCCTTCGGTGTCCAGTATTGCTATAATTTCACCTCAGACAGAGTATCCGGCAGATTCGGAGCACTGATTACAAAAGACGGGGTCGTTGTCAGCAAGACTCCGATCAGCACCTTGTTCATCGATGGTTGCAACGGCTATATATACGGAGACTCCCCCAGCGGATACTTTACCATCCCGACTACGCTCAGCGACGGCGAATATCGTTTATATGCCTACTACCAGCCGACAGGAAGCGACAGTTGCGCCATCATCCGCTGCCGGGCTGTGGCCCCGAGCTACTTCAATCTGACCGTTGCCAACGGCCGTGCCACGCTCTCCTACACTTCATACGAACCACAATTAACCGTCAGCGACTGGAGCACCGCCGATCCGGCCAACACTTTCCGCACTGCCAGTCCCAGCACCATCACCGCCAAAGTTACCAATAACCACCAGCATGAAACTTTCGCAGGCAAATTCCATCTTACCTTAACCTCCCCGGCAGGATGGGAGTCCACGGTCATGTCTAACGAAGTGCTGACTATCGCTCCCGGTGAAACGAAACAGGTTTCTTTCACCTATACATTCACAACACCGGGACAGTGGAAGTCCAAAATGTCCTACAGCCTGCAAAACATCAGCACAGATCAGTTCGAAATCTCCGGAACAAACCAAACATTCTTCGTAGAAGCCGATGCCTCGGCCCTGGCTTCGTTTACCTTAGAGAAAGCTCCCTGGATCGAAGACGGCTCCTGCGAATTGGATACCGATATTACCTTCGGCCTCGAACTGAATAACGAAGGCGGCGACTATGCAGGTGCTTTCCGTATCCAGTTCTTCAAAACCCGTACATCGACCACGCCTCTCCTCACTATTGACAATGACGCCACCTTTGCAGGAGAAAGTTCCGGCATTGCCTATGTAACCGGCAAAATAGAAAATCTTACTCCACAGACTGTATATTACGCAAGCGCTTACTATTATAAAGGCGGAGCATTCGTGAAATTACCTACCATCCTCGGTGTAACCAACCGAGTCCAGGTAAATGTGAAACGTCCGACCGCCATCGATGCCATCTGCGATGATGCAACCATAGCCGACGGAGAAGTCGATATTTACAATGTTCTCGGAACCAGAATCGCCCGCGTACAACGCCAAAACGATATTACCGGATACGATTTACCGTCAGGTGTTTACATCATCGACAAGAAAAAAATCATTATCCATTGATACGAATCCCCTCGCTGCAATCCGGCAGACAGCGGCGATAGGGTTCATTTCCACTACAATTCCGATGTTTCCCATCATGATGGGAAACATCGGAATTCTTATAAATCCAGCACCCGCCATCCGGAGCAATTCCCCACACTCCTGTCCCACACCACCTCCATCCGGAGCTTCTTTCGAACCGCAGGTCTCACACCGACCGCCATCCCGTCCATACACAAAACCGCACATTTTCCGTTATCTTTCACCCGGAATATTTACAAAGCCGCATTTCGACCACTATCCAACCTCCGGAACATTCCATAAACCTACACGTTCCAATTATCTTCTATCCGGAATATTCTCAAGATAACCCGTTTTCCATCAACCGGAACATCCCCCCGATACAACAGCTTTTTCATTTCACCGCACCCCCACCCCATCACTTCACGGCAAACCACAGTACACGAATCCGGTTCTCTACCTCCACATGCACCATTCTACAATAAAAGCAACATCTCCCCGAAGCATTTATTTGCTTCGGGGAGATATTTATAAAGATAAAACACTAAAAAGATCAACGCTCGGCCGGCGTCGTGACATTATCACTATATGCCGACTTGTCCTCTTTCTTGACAAGCTTCTTCAACATCTTGGTCGTCTTCTTCATTTCCTTGTCGACCACCTTCTGGTTCAACAAGAGGTTGCCTAAACCAGCCTCGCGAAGGCCGGCGGCACAACTGCGGGCATTCAGCTGGGCTCCCAATTTGGAAGTATGCGTGTGGTCATGATTAAAATAAATCTTGGCCTCCTCTTTGCCCACCTTATCAAGATAATCGGCGCTCAGGTTATGCACATCCACAAACGCACAGCCGGTCTCGGCCGCCACTTCCCGATACCACTGACCGTAACTGTCGTTACGGCGTTCGATTTTGCCGTGGGGCCACTCGTTGCGGGGAGTCAGGCTCAACAAGACCGGAATACCGCCCTTCTCGCGCACGTCGCCGATAAATTTCTTAAGATACCAGCCAAAGCTATAGACGGCCTCATAAGTACGGTCGGAAGCAAGACGATAGACATGCATCGTATCTTTGGCGCTGGCAATCACACCACGCTCCTTCTGACGGTCGATACCGCCCATATCATTATGTCCGAACTGAATCAGCACGACATCTCCGGGCTGAATACTATTATATACCTGATCCCAGCGACCTTCTTTCAGATAGGTACGGGTGCTTCGGCCGGCTTTGGCGCAATTCACCGGCGTGCAACGGGCAGTATCGAAAACAAGAGCCATCTGGCTGCCCCAGCCCCACATGCCGTCATCTTCTTTATCGACATTCTTGCCGGTAGAATCACCGGTAAGGAAAACCACGGGCTTACCCGGCCTGCGGTTTACCGCTACCGTGGGCAACGTGAGGTCTTTCAAATAATTTTTCAGTTCCAGCCCAGGACAAGCGGCAATAGCCAACGCGGCAGAATAAGCATTGTTGCGGGCGCCGAAAGCACTGGTATGAATTTTATCGAGAGGTGTAAACATGTAGTTGGTTTTCCAGACGCCGAACTTTTCCAGACGTGTGGCGGACTGACCTTCCAGATCGATCCAGGGGCATCCCATCTCCTCGGCGACCGCCTTGCCCCACGGTGTAAAGGTGTTCCACTTGCGGGTGACGGTGGAATCGTTATCCCAAGAATTACGCGGGGTCAATGAACTGATCACCGGATAGGCGCCCTTGCTACGCACATCGCGGATAAACTTGCGCATATACTCACCGTAACTATAAACCGTATCGGCGACACCGGTCTCCTTGATAGTGACATACAAGACGGTGTCCGGATCGATTCCGGGAATACTGGCACGGGCACGCCCCTCGGCATAAGGACCATTATCATTGTGCCCCAACTCTATAATGACCCAGTCTCCTTTCTGCACGCCTTTCAGCACATCCGGCCACAGGCGATTATAGAATGTACGGCTCGAGGTTCCTCCCAAAGCATGATTTTCGACCGTGATCCTGTTCTCATCGAACCACTGCTGAGCAAAATAGCCCCAGCCCCACTGGCCGTTGTTACCGTTACCCAGTGTGCCGGTACGCATTGTCGAATTGCCGACCAGAAACAACACCGGATTATTGCCCTTGCGGCTCGAACCGGGCACCGGACGCGCCGACATGGCGAGGTTCAGACTGTCGAGCGTAAGATCCTTTACTTGATTGACATCCTCAACTCCGGTCAAAATACGTTTGGCCGGAGTATTCTGTCCTATGGAAAGTTCTGCGACACATAAAAAAGCACAGGCTATTCCAACGAATTTAAAAATTCTTTTCATGGTAATCCATATTAAAATTATTCACTGCGCGAAGATAGCCATTCATATTGAAACCGCCAAATTTCAATATGGGATTTTCCAGCCTAACGGCCTCATATTCCCCTGGACCGACACCGATCAGAGCCTTCATAAAAAATATAACCTCCCGCCACCGCTCGGCCCGACATCAGTCTCCGAATGCAGACCGACATCCGCAACCGGACGCGAATCGGCCTTTTGCCTCTTTTATTTTGCAGAATGAAATATTTGTCCTACCTTTGCTTCCGAACTTATTTTTTCTTACAGATTATGATTGAACAGCAAGTGGTTTTCACCCAGGATATATGCGGAACGCTCAATGAGTTCACGACCAGGCTGAACCACGACCGCCTTTTCCTCCTCTTCGATACCAACACACTCAGAAACTGCATGCCGGACCTCGTAACGTTCATGAATGATTACGAAACGGCTCATTCATCCAAAATACAGACCATCATCATCGAGCCTACCGATGCGGCGAAGACCCTGGCGTCGGTAACCGAAGTCTGGGAAGCGCTGTCGGCCAACGGAGCAACACGGCATTCTCTTCTCATCAATATCGGCGGCGGCATGGTGACGGATCTCGGAGGTTTCGCCGCCGCAACATTCAAACGCGGTATCCGTTTCATCAATGTCGCTACAACATTGCTCGGAGCCGTCGATGCAGCTGTCGGCGGAAAAACCGGCGTCAACCTCGGCAACCTGAAAAATGAAATCGGAGCTTTCGCCCCGGCCGCCGCAGTGCTTATCAGCACCGGCTTCTTCAAAACTCTGGACCGTAACAATCTGCTTTCCGGCTATGCTGAAATGCTGAAACATGGTCTGCTTTGCGACTCCGGCCATCTGGGCGAGCTTTTATCCTTCGACGTGACAGCCGACAACCGTGCCCAGTCTGAAGAAATGCTCAACCTGTTGGAAACCTCCGTCAACGTCAAGCGCAAAGTCGTCCGTCAGGACCCTTATGAGCAGGGGCTCCGCAAGGCGTTGAACCTCGGCCATACATTCGGACACGCCTTTGAAAGTTTCTGCCTTAAAAACAACCGGCCTGTCCTCCACGGCTATGCCGTTGCCTGGGGTCTGGTCTGCGAACTCGTCATGAGCCACCGGCTTTGCGGCTTCCCCTCACAAGTTCTCTACGACATTGCCCGTTATGTCCGCGACCAGTATGGAGTTCTGCACATCACCTGCGACGATTACGCCGCACTCTACACCTTCATGACCCACGATAAGAAAAATCAGGCGGGCGACATCAATTTCACCCTTCTTTACGACATCGGCAACGTAGCCATCAACCAAACTGCCAGCAAAGAGCAGATCTTTATCGCCCTCGATCTCTACAGAGATCTGATGGGCATCTGACCAGAACGCACAAACACCCTGCATCCTATGAAAATCATCAGCACGGCAATACTCGCCCTCGCAATAACAGCCACGGCCTGGGCTGTTCCGGCCAAACGTGTCAGGAAAACCCTTACCCAACCGGACGGAACCACCTTGACCGCCACCCTCTGCGGCGACGAGCATTTGTCGTTCTATGTCGACAGCCGCGGACAACGCCTGTGCCAAAATGCGGCCGGTTACTGGACCGCTCTCAAGGCTTCCGAAGTGATGGAACAGGACCAGCAGTGGCAGACCCGCCGGAAAAAACGATCCGCCGACATGGCCGAGACCAACGTCGTACCCTCCATTGGCGAACACAGACTTCTGGCCATTCTTGTCCAATTCTCCAATCTCAAATTTTCGGCTATCGGTTCCCAAAGCCATTTTGAAAATATGCTGAACGGTGAAAGCTACGACTTTCAAGGTGCTACAGGCAGCGCGCAACAATACTTCCAAGACCAAAGTCTCGGGAAATACAAACCGGTGTTCGATATCATCGGACCGGTTACCCTCGACAATCCCTACCGATACTACGGAGCCAATAGTCCCACGACCGGCACGGATCTCCGCCCCCGCGAGATGGTGGCGGATGCGGTCAAAAAAGCGGTCGGGCTGGGGCTGATTTCCGATTTCTCCCCTTACGACGGCAACGGAGACGGATACGTCGATCTGGTATATGTTTTCTACGCCGGCTTTAGCGAGTCGGAGGGCGCGGGTGACAATTTCATCTGGCCACATGCCTGGAACCTCAGTCCTACCCTGAACTACGGCGACATAAAAATCAGCAAATATGCCTGCTCCAGCGAATTAATGGGTACGCCGGAGGATCAGGAGAATCTGCAGATAGACGGCATCGGCTCCTGCGTGCATGAGTTCAGCCACTGTCTCGGCCTGCCCGATTTCTACAACACCGGCACGAAAAGCGGATGCTATGGTATGGATGCCTGGAGCGTCATGGATCAGGGCTGTTATAATAACGACGGGAAAACTCCGCCCAGCTACACGGCGTTTGAACGTGAAAGTGTAGGATGGATGGACCTCTCCCCGCTTCCGGCCTCCGGAGATATGACGTTGGCCCCCATCGAGACTTCCAATCAGGCCCTGATCTATAAAAATCCGGCCAATGAGAATGAAAGTTTCATCTTCGAGAATCACCAGAACCAGGGTTGGGACACCTATTTCGGCAAATTCCAACAACATGGTCTTCTCATCACCCATGTGGATTATGACGCCACGATATGGAAAAACAACGCAGTCAACAACGACCCCACCCGCCAGCGATATACGGTTGTCCCTGCCGACGGAACCCTGGATTGTTTCACCGGTTCCACCCAGGACGCCTATATCGCATGGAAAAACAGTTTTCTCGGCGACATCTGGCCCGGCCCCGCCGCTGCCGTACGTTTCAATAAAAGCACCACGCCGGCCGCCGCCTTTTTCACCGGCGACCCGGCGACCTTCGACATTACTGACATCGCCGAAACTCCGGACGGAACCATCACCTTTCATGTGAAACCTTTCGACGGAAACGACTCCGGCCTCTCACAGACATGTGGAGATACCAACCGCAGCGAATATATCGACGTCTACGACCTTGCCGGCCGCCTCATTCTTGCCGGTATCCCCTACAAGAACATAAGCGGGGCTTCCCTGTCCGGCAGAGGCGTCTACATCATCGACGACGGCCGCACCATCCGAAAAATATTCATCCGCTAACACTATTTCCGCCCGTTCCTGTTATCATGGCACCCAATCCTACCCTCGATCTGGCCTATAACTACGCCCAGTACACACGCCGCAACATCTTTCTGACCGGAAAAGCCGGTACGGGAAAGACCACTTTCTTGCGTCACCTGCAAGCCACCTCCCGGAAACGTCTGGTGATCGTAGCCCCGACGGGTGTGGCCGCCATCAATGCCGGAGGTGTCACCATTCATTCATTCTTCCAAATCGCTCCGGGACTGCTGCTGCCCGAGACGGCCTTTTCCGGCAATGGGGGGGAGAAACAGAAATACCAATACTCGAAACACAAGATCAATATCCTGCGAACCATCGACCTGCTGATTATCGACGAGATTTCCATGGTACGTGCCGACCTGCTGGATGCCATCGACGGCGTTCTGCGACGCTATCAGAATCGCAATCTCCCCTTCGGCGGCGTACAATTACTGATGATAGGAGATCTGCAACAGCTTGCCCCGGTGACGACAGAGAGCGAATGGCAGATACTAAAACAATACTACCCGACGCCATATTTCTTCGACAGCATAGCACTGAAGAAAACCAACTATACGACCATCGAACTGACCCATGTCTACCGTCAGACCGACCAGGCGTTCATCGACATCCTGAACCACGTCCGCGAAAATCGGCTCGATACAGCCACTTTACAACAGCTGAACGCCCGCTTCCAACCCGATTTCCTCCCCAAGGAGAGCGACGGCTATATCACTCTGACCACACACAACTATCAGGCCCAGGAAATCAACAGCCGCAAATTGAAAGCCCTCCCAACGCAAGAGATGCGCTATGCCGCCACTATCCAGGGCGATTTTCCGCAGATGTCTTATCCCACCGACGAAAACCTTGTCCTTAAAGTCGGAGCCCAAGTCATGTTCTGCAAAAACGATCCCGGCATCGAGAAAAGATATTATAACGGAAAAATCGGGCGCATCGTCCGCCTCGGCCGAAATTCCGTCACTGTCTCCTGCGTGCCCGATGACAATCATGATCAGGACGATGAAATCCTGATCGAAGTGGGAGCTCAGGAATGGACCAACGCAAAATATGTCACTGACGCCGCCACCGGCGCCATCACCGAAGAAATCGCCGGCACATTTTCGCAAATCCCGCTCAAGACCGCCTGGGCCATCACCATTCATAAAAGTCAGGGACTCACATTCGAGCGCGCCATCATCAACGCAGGCAGTGCCTTCAGCCACGGACAGGTTTACGTTGCCCTGAGCCGATGCCGCACACTGGAAGGACTCGTTCTCAGCACACTCATTACGCCCGGCGCCGTCATGAACGACCCCAACATCATCTGCTACAACCGTTTCATCGAGCAAAATCATCCCACCCCGGAACAGCTGGCAACCGACCGGCAACAATATATCGCCGACATCCTCTGCGATATCTTCGACTTCTCGGCCTTCATGACCCGCTTCAACTATTTCACCCGTCTGGCGGATGAATATCTAAGCAGCCTGTATCCGAATTACGTCGACCGCTGTAAAGCCATTGCTGCCGGTGTACAGCAGGAACTTGCCGACGTCGGGGCACGGTTCCAAGCACAAATCCGCCGCCTCACTCACGAAACCGAAGACTTTACCGACAACACGGTTCTGCAGGAACGCATCACGAAAGGTTTCGCCTACTACGAAACGAAGATGAGCGACCTTCTCGGCGATCTCTTCGAGACCGGTCTGCCGGAAATCGGTAATAAAAAGAACCGCCAGCAGATAGAGAGGGAATTTTCCCTGCTCCAAAACGACTATATCCTGAAAGCCCGGCTTTGTGCCCAGTGCGTGCACGGCTTCTCCCTTCAGGTGTATTGGGACACCAAAGCGAAAACCCTCATGCAACAGGAAAGCGACAGCCCCTCATCCCGCAAAAAAACGTCCTTACCGGAATCAGGAAGCAGCAAACGCAAAAGCGAAAAAGTACAAAAAATCACCGTCGGCCTCAACGAAGATATCCGCCACCCCGAACTGCACGACGAATTGCGGAAATGGCGGCTCGACAAGGCCGTCGCCAATAAAGTCGCCCCCTACACCATTCTGCAAAACAAAGTTCTGCTCGGCATCGTCAACCTCCTGCCATCCAACAGCAAGCAACTGCTCTCCATCTCCGGCTTCGGTCCCAAACTATTGCAGTCCTACGGCGACGAATTGCTGGAAATGGTGCATCGATATAAAGAAAAGCACGGGGTGGAGTGATTCCTGCACTCTATCTCCAGCTTTCCGATGCAAAAGCAAACTCCATCCATCCAAAGAAAACCATCTCCTACAATCTTTCATATTCCCCCATCTTCATCAAACTCCGCTAATATAAAATATCAGCCCTCACCTTTGGAGTAATCCATATATCACAAAAGAAATTTTCCCCATTCTAAAAAATAACAATTCCATTTGCAATATCATCTGAAAGCTCTTGCCAATGGAATTGTTATAAAATGACTGAAAGTCTTATTCTTTTATATATATACCATCGCAACTCCTATCTTTATAATAGGAAGAAGACTATCCGATATCAAAATATAAAAGTAAAAAAAATTACAATCTTCTTTTGTCGCGCGCTTGTTCTATTTTAATCCATATCATTCGTTGAAGATGACAGTAAAGCTAAGGCCCCAGCTTCCGTTATCGAACATATTTTCTGTTTTAAATTTCGGCGCACTGATATAATATCCGATTGTGAGAAAATTTGAATTGCCTTTCTTGGTAGTCCAAAGCTTCAAACCGACAGCCAGACTGGCATTAGCACCATAGGCAAATTCGTACTTGTCCTTTATCTCTATTTTCGCATTACCCCACTTATCTACACCTGCATATTTCTGTTTTTCGTAGTTACTAAACCCGACATAAGGACCTATCTTTCCTTGGACAAGAAAAACATCATTAAACACATAGCGCTGTTTCCAACCAAATGGCATTATAAAACTATAAGAAGATAAGTCGCCGAATCCTACAGAGTAGTTATATCCCCAATATCCTCTTTTCCCCGTGTCGGCTATGAATCCAAATCCGAATACCTCCAAATCCGAATTATAATCGACACTAATATCGAAACCTTTAGCAGATACATAACCGGAATTACTTCCCGATACCCCAATAGTCGACGTCGTAGTCGATTCATTGTTGTTCGAAACTTCGGTTTGCGCACCCGCACTAAAACCAAATGAAAGCACAAAGAGCGTTGATAGCAATAACTTTTTCATATCGTTTTGTTTTAATTATTAAATAGTGAAAACACAACTACAATCAAGAGTCTCCGTTTTCATCCGCAAAGGTAAAAAGCAACAAGGGAAAA
Source organism: uncultured Prevotellaceae bacterium (assembly GCA_964567855.1). Classification (GTDB taxonomy): domain Bacteria; phylum Bacteroidota; class Bacteroidia; order Bacteroidales; family UBA3663; genus Liminaster. The sequence goes on from CAZMOE010000032.1 coordinate 27,610, forward strand.
TGAGAGAAAGAAGTGTCCTACATTTTTAGACAATTTGTAGCATTATTTTGACACTTATCGATTTCCGCTTCGACATGGTCAGCCCATTCACGAACAAAGTTACGCCCTAAAATTTTAGAGATGCGTGATAAAAGAAGCAAGTCGATATCATGCCTCATGAAGATATTATAAACATTGGTACGGTTGCAATGGAGGCGCGCCGCCAACCACGATACAGATCGTCCCTGCTGCTCCAATTCCTGCTTGATCATGTCTCCAATCGATTCCATGGCTGTCTGTAAAATGTCCGGTGGCCCCTGAGCGGACGATCAATGATAAAATTATACATCTTATATATAAGAAAAAAGCGTGGAACCC
>CAZMOE010000032.1:28066-30622 GCA_964567855.1 uncultured Prevotellaceae bacterium
TTCTTATGTATAAATATCCAACATATTTCCGGTGCCTCATAGAGGCAATCATGCAGGATACGGCGCAAAAGTAGTGAAATTCCTGAAATCAACAGCCATATCGGGACAAGAAAAAAGATTTTTAAGAAATAATTCGTCACAAACAGCCCTATAGTAAGGTCTGGCAATGCCGCCTACCCCGCAAAATGAAGCGGAGGATTTCCCACAAAAGAAGTAAAGCGTTGGAGAATTTTCACCCCTTCCCCGAATTTTAGCCCCAAAAGCACTATCTTTGCACCGTTTGATGCCGCAATGAGAATCAGAAACACTTTCCGCGGTATAATTCCGACACAAAAACTATTCAGATATGTTCTCTTTAAAACATTACACCCTTATGGCCTCCACCCTTCTGTCAGGATTGGCGGCATGCACTCCGGCAACAGACGGAGAACCGACCGCACAAGAAATCATCGGCCGCTATGAGCCGACCATCAGCGACCACCGGCTGACCCCGGAAATCCTGCACCGCATGGGACGCATCAGCGACGTACAGGTTTCTCCCGACGGTCAGAAACTACTCTATGGCGTTACCTACACAAGCATCGAGCAGAATAAATCCAACCGCGAATTGTTTGTCATGAACGCCGACGGTAGCGACAACCACGCCGTCACACACACACCGACCAAGGAAAACAATGCCGTCTGGATAGAAAACGGCCGCCGCATCGCATTCCTCTGCACGGAAAGCGGAAGCAGTCAGATCTGGACAATGAATGCCGACGGATCGGACCGCCGCCAGATCAGCCATTTCGGCACCACCGATGCCGACGGCAAAAAAACGGAGACCGATATCGAAGGTTTCCTCTTCGACCCAGCCCAAAAGCAGGTATTGATCATCGCCCCTATCCAAATCAAGAATGCCGTACAGACACTTTATCCAGACCTGGACAAGGCAACGGGTAAAATTTTCGACGATCTGATGTACCGCCATTGGAATGACTTCGTCACCGATTATCCGCATCCCTACCTCGCCCCGGTCAACAATGGTATGATCGGCGAGGCCATCGACATCATGGAAGGAGAGCCCTACGAATGTCCGATGCGCCCGTTTGGCGGGGTGGAAAGTTTTTCATTCAGCCCCGACGGAAGCCAATTGGTCTATGTCAGCCGCAAAAAGACCGGGCGCGACTATGCCTTCTCCACTAACTCCGGCCTGTATCTCTACGATATCGCCACCCGGACCACCACCGAGCTTACCGCCGGCATGGAAAACATGAACGGCTATGATACCGCCCCGGCATTCAGCCCAGACGGTACCCGCCTGGCCTGGTGCAGCATGGCACGCGACGGCTATGAAAGCGACAAGAACCGCCTGATGCTTCTCAATCTCGCCGACGGCTCCTATCAGGATCTGACCGCCGCTTACCGGGATAACTGCGACGGATTCATCTGGGCCCCCGACAGCCGCACGATCTACTTCCTCAGCTATGTAGAGGCGACCTGCCAGATCTACAAATGCGAAATCACCGACCTCATTATAGAAGACATCCGGGGCGGCGCCAAAACAGACATCTCCTGCGAAAGCAAGATTTCCCGCGTCAGCGACGGCGGCGACTACGACTTCTCCAGCCTCGCCCTTGCCGGCGACCGCATCATCGCGACCCGTCATAGCATGAGCGGCCCCGACGAAATCTATTCCGTCGACGAAAAAAGCCACACAGCCACACAACTGAGCTTTGAAAACAAACATATTCTCGACCAAATCGAAATGGGACGTATCGAAAAACGGTGGATGCGTTGCACTAACGGCGACCCGATGCTCGTCTGGGTAGCCTATCCTGTCGGCTTCGACCGCCTGCGCGCCGAAAACCCGGAGATGAAGTTCCCCACGCTACTTTATTGCCAGGGCGGCCCTCAAAGTCCCGTCAGCCAGTTCTGGAGCATCCGCTGGAACATTCAGATGATGCTTTCCAACGGTTATGCCGTCGTCCTCCCCAACCGTCACGGGGTTCCCGGATTCGGTCAGCCCTTCAACGAACAGATTTCCGGCGACTACAGCGGCCAATGCATCGCCGACTACCTGACTGCCATCGATAACATCGCCCAAGAACCTTGGTGCGACCGTAACCGCCTCGGGGCCGTAGGCGCCAGCTTCGGCGGCTATTCGGTCTACTACCTTGCCGGCCATCATCAGAAGCGGTTCAAGTGCTTCATCGCCCATGCCGGCATTTTCAATCTGGAAAGCATGTATAGTGAAACCGAAGAAAACTGGTTCACCAACTGGGACCTGGGCGGTGCTTACTGGGAAAAAGACAACAAGATTGCCCAACGCAGCTATGCCCACTCTCCCCACAAAGCCGTCGGCGAATGGGATACCCCTATTCTCGTCATCCATGGCGAAAAGGATTTCCGCATTCCGGCTACAGAAGGCATGCAGGCCTTCAATTCCGCCCGCATGCGGGGTATTCCTGCCGAAATGCTCTACTTTCCCGATGAATGCCACTGGGTACAGCAGCCTCAGAATGCCGTGCTCTGGCAACGGGTATTCTTCAGCTGGTTAGACCGCTGGCTGAAAGA